>JAYSYH010000262.1:0-35090 GCA_043716645.1 Betaproteobacteria bacterium | reverse complement strand
GGCCGCCGTGCAGGCCTGGGCCAGTGCAGCGGGCGCGGCGGCAGACCCGGCGCGCCAGGTCCAGCGGGGCAAGCGTTACCCCATGTCCGTCACCGACTACAAACGCAAGGGCAACACGGTGGCCACGCTGGTTGCCGTTGACCGGCTGGCGCACGCCTGGAGCGGTGGTGCCGTCAGCCGCCCCTTCAGCGACGGCCAGGGGCCCGACGCTTCACGCATGGTCTGGGCCTTTGCGTCCCGGCAGTTTCGCTCAACCAGTTGATGGGCGGCAGGCGGCGCCGCGCCATGGTGCGCAATGCCGGTTCTGTGGCCGTCGCAGTCTGGTCGCTCACGGTGGCGGCACCGTCATAGACACCGGCACGCCACCTAGCGAACCCCAAGCGACGCAAGGCCCGCAGGCTTTCATCGTCCTCAAAAAAAAGCCCGGCGATGCCGGACTTCTTGCAGGACGGGAATTGCGCTCAAGCCTTGCGGCGCGAAGAGAAGGCAAGTCCGACGATAGCCAGACCAACCAGGGCCAACGAAGTTGGCTCAGGTATGCCTGCGGCAGCTGGAGTCTCGAAGTTGTATGTGTTGTCTTGGGTGCCGATGGCAAAGCGCACGTTGTCGGCGAAAGCTCTGTAGCCGTTACCAACCGAACTGCCCACGCCCACGCTGATGGCAGAGACATACGCGTTGTCGCTAAACCACTGCGTGCCACCACTGTTTGCATCTGACTGCCAGCTCGACAGTGAAACAAACACGTCGGCTGCGTTGTCCTGAGTGATGCCCAGTCCGGTCTGGAAGCGTGAGAACCGGTCATTGACTCCCGTCCCGTACCACACACCCTTGCTGGTCATGCCATAAGTGCCGTTGTTGGCGCCTTCCCAGATCAACTCACTGCGCTGGGCGCCATCCCAGACATGCAGACGCAGCGAAGGCGTGTAGTCAGGGCTCAGTGCCGACAGGCTGGCCAATGCGATGCTCCATTCGAAAGTCAGGCGTGACACGTCATTGAGCAGCCCCAAGTTGCTCGCGGCGCTGAATGGATTCCCCAGGCCAACAAAGCGAGTGCGGTCGCCTGTGAGCTCTAGTGACCCGTTTCCGCTGCGCGCCTGGGTGGAGGTAATGGCGCTGGATCCGCCACCGCTGTTGCCCGAAGACGCCCAGTTGGGATCGCCTGCCAAGACTGACACCGTCGCAGCATGAGCGCCGACAACCGCCAAGGCTCCAACGAATGCCGCACAGGCACGAGGAAATACGGTCTGCATAATCATCTTCTCACCTTTTGACGCTGCGCGGAATGACAGCAATGTCTTCACCCATGCATGAAAAATGCCACGGTGTTAAGTGCCTGATTTATAAGGAAAATAGTCCTGCCCTGTTACCGTCGCTGTAAGGATTTTCGACAAACTGCGCGGCATTTTCTGCGCTGCGTGATGTCAGGACGGCGACAGACATGCGTTTGCCCTTCGAGCTTGTCGCGTCAACGCAGCCAGGCCAAGCAACCAGAGCGCGACAGTAGAGGGTTCGGGCACTGCCGTTAGTGGCGATAGGCTGCCGCCACCGCCAAGCGCGTAGGTGTAGAAAAATTGCATGATTCCCCCGATACGCCAGATATGCGCCTGGGCTCGCGCAACCCTGCAATCCGGGGCCCAAGGTCGGGCCATCGAGCCGCGCGCATGCCCTGCCCAAAGGAACGGACATCAGGCACACGTTGTGTGCCGATATCGACAGATTCAGCCTGCACGCCGCCGCTCGCAGCGGCTCCGAAGTCCGCCGGGGTTCGACGCCTTCCTCGAATGCGGCATCCTGGCCCACGGCTTCCTGCGCCTGCGTTATGGCGACTGCGGCCACGACAAGCTGCCCGCGTTCAGTCGCAAGCGGCGCAGACTCTGCCCATCGTGCGGAAAGAGAGGACAAAAGGGCGCGTTCAAAAACGCTACCTTCCGATGACATCCACATCGGCAACGAACACGGCGTGCACGTCAGCCGCATGCCAGAGCATCGCGGCGCGCTGTCGGCCACTCTGCACGTGGTGCCGCTGCAATTGCTGGCCTACCGAACTGAAGCCGCCCTCGGAGTCGCACCCAACCATCTCTGCGAGATCAACGGGAAGGCCCGCGGCGCTCACAACACCGCCGTCCACGGCGTCAATGCGGCCGGTAAGCTGCTGGCAGCTTGATGGCACTCGCCTGTGCTGCATGTGCGCAGCGGCCGTTTGGTGCAGCTAGTACCGCGCGGCTTCCTGCCCGCAAAACGCATCTACCGGGCTCACGCCCTCGAATCCCTCTTCACCCATCAGCTTGCGCACCACCGCGCGTTGCACGTCGGGCAGCCAGGTGTAGGCGTTGATGTAGGTGGGGCAGAAAGGCGCGTCGTAGAGGTAGTACATGTGGCCGAACGAAACCATCACGGTGGGAATGTCGTTCCAGTAGCGCGTCATGCCTTGCAGGATGCCGCCGTGCAGTTTCTTCCAGTCGATGCCGATGTGGCCCACCGTGTACTCGGATTCCTGCGCCAGCAGATACAGCACCAGGTCGGTGTTGTCGCGCGCGACGGCAGGCGTAGGTGCAGCCAATTGGGCCGGTTCGACATAGCGCAGTTCAAGTGACGTTGGTCAACGGGTTGATGGCGATGTAGCTGACCTGCAGGTCTTTGTAGTCGTAGCGGAAGGCGGTCGCCGCCAGGCGCACGCGGTTGTCCATGAAGCGGCCCTTGATGCCGGCTTCATAAGACGTCAACAGCTCGGGCCGGTAGGTGTTGTCGCCGCGCGTGTTGTCGCCGTCGAAGTAGCCGCCGGCCTTGTAGCCGGTGGCCACATGGGCATACACCAGCGTGGTCGGCGACAGGTCGTATTCGCCGCCCAGCTTGTAGGTGGTTTGCGAATAGCTCACACGGGCCTTGTTGATGGCGGTGTTGCTGACCTGCGCCAGCGGCGGTGGCACGGTCAGGCTTTGCACGCCGTCACGGGCCTTTTCGTCCTTGGTGTAACGCACCCCTGCGGTCAGCCGCGCCACGGGTGTGACCTTGTAGGTGGCTTGCCCAAATACGGCGTTGGATTTGGACGTGACAGGGTCTTGCTGGAAGCGTTGTACGCCAAACAAGGTGGGGATTTGCGGTGTGATGGGGATCGAGCCAAACGTGCTGTCGATGTCGCCGCGTTCGTCGAACAAGTACACGCCGGCCACCCACGTCAGCGGTGCCCTGCTGTCGCTCAATGCCAGCCGCAGTTCGTGCGAACTCTGCTTGAAGCCCGACACCGTCTTGCTGGTGATGCCAAGGGTGGAACTGGCGCTGTCGCGGTCAAACGTGCGGTAGCCGCCCAGGTAGGTCAGCTCGGCAAAGTCCATCTGGTGCTTGGCTTCCACCGTCAGGCCGGTGGCCTCTTCATTGCGGATGCCTTCGGTGCGGTTGCCCAGCTGCGTGCGCTGTTCTTCGCCCGTCTTGGTCTGGTGGGTGGCCAGCGACACGCTGCCGTTGCCCACGCCCTTGTTGCGGTTGAAGTCGGCCGTCAACAGCACTTGGGTGGCGGGCGCCAGGCTGAACAGCGCATGCACGCGCCCCGACAGGTTGTTCGCGTCGTCGCGGTTCTTGTTGAAGCCGTTGGCCGCGCTGGTGGTGACCAGGGTGCCGTCGCGTGTGGTCGATGACACCACGCCGCGCAACGCCAGCATGTCGTTGACGGGCAGGTTGACCATCGCCTCGACGTTCCGGCGGTTGTAGTTGCCGAAGTCGGCATTGACTTCGGCCGCGAACTTCTTGCCCGGCTTGTTGGTGATCAGGTTGATGGCGCCAGCCGTCGCATTGCGCCCATACAGCGTGCCCTGCGGCCCGCGCAGCACCTCGATGCGCGCCAGGTCGTAGAAGGTGGCGCCGGCCGACTGCGGCCGGCCCAGGTAGATGCCGTCGATGTGGAAGGCCGCGGCCGGGTCGCCGACCTCGGTGGTGTTGGTGCTGGCAATGCCGCGGATGGAGATGTCGGTGGACGCGCTGGAGCCGGCCGAGATCAGCACGTTGGGCGCCAGGTTGGTCAGGTTGACGGCCGTGGTGGCGCCGGCCGAACGCAGCTCTTCAGACGACAGCGCGGTGATGGCGATCGGCGCCTTCGACGCCAGCTGCGACACGCGCTGCGCGGTGACCACCACGGTTTCCAGCGCGTCGGTCTTGGGCTCGGCTGCGGCCTGGGCACTGGCCGTGGCGTGCAGGGCGCCGCTGGCAATCAGCGCGGCGATCGCGCGTGTCAACAGCCGCTGCGGGTTGGGGTTGGGGTGGTGGTGGTGGTGGTGGGTGCTCATGGTCTCTTGTCTCCTTGTGGTTTCAAAAAATCGGCAGTTGCCAGGAATCAGGTGCCGTCAATCACGCCGACGAAGTTCGGCCAGCACGATCTTTTCGAGCATCTGCATTTGCCGCTCGATGCTGCGGTCGTCGTCCTTCAGCAGCCGCGACACGGCCAGGCCGCGCATCGTGGACACGCCGAAGTCGCGGATCAGGCTCGACCGTTCAGCCGGGATGCCAGCGCTTTGCAGCAGCGCTTCCCAGGCCACGTCGAAGCGCTGGTTGTGCTGGCGCAAGGCCGCGTTGACCAGCGCACCCAACGTGGGTGAGCGGCGCGCTGCAAATGACAATTCCATCAACGCCGTGTGGTCGGCCGACTGCGTCCAGATGTAGGACTTCTTCAGGATGGCCAGCACGCGGTCGCGGATGTGGGCCTTGGTGTTCACATCGTGGCGGTAGAAGCCCTGCAGGTCTTCGAAGATGTGTTCGATGGCAGCCACCATCAGCCCGTCCTTGCTCTGAAAGTGGTAAAGCAACGCCGCACGTGACACCCCCACCTGCGCGGAGATGAGCGCCAGCGTCGTGCCGGCGTAGCCCAGGCTGGCCAGGCAGTCGACGGTGGCGCGCAGAATCTTGGCCGTGGTTTCAGCCGTCATTTGTGCGTTGGTGCGACGGGCCGGCCATTGAGGCTCGGCCACGGTGCTGACCGTGAGGTCGGCCGGAGCCTTGCCGCGAAGCCTGAGGGAAGTCTTGGACGCCATCAATTTTTTAGATACTGAACGATCAGTAAGTTTAAGTGGAGATCATCTTGCGGGACACCACCCATAAACCCGCATCCCAGCGTCAAGCAGCGTCAAGCGGCGTCAAGCGGCGTCAAGCAGCGACAGCACGGCGGCTGCGCGATCTGGCGAACACGGCGGTGGCCGTACCAGCCCATGCCCCTTGCAGTGGTCGAAGGCGCTCGAGAGTCTCATCGGTACACTTTGGCACCGCTGGCTCTCGGTTTTCCATTGGCGTCAGATACCGATGGAAACGCGTTTCGGCACGAGACCGCTGACTTCCTGTTTGTGAAATATCCGGGCTAATTCGACGCAAGACTCGACGCAAGATTCGACGCGAAATTCGACGCGAAATTCGACTACCAAAGGCGATGATGAAAAGTGCGACAGCCCACACAGCCTGTTGGAGCCGGAAGATCGGCGGCCTGACGTTGATCGCAATCTTGGTCGGCGGTGCGCACGGAGCCGCTGTCGACTCTCAGGCCTCGCGGTCTTATGAAGAGGCTCTCGAGCGCTACGAGAAAAAAGATCTCGCCGCCGCGATCACACTGCTGAAAAGCGCGCTGCAAAAAGATCGCAAGCTGCTGCAGGTGCACGTTTTGCTGGGCAAGGCTCTGCTTGGCAGCGGCCAAGCCGCCGCCGCTGAAGTCGAGTTCAGCGAGGCCCTGCAACTCGGGGTCAACCGCTCCGAACTGGTTGTACTGCTAGGGCGCACGCTGGTGGCCCAGGGCAAACTGCAGGAAGTCATCGACCAGCCGCGGTTCGCCTTGCTGGGCTTGCCAGCGGACATTCAGGCGCAGCTGCTGTTGATCAAGGCTGCCGCGCGTGGCGACTTGAACGACGCCCGCGGTGCGCTCAAGGACATCGACGACGCGCGAGCCCTGGCACCTGACAATGTGGACGCCTGGCTGGCGGAAGTGCCGCTGCGCATCCGGGCGCGCCAGTTCAAGGAAGCTCTGGCGGCCGTCGAGAAGGCGCGAACCCTGGACCCGCGGTCGGCGGCGCTGCAGCAGCAGTTCGCGTCGATCCTGCATCTGCAGGGCAATCTCGCTGGCGCCCTGGCCGCCTACGGCAAGGCGTTGGAAATCGAGCCCGACATGGCCGATGCACGGGTGGCACGCGCCGGCATCCTCATCGACCTGAAACGCGACGACGAAGCGACGAAAGACGTTGCCGAACTGCTGCAGCGAGTGCCCTTGGAGCCGCGCGGCTGGTACCTCAGCGCCGTGCTTGCCGAACGCCAAGGCAAGAAGCAGGTGATGCGGGCGTCCTTGGCGAAGATCACCGCGTTGCTCGACCCGGTGCCGCTGCCGTTCATCCGCTACCGTCCGCAGGTGCTGCTATTGAATGGCCAGGCCCATTACGGCTTGGGCGAGCGCGAGAAGGCGAAACCGTATTTCGAAGGCTTCCAGCGCCTGCAGCCGGGCAGCCCGGTGGCCAAGCTGCTGGCCAACATCTACCTTGCCGAAGGCAACTTCGACCGCGCGGCCGAAACGCTCGAGCAATATCTGCAATTGGCGGCCAACGACTCGCAGGCAACAGCGTTGCTGGCGTCGGCCTACATGGCAAAAGGGCGCAACGCGCGGGCCGCCGAACTGATGCAGAGGGCGCTGCGCACCAATGACGCCCCCGAGCTTTACACCGCCTACGGGCTGAGCCTGCTGGGCACCGGCAAGGCCGGTGACGCGCTGGCGCAGCTCGAGACGGCCTACAAGAAAGATCCGGGACAGACCCAGGCCGCCTACGCGCTGGTTGGCATGTACCTGCGGGCCGGGCAAACGACCAAGGCCTTGACGGTCAGCCAGGCGCTGGTCAAGCGGCAGCCCGCCAACCCGAGCTTCCAGAACCTGCTCGGCCTGGCCAAGGCCCAAGGCCGCGACTTGACCGGCGCCCGCGCCGCCTTCGAACAGGCCGTCAGGCTCGACCCGACCTTGCTGCAGGCGACGCTGAACCTGGCCCGACTGGAAATGAGCGAGAACAAGTTCGACCGTGCCGGCGCCCTGCTGACCGGCGTGCTGAAGGCCGACGAGCGCAACACCGAAGCCATGTACGAGCAGGCCATGCTGGCACGCCGCATGAACAAGCCCGACGACGCGCTGCGCTTCCTGCAGCGGGCCTACGACGTGGCCGACGTCAAGGACCTGCGATCCAGCCTGGCGCTGGTCGAAGCGCACCTGAGCGCAGGCCGTGGGGCCGAGGCGCTGAGGGTTTCGCAGCTGTTGTCCAGCAAGGCTCCTGACAGCCTGCCGGTCCTGATGGCCCTGGTGCGTGCCCAGCTGACCACGGGCGACCTGGCCGGCGCGAAGAACACGCTGAACACGGCTACCCGGGTTGCCCCCTACGAGGCGCCGGTACAGGTGGAAATCGCCCTGCTGCAGATGGCTGCCAAGAACCTGCCGGGGGCGGCCTACAGCCTCGACAAAGCCTTGTCCGCCCAGCCCGACCACCTGCCCGCGCAGGTGCTGCTGACCGAAGTCGAAATGCGCCAGGGCGAACTGCCGAAGGCCGAAGCCCGCGCCCAGCAGATCGTCAAGCGGTCGCCGAAGCTGGCGATCGGCAACAGCCTGCTGGGCGACCTGGCGATGGCGCGCAAGCAGCCGGCGCAGGCCGTCGAGCTGTACCGCAAGGCGTTCCAGCTGGAACCTTCACCCGACACGGTCGGCCGACTGTTCGCTGCGCAGGCCACGCAAAACGTGAAACTGGCCTTGCCGATCGCCGAGCAGTGGCTGAAGACCCACCCGAAAGACGTCGCCACCCGCCGTGCCCTGGCCGAAGCCCATGTCCGCACCGCCAACCTGGCTGGAGCGCGGCTGGAGTACGAACAGCTGCGCCAGATCCTGCCCAAAGACGCCGCTGTCGCCAACAACCTGGCCAACGTGCTGTTCCGCCTGAAAGACCCGCAGGCGCTGCCGACCGCCGAGCAAGCCCTGGCGCTGGAGCCCGACAACGTGGCGGCCATCGACACCACCGGGTGGATCGCCTTCAACGTCGGCAACACCGACCGGGGGCTACAACTGCTGCGTGACGCCCGGCTGCGCAGCCCCAACGACCCGGAGATCCGCTACCACCTGGCGGTGGCGCTGGTGAAGACCGGCCGCAAGGGCGAGGCCCGAGAAGAATTGCGCGCGGCCCTGGGCATGCCCGGCGGTTTCGAAGGCCGCGACGACGCTGAAGCCCAGCTCAAGGCGCTGCAATGAAAGCGGGCTGGGCCGCTGACCCTCGGACCCGCTAACAAATGTCGAAAAAATTTACACGTGCTCACAAGTTCTACCCCTAGAACGATGTAACTCATTGATTGGCAAGGTGATTCGCAGGCTGGCTCTTTTATTGCTCACAAGATGGCCAACAACCACTCTGTCTGTGCGGCAGCACACCAAAGAACAATCATGAGAACCAACCGAACCGTTTCTGTCGCAACAGCCCTGGTGGTCAGCCTCAGCGCTATGACGGCGGCGCACGCGACCTGGACATTTCCAACGAGCGGCGCTTATGGCTCGACCGGTGTCGTGGCGGGCGGTGTAGGCAGTACCGTCGCCTTGACCAGCGTGTCCGGCGCCTATGCCGCCAACGGTGGAAATTGCGGCACTGCATGTAGCGGTAGTGCCGGCATTTCGTTGAGCTCGACCTACGGCATCAACGGATTTGCCGCCGGTGCGACGTGGACGACGGACACCTTTGCGACCCTGCAAGGCTACGGCGGTGGCCTGGGCATGGCCTCGGACAGTCCAACTGCCAATCAGCCCAACCACGCCATCGACAACGGTCCCAGGACCAACACCTCTGACTTCGTCACCGGGCTTGGCAACACGGAGTCCATCCTGCTGAACTTTGCCAGCAGCGTTGTCCTGAACGGGATCAACATTGGTTACCGAGGCACCGGTGGAACCAGCGGTGATGCCGATGTTTCTCTGTTTCGTTGGACCGGCGTCAAAGGCTCGACGGCCAGCCTCAGTGGCATGGGCGCGACCCTGAGCGAAATGCAGACTGCAGGCTGGGAACTGGTGAGCAACTACAACCTGGCCAATGTCGGTGACAACTCCGTGAACACCGGCAATGTCGGTTCCAGCTGGTGGCTGATCAGCGCCTACAACACAAGCTACGGCACGGGCAGTAGTGTCGATCAGGGCAACGACTACTTCAAGATCTACTCGGTCGCGGGTGCCGATTGCACCAGCACGAACAACGCGACCTGCGGACGGACGCCGCTACCGCAGAACGTGCCCGAGCCGGGCTCGTTGGCCCTGGTCGCCATCGCTGGCATGGCCGCCCTTGGCGCGCGGCGTCGGCAGAAGGCTGTGGCTGCCGCCTGAAGCGGCCTCGCTCAAGCACGAGGCCGGGTTCGCCCGGCCTTTTTCATTTTCACAAGGCCGGGTTCACCCGGCCTTTTTCATTTTCACAAGGCCGGGTTCGCCCGGCCCTTTTTATGACCGCAACGACTTTCCGCCACCCGGCATCACAGGGCCGATCACGTTTCGGCCGTCGACAGAGTGGCAGCCGGCCGCCGGATGCAAGGGGCATGCAGCCGATGGCAACATGCGGTCATGCCACAACACCTGCTGCCACCGTTCTTCCGCACCTGCCTCAAGCGGGTTGCGGTTCTGTTGACGATGCTCGCGACGATCACCGCACCCATGCCCAGCCACGCCACCGAAGAGCCCGAGTACCAAGTCGTCCGTGCACTGGCGGACTTCGAGGTGCGGCAATATGCCGCCTACACCGTCGCCGAAGTCGTGGTCGCCGGTCCGGCGGGCGACGCGGGTAACCAGGCCTTCCCGATACTGGCCGGCTACATCTTCGGCAAGAACCAGGGCGAACGGAAGTTCGCGATGACGGCACCGGTCACACAGGCTGCCGTGCCCGTGAAGATGGAAATGACCGCGCCCGTCACGCAGACCGCCGCCCCGGGCGGCTTCCTGGTGCAATTCGTGCTGCCCAAGGGGGTGACGGTGGCCAACGCGCCCGAGCCGCTGGACAAGCGCGTCCAGCTGCGTGAGATACCGCCCAGGCAGGTGGCCGTGATTCGCTACTCGGGTTTCTGGTCGGAATCCAACGACAGCGAACATCTGGCGAAGTTGCAGGCGGGCCTGCGCGCCGCTGGCCTGGCGTGGAACGGGGCCGCGGTGGTCTCGCGCTACAACGCGCCGTTCACACCCTGGTTCATGCGGCGCAACGAAATCTGGCTGCACCTGGCGCCCGGCGGTTGACGGCGCTGCTGACGGCCAGCCCTGTCGTGTCCACCCGAAGGAAACAACGATGACCTCCAGCATCCTGACCACTGCCGCCGGCCTGCAGCAGGTCCTGTCGTCACCCGGCGCCGACTGCCTGGTGGTCGACTGCAGCTTCGACCTGGCCGACCCCGGTGCCGGCCGGCGCGCCTTCGATGCGGGGCACATCCCGCGTGCGGTCTACGTCTCGCTGGACGACACCCTCAGTGGCGTCAAGACGGGCCGCAACGGCCGCCACCCCTTGCCTGACCGTGTCGTGTTCGCGCAGGCGATGGTGGCGCTCGGCGTGAACGAGAGCACGCAGGTCGTGGCCTGTGACAACGCGGGCGGCATGTACGCCGCGCGGCTGTGGTGGCTGTTGCGCTGGGCCGGCCACGCCGCAGTCAGCGTGCTGGATGGCGGCACAGCAGCCTGGAAGTCCGCCAACGGTGCCATCGAAATCACCCCGCCTGTTGCCCGCGCACCGGGCAACTTCCGGCTGCGCGACAGCCTGGTCAGTGCCGTCGGTTTTCAAGACGTGCTGGACAACATCGACAGCGGCGCACGCTTGGTCATCGACGCCCGCGCGCCCGACCGTTTTGGCGGCGACAACGAGACGCTGGACCCGGTGGGCGGTCACATCCCGGGTGCTGTCAATCGCCTGTTCCGCAACAACCTGGCGCCCGACGGTTGCTTCAAGCCGGCCGCTGAACTGCGCGCCGAATTCACCGCGCTGGTGGGCGGCCGTGCGCCTTCGGCGCTGATCAACCAGTGCGGGTCGGGCGTGACGGCCTGCCACAACCTGCTGGCGATGGAGGTGGCCGGCATGCCCGGTGCGGCGTTGTACCCGGGCTCGTGGAGCGAATGGTGTGCGCAGCCCGGCGCACCGATCGCGACCGCCGCCAACGGCGGCTGAACAGCGAAGCACCGGGCGGTCTGCGCGCAGCGGGCCCTACCCCGCCCGGCAGCCCGCGCGGGCTGCAATCAGCTGCCCTGCACGCTGCGCCAAGCCAGCAATTGCAACACCGCGTCGGGCACCGCGCGGCTCAGGCCGTCGCAAGTTTCGGCGTCGTCCAGCTCACCCTCATGCTCGCCGGCGGGTGGTGCCGCGGGCTCCTCAGCCAGGCCGCCGCCAAGCACCAGCAAGGGTGCCAGCGCCGGGCCCAGCGCAGCGTCGTGCCAGGCGGCTTCCCAGGCTGACGGCAGCAGGTCCACGGCCTGCAGGAAGCCGGTGCACCAGTCGCGCGCATCGGCCCATGCATCTGCCGGTCCGTTGGCGTCTTCCTCGGCCACGCTGAAGATCGGCTCCCAGTCTTGCGGGGCCTGTGAAATCTGCTGGCTGATGTGGCGCAGGTGGCGCAGCACCAGCACCACTGTGGCCTTGCGCTGGCGCTTGCTGGCGAACGGTGCAACTTCGTCGTTGCCGCCCGGGCCGTCGCCGCCCCAGATCAGCGGCAGCCACTCGGCGGAGGGCAGCTGCTTCAGCAGGTTGCCGGGGCCGACGAGCAGCGCGGTGAGGTAACCGTCCAGGCCGTCCAGGCTCATCACGCCGTCGGCGGGCAGGGTCTGCAGCAGTATGTCCAGGTTGCCGAGTTCGGCAGCGGTCAGCGGGGTCACGGCAGAGGCGGGGTCGTAGTCGGGATAGTCCACGGCAGGGCACAGGAAGCGAGCAGGGTGGGGAGTGTCGCCCAGCTGAGCGCCAGCGCCGTGATGGCGGCTTACGATTCGCCTCTGGCACCACGCAAGGTGCCTAGCAAAGCGCTCGGCAGAGCGGCGCAGGAGACCCATCCCCGATGATCGACAAGATCGTTCCCCACTTCGCCGCCGCACTGGCCGGCGTGCCCGACGGCGCCACCGTGATGATCGGCGGCTTCGGCACGGCCGGCCTGCCGAATGAGCTGGTCGAGGCGCTGATCGAACAGGGCGCGCGCGAGCTGACCGTGATCAACAACAACGCCGGCAACGGCGAACACGGGCTGGCCAAGCTGTTGGCGTTGGGCCGCGTGCGCAAGGTCATCTGCAGTTTTCCGCGCCAGGCCGACAGCCACCATTTCGACCGCTTGTACCGCGCCGGCCAGGTCGAGTTGGAACTGGTGCCGCAGGGCACCCTGTCAGAGCGCATTCGCGCCGCCGGCGCCGGCATCGGCGGCTTCTTCACGCCCACCAGCTACGGCACCGACCTGGCCAAGGGCAAGGAAGTGCGCGACATCGACGGCCGCATGCACGTCTTCGAAAAACCTCTGCACGCTGACGTGGCGCTGATCAAGGCCGAGCGCGGCGACCGTTGGGGCAACCTGACTTACCGCATGACGGCGCGCAATTTCGGGCCCTCGATGGCGATGGCCGCGAAGCTGACCATCGCCAGCGTGCACGAGGTGGTGGCGCTGGGTGAACTGGACCCTGAGGCCATCGTCACGCCGGGCCTTTTCGTGCAGCGCGTGTTGAAGATCGAAAGGGCTGTGACGCTGGGCGGCGGCTTCAAGGCTGATACAGGCGCAACCGCAGGCGCAACCGCCGGAGCCCCCGCATGAAGCGCTGGACCCGTGACGAGATGGCGCAACGCGTGGCGCGCGACATCCCACAAGGTGCGGTCGTCAACCTGGGCATCGGCTTGCCCACGCTGGTGGCCAACCACCTGCCGCAGCCCGTCACAGCCGACGACCGCGACTGGCGCGAGGTGATGATCCACAGCGAAAACGGCGTGCTCGGCGTCGGCCCGGCACCGGCGCCGGGCGAAGAGGATTACGACCTCGTCAACGCCGGCAAGCAGCCGGTGACGCTGCTGCCCGGTGGCAGCTACTTCCACCACACTGACAGCTTCGCGATGATGCGTGGCGGCCATCTCGACATCTGCGTGCTGGGCGCGTTTCAAGTGTCGGGCGCGGGCGACCTGGCCAACTGGCACACCGGCGCGCCCGACGCGATACCGGCCGTTGGCGGCGCGATGGACCTGGCCATCGGCGCGAAGAAAACCTTCGTGATGATGGAGCACTGCACCAAGCGCGGCGAGCCGAAGATCGTCGCCGCCTGCAGCTACCCGCTGACCGGCGTGGCCTGCGTCAGTCGCATCTACACCGACCTGGCGGTGCTGGACATCACCGCTGCCGGTGTGCAGCCCATCGAGATGGCCGAAGGTCTGACCTTCGCCGAACTGCAAGCCGCCACGGCCGTGGCCTTGCTGCCCTTGCTGCCTTCCACAGCCTGATCAACATCCACCAGACAGCTTGCCGCTGCACCCGACATGAGCCCACACGCCTACATCTGCGACGCCATCCGCACGCCCTTCGGCCGCTACGGCGGCGCCTTGTCCTCCGTCCGCACCGACGACCTGGGCGCACTGCCGATCAAGGCGCTGATCGCGCGCAACCCCGGCGTCGATTGGGAAGCCATCGGCGACGTCATCTACGGTTGTGCCAATCAGGCCGGCGAGGACAACCGCAACGTCGCCCGCATGGCCGCGCTGCTGGCCGGTCTGCCGGTGGGCGTGCCCGGTGCCACCGTCAACCGCCTGTGCGGTTCGGGGCTGGACGCGCTGGGCACGGCGGCTCGGGCCATCAAGTCGGGCGAGGCCGAATTGATGATTGCCGGCGGCGTGGAAAGCATGAGCCGCGCACCTTTCGTGATGCCCAAGGCCGAGAGCGCCTTTTCGCGCAGCAGCGCGGTCTACGACACCACCATCGGCTGGCGCTTCGTCAACAGACTGATGAAGGAAATGCATGGCGTCGATTCGATGCCCGAGACCGCCGAGAACGTGGCGAATGATTTCGGCATCGAACGCGAGGCGCAAGACCGCATGGCGCTGGCCAGCCAGACCAAGGCGCTGGCGGCGCAACAGAGCGGCTACTTCGACAGCGAGATCGTGCCGGTGACGTTGGCGCAGAAGCAGGGCGACGCCCTCGTCGTCAGCCGCGACGAGCACCCGCGCGCGACGTCGCTGGAAGCCCTGGCCAAGCTGAAGGGCGTGGTGCGCCCTGGCGGCAGCGTGACGGCCGGTAACGCCAGCGGCGTCAACGACGGTGCCTGCGCGCTGCTGGTCGCCAGCGAAGCCGCAGCTGCCCGCCACGGTCTGACGCCGCGCGCCCGCATCGTGGGCATGGCCACGGCCGGTGTGGCGCCGCGCATCATGGGCATCGGCCCTGCACCGGCCACGCGCCGGGTGCTGGAAATGACCGGCATCACGCTGGCGCAGCTGGACGTGATCGAGCTGAACGAAGCCTTCGCCGCGCAAGGCCTGGCGGTGCTGCGCGATCTGGGCCTGGCCGACGATGACGCCCGCGTCAACCCCAACGGCGGCGCCATCGCGCTGGGCCACCCGCTGGGCGCCAGCGGGGCGCGGCTGGCGACCACCGCCGTCAACCAGCTGCACCGCATCAACGGCCGCTACGCGCTGTGCACGATGTGCGTCGGCGTGGGGCAGGGCATCGCGATGGTGATCGAGCGGGTCTGACGGGGTAGACCCATGCGTTCGATCTGGGCCACCGTCGCGACATGCCTGACGCTGATGTCGTTGCTGCTGCCATCACTGGTCAGCGGCCAGACCCTGCGCTGGGCCAGCCAGGGCGACAGCCTGACGATGGACCCGCATGCGCAGAACGAAGGCGTCACCAACAACCTCAACGGGCAGGTCTACGAACGGCTGGTGCAGCGTGATCGACTGCTGGGCATCGCCCCCAGTCTGGCCGCGAGCTGGCAGCAGACCGCGCCACTGGTCTGGCGCTTCAAACTGCGCCCGGGTGTGAAGTTCCACGACGGCAGCATGCTCAGCGCCGACGACGTGGTTTTCTCGGTCTTGCGCGCGCAGTGGCCGACATCGAATTTCAATGTCTACGCGGTGGCGCTGGGCACGCCGGTGGCCATCGACACCATGACCGTCGAATTTCGCCTGGTGCGTTTCAACCCGGTCTTTCTGCAGCACCTGGACACCATTTTCATCATGAGCCGCGCCTGGTGTGAACGGCACAAGGTGACGCGGCCGCTGGACCTGAAGAACAAGGAAGAAAGCCATGCCGCTTTCAACGCGAATGGCACGGGCCCGTTCTTGATGACCAACCGGCAGCCGGGCATCAAGACCAGTTTCAAGCGCAACCCGGCGTGGTGGGGTGTGTGGCGCGGCAATGTGCAGGCCGTCGACTACACGCCCATCGGCAACGACGCCACGCGTCTGGCCGCGCTGGTGTCGGGCGAGATCGACTTCGTGCTCGACCCCGCGCCGCGCGACGTGCCCCGGCTGCGCAACACGGCCGGCGTGAAGGTGCAGGAAGGCCCGGAGAACCGCGTCCTCTTCATCGGCATGGACCAGCAGCGCGACGCGCTGCTGTACGGCAGCCTGAAGGACCGCAACCCGTTCAAGGACGTGCGGGTGCGCCGCGCGCTGTACCAGGCCATCGACATCGAGACCATCAAAACCAAGCTGATGAATGGCTTGAGCGCGCCCACCGGCAACATCATGGCCAGCCCCTTGGGCAGCTACAGCGATCCGGCGTTCGAGGTGCGGCTGCCTTTCGACCTGGCCCGGGCCCGGGCGCTGATGGCCGAGGCCGGCTATGCCGACGGCTTCGAAGTGACGATGGACTGCCCCAACAACCGCTACGTCAACGACGAAGAAATCTGCGTCGCGCTGGCGGCGATGTGGTCGCAGTTGAAGGTCAAGCTGAAGGTCAACGCGCAGCCCCGCGCGCTGTGGTTTCCGAAGATGGAAAAGTTCGACACCAGCCTGTACCTGCTGGGCTGGGGCGGCGCCGTCACCGATGCCGAAACCACCTTCACGCCGGTGCTGCGCGCACCCGCCGAAAACGGCGTCGGCCTCTACAACTGGGGCCGCGCGAAGAACGAGAAGTTCGAACTGCTGGCCGTGGCGTCCAGCCAGGAAGCCGACCCGAAGAAGCGCGAGGATCTGGTCAAGGCCGCGCTGCGTGAGTACCAGTCGCAGACCCATCTGATTCCGCTGCACCGCCAGGTGATTCCGTGGGCCATGCGCAGCAACATCGACGTGGTGCAGCGCGCCGACAACTGGCTGGAGGTGGCCTGGGTGAACAAGCGCTGACGTCGCGCATAAAAAAACAAAATCAGCGCGTGGCGCGACGGCGCACCGCCTCGATGTAGGCCTGCCCATCGGGTGGCAGACCGCTGCGCTGTGAAGTCCAGATCATCTCGCCCAGGCATTCCATCACCTCGTGGTGCGCCATGTGCAGCGAATTGCGCCGGGCGGCCAGCAGTTCGACGGCCTGGCGGATGCCGGTCGGCTGGTCGATGGCGACCTGTTCGTGGATGGACAGGTGCATGGACAAATGCAGGAAGGGATTCGTGCGGCCGTCTTCCACCGTGTAGACGGCGGCCTGCGCGGCGCTCTCGTCGGCCAGGTCGCTGCCGTATTCCGGGTGCTGGGTGATCCAGTTGGCGGCGATGCTTTCCATCGCGTCCAGCACCAGCCCGCTGCGCTGCTTGGCATAGGCGCTGCAGAAGAATCGGCGGACGTCGGTTTGCGAGGGCTGGAACATCCGAGAATTGTCACCTGCACCGCTGCTGCGTTCACTGCTTTCCTTTCGACTGCCCATGCAACCTTCTCTTCCTTCGGTGCAAGCTTCGCCGCAGGTGCCCGATGCGGCGGTGTTGCCGACACCGCCCGCGCTGCCGTGGCGTGAGGCGCTGGCTCTGGCTTTGTGGCTCGTGCTGACCATCGCCTGGCGCCCGCTGCTGCTGCCCGACGAAGGCCGCTACGCCAGCGTGGCCTACGACATGCTGCGCGGCGACGGCGTGGTGCCCACGCTGAACGGACTGCCTTTCTTCCACAAGCCGCCGCTGCTGTATTGGCTGGACGGCGGCGCACTGCGGCTCTTCGGCATCAACGAATTCGCCGTGCGCTGCGGCCCGGCGCTGCTGGCCTGGGTGCTGGGCATGGCGCTGTTCCTGCACGCCCGGCGCTGGCACGGCGCGGCGGTGGCGCGCAGCGCGTTGGCTGTGCTGGCGACCAGCCCTTTCTTCTTCGTGGGCGGGCAGTACGTCAACCACGACATCGGCGTTGCGGCCTGCATCACCGCTGCCTGCTTCAGCATCGTGCGTGCGGTTGAAAACCCCAACCGCACGGCACGCCGCTGGCTGTTGGTGGGCTGGGCCTTCTGCGCTTTGGGCGTGCTGGCCAAGGGCCTGATCGGCGTCGTGCTGCCGGCTTTGATCATCGGGCCGTGGTTGCTGGCGCAAGGCCGTTGGCGGCAGATGCTGGCGCTGCTGCACCCGCTGGGCCTGCTGGTCTTCGCGGCCGTGGTGCTGCCGTGGATGCTGGCCATGCAGCAGCGCTTTACGGGCTTCTTCGACTACTTCATCGTCGAGCAGCATTTCCGCCGGTTCACCGGCACCACCTTCAACAACCGCATGCCGGTGTGGTTCTACTTCGCGGTGCTGCCGCTGCTGATGCTGCCGTGGAGCTTGTGGCTGGCCGGCTTGCGGCCCGCTGCGCTGCGGGCCGCAGTGCCGCAGGCCACCGCCGCGCGCCTGGGCCTGTACGCGTGGTGGACGCTGGCCATCGTCGGATTCTTCTCGTTGCCGTCGTCCAAGCTGGTGGGCTATGTGCTGCCGGCGCTGGCGCCCGTGGCGGTGCTGCTGGCGCTGGTGCTGACCGCCCGCCGCACGCCCTGGCCGAGGGTCGCTGCGGGGGCGGCCGTGGCCTGTGTGGCCGTTGTGGCTGTCCTGGCCTGGAAGGCGCCCGGCTCGCACCGCGAACTGGGGCGCACGCTGGGCGCGCAGGTGCAGCCCGGCGACCGCGTGGCCTTCATCGACGAGGTCTTCTACGACCTGCCGTTCTACGCCCGGCTGACGACGTCGGCCATCGTGGTGGCGGCCTGGGACGCGCCCGACGTGACCGCGCAGGACAACTGGCGCAAGGAGCTCTTCGACGCCACGCGCTTCAGCCCCGACCGCGGTGCCAGCGTGCTGTGGAACTGGCAGCGATTGGCTGAACTGCCTTGTTTCAGCGGCCGGCTTTGGATCGTCACGGCCGGCGTGCATCGAGCGCGCGTGGCGGCGGCCATCGAAGGGCTGACGCTGGTGCAGGCTGTGCGGGGTGTCGAACTGCTGACGGTGCCGGGCCGCACCTGTGCGGGCGGCGCTGCGCGCCCCGCTGCATCGCCCGCGCGCGCGCCGTGAGCCGCGGCACCGCCTTGCTGCTGCTGCGTTATGCCGGCGTTGGCGGCTTGGCCACCGTGGCGCACTGGGTGCTGCTGGTGGCGTTGGTTGAGTGGGTAGCGGTGGCGCCGTGGCTGGGCTCGGGCTGCGGCGCGCTGCTCGGCGCGCAGGTGGCCTTTGTCGGCAACCGCAGCTTCACCTTCGGCCATGCCGGCCCGTGGTGGCCCGCCTGGTTGCGCTTCATGGCCACCGCGGTGCTGGGCGGCGGGGTGGGCATGGCCATCGTCGGGGCGGGCGTGGCGCTGGGCTTGCACTACCTGCTGGCGCAGGCCGTGGCCACCGCTGCGGGGCTGGCGCTGACCTTCGCCGTGAACCGGGTCTGGACCTTCGGTTGAAGCGCGTCAGACCAAACGCACGTGGGCGGCGTCGAGGTCGGTCTTGAAGTCGTCAGACGCCAGGTAGGCCAGCTCGCGCACGCGCGCCGTGGCGATGGCATCGGATGGCGTCTGCGCGGCTTCTTCGGGCGCCACCACATCGCCGGGGTGGCAAAAGATCAGGCTGCCTTCGTCGGGCAAGTCGCCCAGCCAGCTTTGCATCAGGCCGCGGTAGTCGGTCTGCACAAAGTCGTAGACGCCGTACAGCTGTGTATTGACTTGGCGGCGCAGCGCGATCAGTTGCCGCCCCAGCGTGCGCCCACCGGTGCCTTCGATCAGCAGGCGCTTGACGGCGTAGCCCGGGCCCCGCACCCGGCCCGTGTGTCGCACGCGGATGTCGGCGCGCGGTGCCAGCAGCGCCATCAGGGCTTCGCGCACCTGTGGCAGGTGGTGCACGTGCTGGTGACCGTCGACATGGTTGGGCGCCTTGCCGCGGCCCTGCTCGAAGGCCCGCAGCTGGGCCTGCAGTTCGGCGCGCAGCGCAGCCTCGGGCAGGCGGCGCAGGTGGGCGTTGACGATCAGCGTTTGCAGCGGCGGAAACTGCGGCCACAGGCGGGCCAGTTCGGGCGACAGCGGCCGGCCCTCGGTCAGGTTGACGTGCAGCCCCATTCGCACCCGGCCCTGCCGCACCACCGCCAGTGCCGCCAGTTCGCGTGCGGCCAGCGGCCAGCGTGGGCCGTTGACCAGGCAGGACACGTCGGTCAGCCGCCAGGCTTGCGCCAGCTTGATGATGCCCCGGTCGATGGCCGGCGACACGCCGTAGTCATCGGCGCACAGCGCCAGCGCTTTCTTCATGCGTCACGCGTCATGCGGCGGGTTTGCGCAGGCGCTGGCCTCGCCGATCAGGCCGCGCCCGGCGCTTTCGCGCAGCAGGTACACCGGGCGGCGTTTCACCTCGGTGAAGATGCGGCCCACGTATTCGCCCAGGATGCCGATGGACAGCAGCTGCACGCCGCTGAAGAACATCAGGCTGACGACCACCGTCGGCCAGCCTGGTACCGGGTTGCCGTTGACCAGGTGGTCGATGGCGATCCAGCCGCCGTAGCCGATGGCGCCCACCGCGATCAGGCCGCCCAGGCCGCTCCACAGCTGTAGCGGCATCGTCGAAAACGCAGTCACGCCAGTCAGCGCCAGGCCCATCAGGCGGGTGAAGGAAAAGCTGCTGGTGCCGGCTGCGCGCGGCGCCGGTTCGTAGCGGATGAATTCGGTACGGAAACCGACCCAGGCGTACAGGCCCTTGAGGAAGCGGTTGCGCTCGGGCAGCGCCAGCAGTGCGTTCACCACCCGGCGGTCCATCAGCCGGAAGTCGCCTGCGTCTGCAGGTATCGAAACCGGCGAGCCGGCGTTGACGATGCGGTAGAACAAGCGGGTGCCCAGGCGTTTGGCCCACGATTCGTCGGTGCGGTTGTCGCGCACCGCGCACACCGCGTCGGCGCCATGGCGCCAACCGTCCAGCATCTGCGGCAGCAGGGCCAGCGGGTGCTGGCCGTCGGCGTCGATCATCACCACCACGTCGCCCGCGGTGTGTTCCAGCCCGGCCGTCAGCGCCGCTTCCTTGCCGAAGTTGCGCGACAGTGCCAGGTAACGCACGCCGGGCTGTTGCAGCCAGGGACGGATGACGGCGTCGGTGCCGTCGCGGCTGCCGTCGTTGACGACGATGATTTCCCAGCGCGGGCTCAAGGCTGCCAGCGCGGCGCTCAGTTCAGCCAACAGCGTGGGCAGGTGGCCGGCTTCGTTGTAGGCCGGCACCACGCAGCTGATCGAGGGCGTGTGGCCGCGGGTGGACGGCGTGACGGCGAAGTGCGGTGAGGGCAAAACGGAAGGGTTCAGTGGAGGCCGGCGGGTGCCTGTGGCGACACCAAGTAGAACACGTAGCGCTGGGCCGGGAAATGGAAGCCGCGTTCGCTCTTGGAGACGCTGAGGTTGCGGCGGTTGGCGCTCCAGGCCTCGGCGCGCACCGCGCAGGGCGTGTCGGTGCTGTCGCACACGATCAGGCCGCCTTCGGCCAGCACGCGGCCGTCATCCACCCACGGCGTTTCGACGGCCGAATTCCACAGGCTCCAGTAGCGCGGGTGGTCGGCGGCGTAGAAGGCCACCGATGCGGCCAGGGCACGGGTGCCCGACACCCACGGCAGTGCGTGGCCGGTTTCGCGGCGCCAGATCTGATTCAGACGGTGCGCCATTTCTTCACGGGGCTCGGCCACCGCCGGTGTGCCCCAGGCAGCGCGGGCCTGCCACCACACCGGTGACAGCACCGCCACGGCCAGCCAGATGACGCCCAGCGTGCGCCACAGGCGCGGCAGGCTGAGCACGGCGTGCGCGTCGCGTGCGCGGCAGACCGCCAGCAGCGCCAGCCCGAAGGCAATCGCCAGGCCCCAGACCGACGCGGTGCGCGCGCCGGTGATGACGGTGGCCAGCATCGTGATCAGGATCGGCATGACTGCCAGCCACCAGACCGGTTCGTTGCGCGGCCGCAGTGGCGCCGTGACGGCCTGGAAGAAACCGTGATGGCGGGCTGGCCCGGTCAGTGCCAGGCGCAGCGCCAGAAAGGCCAGCAAAGGAAACACGCCCTGGGCCAGCGCGAAGGTGAAGGCCCGCATCACCGAGGCACCGTGGCTTTCCTGCCCGGCGGCCTGCTGCGCGTACTGCAGCGGCCCGTGCACCTGCGACAGCAGCCAGTTGGCATGCGGCGCCACCGCGACGGCGAAGGTGGCCAGGGCCAGTGCAAACGGCGCTGTCAGCAAGCGCGCACGCCACGCCGGCAGCCACAGGGCCGTTGCCAGGAAAGTCAGCAGCAGCACCCCCGAGTAGTACTTGCCCAGCAACGCCAGCGCGCAAGCCAGGCCGCAAAGAACCGCATCACGCGCCTGGCCGCGCTGCATCAGTCGCACGAACAGCGCGGCCGCCCACGGCCAGGTTGAAATCAGCACGGCATTGGCGTTGAAGCGCATCGCCAGGGTGGTGATGCCCGGTGCCAGCGAGGCCACGGCCACCGCCAGCAGCACCCACGGCTTGGGCAGAAATTCGCGCGCCAGCACGGCCAGACCGACGAGGCCGATGGCGCTGTTGAAGGCCGACAACAGCGAGTAGCCGAAGTGCGATTCGGGCACCACCGAAAACCACAAACCCGCCACCCAGGCCGACAGCGGCGGGTGCTTGTAGTAGCCCCACTGCCAGCCCTGGGCCCAGGTGTAAGCCTCGACCATGTCGCCCGGCGCGTCGAAATTCGACCGCGAGGTGACGCCGACCCAGGTCCAGAGCAGCAGGTGCACCAGCACCAGCAGGGCCAGCTGGGCCGAGATCGAGATGGACCTTGTCGAGACCGGCGCGACGACCGCGGTTTGCAGGGAAGTGGACACTTTGGGTCCACCGGCGGCAGCGCAGCGCGGCGCGCGTTCGGTGCGTGAAGATGAATGCCTAAATGTAAACGGGCGTAAAGCAGACGGCGCTGTGGAATCTACGCATGGCCCCGTGCCTGGGGGCTGCGTGGCGTGCACAAAGCACGCTGCAGGCGGCGCCAGCGGGGCGGCGCGCGTCAGGGTCCATCTTGGGGTGGGGTTGCGTCAGGCGCGTGCCAGCCGCTGTGCGCCGGGCCGGCGGTGCGCTCTGCACGTTCGCGCGACCACAGCTCTTCCAGTTCCTGACGGCCCTGCCTGGCGATGGAGATCAGCTTCTTCTCGTCGCCCTGGTATGGCGCCATCTGCTGCAGCAATTCGATGCTGTGGCGGCGAAAACGCAGCGCCTGGTTGCGCGCGGCGTGGGGTTGTAGGCCCATCAGTTCCAGCACGGTGCGGCCGCTCATCAAAGCAGCATCGAGCGTCTCGCGCTCGATGTGCTGCACGCCGCGGCTGTGCAGGCCGTACCAATGGGTGGCGTTGCGCGCCCGGGCCACCAAAGTGGCCTGCGGGAAATGCTGGCGCGCCAGGTCCACCACCTCCAGGCTCTGTTCGACATCGTCGATGGCCACGACGATGACCCGGGCCTTGTCGGCGCCGGCAGTGCGCAGCAGGTCGAGCCGCGTGGCGTCGCCGTAAAAAGTCGGCCAGCCGAATTTGCGCAGTGATTCCACGGCCTCGGCGCTGTGGTCCAGCACCGTGGCGGTCAGGCCGTTGGCGTTGATCAGCCGGCCGACGATCTGCCCATAACGACCGAAGCCGCAGATGATGATCGGCGCTTGCTGCGCTTGATTGATTTCTGCCGGGCCGGCCGGCTTGCCCTGGCGCGCCAGGTGTGTCGCCCACCAGCGGTCTGCCAGCACCAGCAGCAGCGGCGTCAGCAGCATCGACAGCGCCACCACCGCCACCAACAGTGAAGCGGTTTCGGCCTTCAGCACGCCGGCACCCTGCGCCGCCTGGAAAACGACGAAACCGAATTCGCCGCCCTGGGCCAGCAAGATCACGAAGACCGGCCTCTCGGTCAGCGGAATGGGCATGGCGCGCGCCATCAGCCACAGCACGAGAGTCTTCAACAACAAAAAGCCCGCGACCGCTGCCGCCACCACGCCGGGGTGGGCCAGCACGGCGCCGAAGTCGATGCTCATGCCCACGGCGATGAAGAACAGCCCCAGCAGCAGCCCCTTGAAGGGCTCGATGTCGGTTTCCAATTCACGGCGGTATTCGCTTTCGGCCAGCAGCACGCCGGCCAGGAAGGCGCCCAGCGCCATCGACAGGCCCACGCTCTGCATCAGCGCGGCGGTGGCTACCACCAGCAGCAGCGCGCTGGCGGTGAAGATCTCGGGCGTGTCGCTGCGGGCGATCCAGCGCAGCGCCGGGCGCAGCAGCAAGCGGCCGCCGAAGACGATAGCGGCGATCACCGCGAAGGCCTTGGCGGCGCCCATCCAGCCGCCGCCGCCGGTGGCGATGGCTGCACCTGCGCCACCGGCTTGGGCCATGACCAGCAACGGGACGATGGCCAGGATGGGAATGGCGGCGATGTCCTGCAGCAGCGACACGCTGAGCAAGCTCTGGCCGGCGGTGGTGGCCATCAGGTTGCGCTCGTTCATCACCGACAAGCCGATGGCCGTGCTGCTCATGCCCAGGCCCAGGCCGGCGACCAGCGCCAGCCGCCAGTCCAGGCCGGCCAACACGGCGGCACCCGCAAGCAGCGCGGCCGAGCCCAGCAACTGCACACTGCCCCAGCCGAAGATCGGCCGGCGCAGCGCCCACAGCCGGCGCGGTTCCAGTTCCAGGCCGACCAGGAACAGCATCAGCACGACGCCGAATTCGGCGAATTCCAGCATCGCCGCCGGGTCGGTCACCAGCTTCAGGCCCCAGGGCCCGATGGCGATGCCGGCGGCCAGGTAGCCGATGATCGAACCCAGGCCCAGCAGCCGCGCCAGCGGCACCGCCAGAACGGCGGCGCCCAGGTAGACGAGGCTGGACTGCAGCCAGGCGGTGCCGTGTTCCATCTCAACTGTTCTCCGGTCGGGCATCGGCGGGGACGGCGCATGCGGGGGCAGGCTCCATCTCGGCGATCTCGGGCCAGTCCGGCCACCGCTGCAGCCGCTGCACGAAAAGCGCGGCGTGCGCAGCCAGCTCGGCATCGCTGATGCGGTGGGCGCCGTGCAGCACCAGCGGCGGCAGCCAGCGCACGCCGACCAGCGCGGCGGTCTGCTCGTAGGGGTAGAGGAAGGCGTCGAAGAAGTAGCGGTTGTAGCCGTCGGGACGGTAGGACGCCTCGGGCCCGCCGGTGGACGCCACCAGCCACAGATCCTTGCCGCGCAGCGCCTCGCCACCCGGCCCGTAGGCCCAGCCGAAAGCCAGGGTTTCGTCCAGCCACAATTTCATCAGCGGCGGCATCGAATACCAATGCACCGGGTGCAGCCAGACCACCAGTTTCGCGGTCTGTAGCGCCGCTTGCTCGGCTGGCACGTCGATGAAGTAGTCGGGGTACAGCGCGTACAGCGAGCGCACCGCCACCCGCGCCGGGTCGAACCCTTTCTCAGCTTGCAGCGCCCCCAGCGCTTTCAGCAAAGCCCGTGAGACCCGCGAGTTTTCGAGTTGCGGGTGGGCTGCGATGACAAGGACTTCAGCCATCGTTTGCGGGTGGTCCGGGGTTGATGTGGGGGTGCCGACGAGACTGTAGGCAGGCCGGCAGGCGCTATAACCTTACTCGACCTGGCGCGCCGCGCCGCGCCTGCTGCACGGATGGAACCCGCATGAAGCACTACCCGACATTGGCCGAGATGCGAGACCTGATCGGGCACGAACTGGGCAGCAGCGAATGGCTGCTCATCGATCAAGGCCGCATCGACCGGTTCGCGCAGGCCACCGGCGACCTGCAGTGGATACATACCGACCCGGCGCGCGCGGCCGGCGGGCCTTTCGGCGCCACGGTAGCCCACGGGTTTCTCACCCTGAGCCTGGTGCCGGTTCTGAGCGAGACCGCTTTCGCGGTGGACGACGTCCGCATGGGCGTCAACTACGGCCTGAACCGCGTGCGTTTCGCTGCGCCGGTGCGCGTGGGCAGCCGGGTGCGCGGGCACTTCAAGTTGCTGGCCTACGAAGCGCTTGAAGGCGGCGCGCAGATGACGGTGCAGGCCACCATCGAGCTCGATGGTTCCGTCAAGCCAGCCTGTGTGGCCGAGACGGTGTCGCGCCGCTACGTCTGACCGTCGGCCGCCGCGCAGATTTCCCCCCAATTGGGGAACTGCCGGGCCACCGGCCGTGGCCCACAATGAAACGCAACAAGGCATGTGGAGACGACATGAAGGTGCTGCTGGTTGACGACCACCCCTTGGTCCTTTCGGCGCTGCAGGCGGTGATTCAGACCATCGGCAACGACACCACGGTGGTCGGCGTGGACAGCGCCGCAGCGGCCCGCGCCGCGATGCGCGAGGACGCCGACTACGACTTGGTGCTGCTCGACCTGGCGCTGGGGGATGCCGACGGTTTCGACGTGCTGATCGAGTTCCGCGCGGCCTACCCGGCGGTGCCTGTGGTGGTGGTTTCGGCCAGCGACCGCACCAGCGACGTCATCCGCGCCATCGACAACGGCGCGATGGGTTTCGTGCCCAAGAAGTCCAGTCATGCCGAACTGCACGAAGCGCTGCGCATGGTGATGACCGGTTCGATGTACGTGCCGCCGGCGATGTTGGGGCTGGACTTCGGCGGCAGCGGTCGGCAGGCGGGAGACACCGTGCCTGGCGTGATGCGGCCTACGGGTAGCGTCGGCAGCGTCGGCAGCGCCGCCGCGGGCGGCCACGCCGAAGCCGCACCGTTGGGCGCCGCAGCGCGGCCCGAAGCCCACCAGCGGCTGCCATCGATCGACGAAGTCGGCCTGACGCCGCGCCAGGCCGAGGTGCTGGGCCTGCTGCTGCAAGGCTTGCCGAACAAGCTCATCGCGCGCCAGCTGAATCTGTCGGTCGAGACCGTCAAAGACCACGTGGCGGCCGTGCTGCGCGCTTTAGGCGTCAGCTCGCGCACGCAGGCGGTGCTGGCGGTGAGCCAGATGACGCAGGCGCAGGGCGGCTTCTACACCTGGCGTCCGCCGCAGCGCTGAGCCGGCGCGCGCAGCCCGGGCGCTTCCACCATGCAGCCTGAGACACCCACGTCGCCGGTCGCGGCCGAGCCCTTCATGCCGGCGAGCGGGATGGGTGCGCGTGTCGACCACCTGTTGGCGCTGTACGTGCAGACCCCGGCCGTGCTGACCGGCAACCTCTTCGGCATGGCTCTGGTCACGGCCATCTACTGGCCGCTGGCCGAGACCGCGCACCTGCTGGCCTGGCTGGCCGTGATCACCGGGCTGTGGCTGGTGCGGCTGGGGCACTACCTGCGCTTTCGCTGGCAGAGCAACCGCGAGGCCGAGGCGCTGCGGGTGTGGCGCCGCAGCTGGGTGGCGCTGGTGCTGTGCCAGGGCGCGATGTGGGGGCTGGCCGCCTGGTGGTTCTGGGGCCTGGGCTCGCCGTACCACAAGGTCGCGCTGCTGCTGATCGTGTTCACCTACTGCCTGGCTTCGGTGCAGCTGCTGGCCACCCAGAACTGGGTCTTCCTGGTCTTCATCGGCCTGGTGCTGACACCCACCATCGTGCGCGTGGCCACCGACGCCAGCCAGCCCTTCCACCTGCAACTGGCCTGCGTGCTGACGCTGATGTTCTGCATAACCGTACTGATGGCGCGCACCTACAGCAGCGCGCTGGGACAGGCCATCGCGCTGAAAGGCCGCACCGACGATCTGGCGTTGAAGTTGCGCACCGAAAAGGTGGTGGCCGACGAAGCCCGTCGCGCCGCCGAGGCCGCCAACCGCGCCAAGACCCAGTTCTTCGCCGCCGCCAGCCACGACCTGCGCCAGCCCTTGCATGCGATGGGCCTGTTCGCCGAAGCGCTGCGCCAGCGCAGCCACGACCCGGAGGTGGCCAGCCTAGTCAACAGCATCAACGAAAGCGTCGACGCGCTGGAAGGCCTGTTCAGCGAACTGCTGGACATCACGCGCATCGACACCGGCGGGGTCGACGTCAACCCTGCGCCGGTGCGCATGCGCGAGCTGTTCGCGCGGCTGCGCCTGCACTTCGAGCCGGTGGCTTTCGAAAAAGGGCTGGTGCTGAATTTTCGCGGCGAACAGCACGTGGCGGTGGCCGACCCGGTGCTGCTGGAGCGGGTGCTGCGCAACCTGGTCAGCAACGCCATCCGCTACACCGACAACGGCGGTGTGCTGGTCAGCTGCCGTCAGCGCGCAGGCCAGTTGCTGCTGCAGGTGTGGGACACCGGTATCGGCATCAGCGAGGCCAGCGTGCCGCGCATCTGGGACGAGTTCTACCAGGCGCAGAGCAACCGACCGCTGGAGGCCCACCACCGCAAGGGCCTGGGCCTGGGCCTGGCCATCGTCAAGCGCCTGACCGCGTTGATGGGCGCCAGCGTCGGCGTGCGTTCACGGGTGGGCCACGGCACGGTGTTCGCCATCGTTGTGCCGCCCGGCAAGGCGCCGCGGGCCAGCATCGAAGCCGTGCCGGGAGGCGTGGCCAAGGCGCCGCTCGGTCTGACGCTGCAGGGCCGCCTGATCGTGGTGGTGGAAGACGAAATGGCGGTGCGCGAAGGCTTGGTGGTACTGCTGCAGGCCTGGGGCGCGCAGGTCGTGGCTTTCGACACCGTTGACGCTGTGCAAGCCTGGGTCGCCGGCCCGAACGCGCAGCAGCCCGACCTGCAGCTGGTGGACTACCGCCTGCCGCAAGGCCGCACCGGCATCGAAGCGCTGGTGGCCTTGCGCGCCCGCTGGCCCGGCGCGCGCCTGCCGGCCATCGTCATCACCGGCAGCAGCCTGGGTGGGCACGAAGACGAAGCCGTCAAGCACGACTACCACCTGCTGATCAAGCCCGTGCTGCCGAACAAACTGCGCGCAATGATTGCGTTCAAACTGAACGTCAGGTAAAGCCGCCGCGCGGCTCGTAGGCTGTTCAGGTCGGGAAGGTGCCCGGCAGCAGGATGTTGCGGTCCACGCCTGCGATGTTCGTGTGCCCGCAAAAGGCCATCGTCACGTCGAGTTCCTTGTGGATGATCTGCAGCGCCTTGGTCACGCCGGCTTCGCCCATCGCGCCCAGGCCGTAGACCATCGCGCGGCCGATCATCGTGCCGCGGGCGCCCAGGGCCCAGGCCTTCAGCACGTCCTGGCCGCTGCGGATGCCGCCGTCCATCCAAACCTCGATCTGGCTGCCCACCGCAGCCACGATGGCCGGCAGCGCTTCGATGCTGCTGGGCGCGCCGTCGAGCTGCCGCCCGCCGTGGTTGCTGACCACGATGGCGTCGGCACCGCTGGCCACAGCCAGCTTGGCGTCTTCGGCGTCCATGATGCCTTTGAGGATCAGCTTGCCGCCCCACTGCTGCTTGACCCAGGCCACGTCGGCCCAGCTCAGTGTCGGATCGAACTGCTCGTTGGTCCAGGCCGCCAGCGAACTCATGTCGCTGACGCCCTTGACGTGGCCGACCAGGTTTCTGAACGTGTGACGTTTCGTGCCGGCCATGCCCAGGCACCAGCGCGGCTTGGTCATCAGGTTGACGATGTTCTTCAGTGTCGGCCGCGGCGGCGCGGTCAGGCCGTTCTTCAGGTCTTTGTGGCGCTGGCCGATGACCTGCAAGTCCAGCGTCAACACCATCGCGCTGCACCGGGCGACCTTGCAGCGGTCGATCATGCGCACCATCGCGTCGCGGTCGCGCATCATGTAGAGCTGGAACCAGAAGGGCGTTTTCGTGTGCTGCGCAATGTCTTCGATGGAGCAGATGCTCATCGTCGACAGCGTAAAAGGGATGCCGAATTTCTCGGCCGCACGCGCCGCGTGGATCTCGCCGTCAGCATGCTGCATGCCGGTCAGGCCGACCGGTGCGATGCACACCGGCATCTTCGTCGGCAGGCCCACCATCGTGGCCGCGGTGCTGCGGTTTTCCATGTTCACGGCCACGCGCTGGCGTAGCTTGATCTTCTGGAAGTCGCTGCTGTTGGCGCGGTAGGTGCTCTCGGTCCAGCTACCGCTGTCGGCGTAGTCGTAGAACATCCGCGGCACGCGCTTTTCGGCCAGCACGCGCAGGTCTTCGATGGTGGTGATCACGGTCATGGTGGGTGCTGCTCCTGGGTCGTCCATCGTAACGAGCTGTGCTGGCCTTGGCAGCCCGCCGACAGGTTACAGACGCACCAGCCCACCGGCGCGCACGCCCAGCAGCCGCAGCCGCCGGCTCAGGTCCACGCGCTTCAGGCACAGGCCGGCGGCGTGACGGATGGCGGCGGCGTCGGCCACCGCCGCCGGCAGGGTCAGGTCGCGCGTCACGGTCTTGAAGTCGTCGAAGCGCAGCTTGATGCCGATGGTGCGGCCGGCGTAGCCCTTGCGCTGCAGGTCGGTGGCCACCTGGGCGGCCAGTTCGCTGAAGATGCGCGACAGTTCGGCGCGGTCGCGCACCGCGTGCAGGTCGCGCTCGAATGTGGTTTCGCGGCTCATCGAAACCGGCTCGCCGTGCGTCACCAGCGGCCGGTCGTCGATGCCATGCGCAGCCTCGTGCAGCCAGCGGCCGTAGCTGCGGCCGAAGTGTTCGACCAGCCAGCCGCGGTCGCGCGCGGCCAGCTCACCGATGGTGCGCAGGCCCAGGTCGGCCAGCTTGTTGCCGGCCTTGGGGCCGATGCCGTTGATGGTGCGCACCGGCAGCGGCCAGATGCGCGAAGGCAGGTCGTCCAGCGTCAACACGGTCAGGCCGTCGGGCTTGTCGAATTCGCTGGCCATCTTTGACAGCAGCTTGTTCGGCGTCACGCCGACCGAACACGACAGCCCCGTCGCGCGCTTCACGGTGTTGCGGATTTCCTGCGCCACCGCGCGCACGCCGCCGGCCGGGTCGTGGGCCAGGCTGTCCTGCGCACCAGGCACGTCGGTCAGGTCGATGTAGATCTCGTCGATGCCGCGGTCTTCGATGACCGGCGCCACCTCGGCCACCGCTGCTTTGAACATCCGTGAATAACGGCGGTAGGCGTCAAAGTCCATCGGCAGCAGGATGGCTTGCGGCGCGCGCTGCGCGGCCTTCATCAGGCCCAGACCGGAATGCACGCCCAGGTCGCGCGCCGGGTAGGTGGCGGTGGTGACCACGCCGCGCCCGGTGTAGCCGGCAAGCCGGGCGTAATGCCACGTGCCGTCGGCCTGCTGCAACGGCTGGTGACGCCGGCCGCCGCCGATGACTACCGCCTGCCCGGTCAGGTCGGGGTAGCGCAGCAGCTCGACCGACGCGTAGAACGCGTCCATGTCGAGGTGGGCAATCCAGCGGCGGGACGGCATGGGCGGGTGGCGGATGTCGCACAGGCTGGCTGCAGCGCGCCCGGGCGCCCGTGTGCCGGTGTGCCGGTGTGCCGGTGCCTCAGCCCAGCCGCTGCCGGTGACGCGCCACCTGCGCCAGCACCTGCGCCGGCGCCGTGCCACCCACCACCTTGCGCGCGGCCAGCGAGCCACGCAGCGTCAGCGCCTCGAACACATCGTCAGTGATGGCCGGCTGCATGGCCTGCAGGTCGGTCAGCGGCAGTTCAGACAGGCCCACGCCGCGCTGGATGGCCACCCGCACCGCATGCGCCACGGCTTCGTGCGCGTCGCGGAAAGTCAGGCCTTTCTTCACCAGGTAGTCGGCCAGATCGGTGGCGGTGGCGTAGCCCTTCAGCGCGGCGCGCTCCATCGCGTCGGCCTTCACGGTGATACCGCCCACCATCTCGGCCATGATGCGCAGCGTGTCGGCCAGCGTGTCCACGGTGTCGAACAGCGGTTCCTTGTCTTCCTGGTTGTCCTTGTTGTAAGTCAGCGGCTGGCCCTTCATCAGGGTCAGCAAACCCATCAGGTGGCCGATGACGCGGCCGCTCTTGCCGCGCGCCAGTTCGGCCACGTCGGGGTTGCGCTTCTGCGGCATGATGGACGAGCCCGTGCAGTAGCGGTCGGCCAAGTCGATGAAGCCGAAGTTCTGGCTCATCCACAACACGATTTCTTCGCTGAGCCGCGACACGTGGATCATGCAGATGCTGGCTGCGGCGCTGAATTCCAGCGCGAAGTCGCGGTCGCTGACGGCGTCCAGGCTGTTCTGGCAAATGCCGTCGAAACCCAGCGCCTTCGCCACGCGTTCGCGGTCCAGCGGGTAGCTGGTGCCGGCCAGCGCAGCTGCGCCCAGCGGCAGCTGGTTCACCCGCCGTCTCACATCCACCAGGCGCTCGGCGTCGCGCGCGAACATCTCGACATAGGCCAACAGGTGATGGGCGAAGCTTATCGGCTGCGCCACCTGCATGTGGGTGTAGCCGGGCATCACGGTTTCGCTGTGCTGCGCGGCCAGTTCCACCAGCGCGCGCTGCATGGCCAGCAGCAGCAGGGTCAGCTGGTCGATCTCACCGCGCAGCCACAGGCGCACGTCGGTGGCCACTTGGTCGTTGCGGCTGCGGCCGGTGTGCAAACGTTTTCCGGCATCCCCCACCAGCGCCGTCAAACCGGCCTCGATGTTCAGGTGCACGTCTTCCAGGTCCAGCTTCCACTCGAAGCGGCCGGCTTCGATGTCGGCGGCTATCTGGCCCAGCCCGCGCTGGATGTCGGCCAGGTCTTGCGCGGCAATCACGCCCTGCGCGGCCAGCATGTCGGCGTGGGCCAGGCTGCCGGCGATATCGGCGCGCCACAAGCGCTGGTCGAAGCCGACGCTGGCGGTGTAACGCTTCACTAGCTCGCTCATCGGTTCGCTGAACAGTGCCGACCAGGCCTGCGCCTTGTTGGCCAGCGGGTCCCGGGACCGTTGATTCGATTGCGCGCTGGAGGGGTCGGGATGAGGGGCGGGTGTGGTGTCGGGCATGCGAGCGCGCTGCAGTGGCAACCGGTATTTTCAGAAGGAACCGTGAGGTGGAATCCGTATTATCCAACCCAACATGCGCATCCCGAAGCCGCCCAACGGTCACGACCCTCAGCCGCCCGACAACAGCCGCCCGGCCAGCCTGTGGCCCGATTCCACGCGTACCGCCACACTGGGCGCCAGCGGCTTCGCCGCCACCCGCTTTGACCCACTGGCCGAAGAGCAGGCGCGCCTGCAAAAACTGCTCGCCGCCACCTTTGACGTGTGCCACCCCGGGCTGGCGCTGCGGGCGGTGCTGCTGGTGCAACTGGTGCTGGCGCTGGTGACCCTGACCACCGTGAACAACACTGCGGAATGGGCGGGTCGACAAGCCGCGATGGCCTTTGCCGGCGTGGCTGGCACGCTGTTGTGGCTGGTGCCTCTGTGCGCGGTGCGGCCTTGGCTGTACCGGCTGTCGGCGGCCGGGCGCATGGCCGCCGTGCTGCTGCTGGGCGCGGTCGCCGCCGGCCTGGCCTGGTGGCCGTTGTGGTGGGCCGGGTTAGCCGGGCCGGCGTATGGCCTGCGCATCGCGGGCGTCGTGCTGTCGGGCGTGGCTTTCGCGGCGCTGTTGTGGGCTTGGCTGGAACTGCGCGCGCGCATCTGGGACCCGGCCAACGCCAGTGCGCGGCTGGCCGAGCTGCAGTCGCGCATCCGCCCGCATTTCCTGTTCAACGCACTGAATACCGCGCTGGCTTTGGTGCGGCTGGACCCCGAACGCGCCGAGCGCGTGCTGGAAGACCTGGCGCAGCTGTTCCGCGTGGCACTGGCCGATGTGGGCGCATCGGTCACGCTGGCCGAAGAGATCGACCTGGCGCGGCGCTATCTGGAGATCGAGGAAATCCGCTACGGCGCACGTCTGCAGGTGCAGTGGCTGATCGACCCGCGGGTGAATGGCGCGCGCGTGCCGCCGCTGGTGCTGCAGCCGCTGGTGGAAAACGCCGTGCGCCACGGCATCGAGCCATCGGCCGATGGCGGCCAGGTGCGGGTGACCGCCCGCGTGCGCCGTGGCCAGGCCGAGGTGCTGGTCAGCAACACGCTGGGCGAGCCCGACACCCCGGGCAACCCCGGCCACGGCATGGCCCTGCACAACGTGCGCGAACGCCTGCGCCTGCTGCACGACGTGGCGGCCGAGTGCACCGCCTGGCAGGAAGGCGGCATGTTCCACGCCCGGGTCGTTTTGCCCTTGTCATGACGCTGCCATGAAGCTGCTGCTGGTCGATGACGAAGCCCTGGCGCGCTTGCGCCTGCGCTCGATGATCGAAGGCCTGGCCACCGCCACGCCGCCGTTGCGGGCCGAGGTGGTGGGTGAAGCCGGCAATGCAGCCGCCGCGCTGGCCTTGCTGCAAACCGTGGCCGTGGACGCCGTGCTGCTGGACATCCGCATGCCCGGCGAAGGCGGCCTGCAACTGGCCGTCAAGCTGCGCCAGATACAAGTGCCGCCGGCCGTCATCTTCGTCACCGCGCACACCGAACACGCGCTGAAAGCCTTCGAGCTGGAAGCCATCGACTACCTGACCAAGCCGGTGCGCCGTGAACGTTTGCACGCTGCGCTGCTGCGGGTTGAACAGCGCATGCAGGCCAGCCAGCCGCGCCCCGGCGCTGAGCCCGGCACAGCAGCGCCACCACCCGAGCCCGTGCTGGTCGTCACCGACCGCGGCCGCACGCTGCGCATCCCGCTGAGCGAAGTGCTGTACCTGAAGGCCGAGCTGAAGTACGTCACGCTGCGCACCGCCGACCACAGCCATGTGCTGGACGAAGCGCTGGCTGAACTGGAAGTGCGGCTGAACGACCTGGGCGGCGATTTCCTGCGCGTGCACCGCAACGCCCTGGTGGCCCACCGTGCCATTCGCGCGCTGGAATTGCACGGCGACGACAGCGAAGGCTGGGCCGTGCGCGTGGCCCCGCTGGACGAATGGCTGGCTGTGTCGCGGCGTCAGGTGGCGGCCGTGCGGGCCGCCTTGGAGCAGGCGGGGCCGTGAAGCACCGGCGCCGGGCGCTGGCAATGGCGATGGCGATGGCGATGGCGATGGCCGGGGTGGTCGCCCTGCTGCTGGTGGGTGCGTGGTGCTGGCACCTTGCAGGGCGGGCCGTATCGACGCCGCTGACGGCTTCCGACGCCAAGGCTGTGCCTGTGCCCGAGTTTTCGGCCGCGTCTTCAGCACCGTCTGGCCCTTCTGATCCGCCGACGCGCGCCCTGTTGAAAACCATCTTGTCGCGTGCAGCCGCACCGGTACCGGCGGCAGCGCCGGTGTGGGACTTGTGCGGCATCGGCCGGCTGCCACGGCCCCCCGGCGCCACTGCCAGCGCTTCCGATTTGTTCACGGACCTGCCCGCGCACCTGGGCGCTGAACCCACGGCGGTGGCGATGGACAGGCTGTTCACCGCGCTGGATGCCGGCAACAGCCGCTGGCGCGCCGCTGCGGTGCTGCTGCGCGGCACCGACGCCGAAGGTCGTCATGCTTCGTCGGCTTTGTCGGCTTTGTCGGCGCTGGCGGCGTCCAGTCCCGACCCGGTGGTCGCCAGCTGGGTGCTGCTGCGCTGTGGCCACCCGAACCGCTGTGCGGCCAGCGATGCGCAACGCTGGGTCGATCTGGAGCCCGACAACCTGGCCGCCTGGCTGTCAATCATCGAGGTGCAGCCCGAACGAAAGGCTGAAATCCTGCTGCGCGCGCCGGCCACCCGCCGCTTCGACCTGCACCACCGCGATTTGCTGGCAACCGTGCTGCAAGCCATGCCAGCCGATGTGCTGCCCTATGTGCAGATGCACGTTTGGGTTTATGGGATCGGTGTCGAAGCCGCCTTCGGAATTTTTGGCCCGCAAATATTGGGCGCCCATTGCCGCCCCGCACCCCCGCCCGGCAGCCAGCGCCAGCAAGACTGCGCGGCCATCGCCCAGGTTTTGCTCGGCGCCAGCGAACACCTCATAGGGCACTGGATAGGCGTCCGCTTGGCAGAACTGAGCGGCACCCCCAAGGTTCAGATTGACGC
>JAYSYH010000261.1:0-12241 GCA_043716645.1 Betaproteobacteria bacterium | reverse complement strand
GCGCCACGCGCTGCTGGCATTGGCCGTGGTCACCGTGTGGGGCACCAACTTCCCCATCTTCAAACTGGCGCTGGGCACCTTGCCGCCCTTGCTGCTGGCGGCGCTGCGGTTTGCGCTGGTGCTGTTGCCGGCGGCGCTTTTCATCCCGCGCCCGGCCGTGCCTTGGCGCCGTCTGGCAGCCTACGGCATGCTCATCGGCGCGGGCCAGTTCGGCCTGCTTTACTTGGCGGTGGGCGGCCACATCGCGCCGGGGCTGGCTTCGCTGGTCATCCAGACGCAAGTCTTCTTCACCATCGGCCTGGCGATGTCTGCCAGCGGCGAACGGCTGCGCCCGTTCCAGTGGCTGGCGCTGGCATTGGCCACCTCCGGCGTGGTCGTGATCGCCGCCCACACCGACGCGCAGACCACGCCGCTGGGACTGCTGATGGTGCTGGCCGCCGCGCTGTGCTGGGCCACCGGCAACACGGTGGCCCGCGGCATGGGCCGGGTGGACATGCTGGGCGTGGTGGTCTGGTCCAGCGCTTTTGCGCTGCCGCCGCTGCTGCTGTTGACGCTGTGGGTCGACGGCCCGGCGCGCATCGCGCAGGCGCTGGCCGCGGCCGACGCCACCGTGTGGGGCGTGGTGCTGTGGCAGTCGGTCGGCAACAGCCTGTTCGGCTACGCGGTGTGGGGCTGGTTGCTGGCCCGTCACCCGGCCGCCACCGTGGTGCCGATGGCGCTGTTGGTGCCGGTCTTCGGCATGGCCTCGTCGGCATGGATGCTGGGTGAACCGCTGCCCGGCTGGAAGCTGCTGGCCGCCGCGCTGGTGATGGCCGGGCTGGCCATCAATCTGCTGTGGCCGCGCCTGCGGGCGCTGCCCGCGCTGCAAGAGGTCTGAGGGTGTGGTGGCTGATTCTTGAAGCGCTGCTGGCCGGCGGCCTGTTCGTGTTCATCGTCTGGTGGACGATGTTTTCGGGCCGGCGCAAGGGCGAGCGGCAGCAGGACCCGCCGCCCTGAACCGCAACCCGTCGCGTCGTTGCCGTCGGGCCGCGATGCTGCCGTCAATCCGCGATGCTGCCGACAGTCCGCGGTGGCCAAAGGAAGTTGAGCGGGTGGCGGCGCACGCGCTGCAGAATGGCCAACACCACACGCCGCCGCTGCTGCAACCGCACGCCGCGTGAACGCAGCGCCACCACGAAGGCCAGACCGAAGCTGACGGTGAGGTTCAGCACGCCGGTGGCAGTGATGCCGGCCACGCACCACCAGAATTCGGGTTCGCGCAGCAGCGGCGTACCCAGCGCGCCCAGCGCCGCCGCCAGCTGTCCGCTGGACAACGTGATGTGGCGCACGTCCAGCGGCAAGCCGAAGAAGTTCAGCAGCGGCGGCACCAGGCCCAGCAGCAGCCCCAGCGAGATGTTGGCTGCCAGCCCCGACACGTTGGCCCGCCACCAGCGCGACCAGCGCAGCGCGCGCGCCGCACCCAACCGCGCCACGATGCGCGGGTTCCAGGCGATGGCGCTGTCCAGGCGGTGGAAGACGAACCAGTTTTCGGCCCAGCCGGCGATCAGCGAACTGATGAACAGCAGCACGCCGGTGAAAGACGCGAACAGGATGCAGGGCCCCAGCAGCGTCAGGCTGTGCAGCACGTGCCGCGCATCCTTCACGCCGACCAGCGGCGCGCCCCACGCCGCCTGCACCAGCAGCTGCACCCCCAGCACCAGCGGTACGCACATCGCCACGTTGCCGATGATGCCGGCCACCTGCGAGCGGATCAGCTGGGCCACGCGGTCGACGAAGACCTCGACGGCGGCGTCGTTGTCAGCACCAACGGCGGCGTTCATGCTGGGCAGGCTGGCGGCCATCGCCGGCGCGGTCATCGCCGGTTGCTTGGTCGCCACGGTCCAGTGCAACAGCATCACGATGACGAAACTCATCGCGTAATTGACGCCCGCCCAGGCGCCGGCCCAGAAAGGGGACAGCCCGATGGCCAGGATCGCGAACTTGACAAAAGTGGTGCCGGCGATCACCGCACCGCCACCGGCCGCGCGTTGCAGCATGTCGCGGTATTCGCTGCGGTTGCGGGTGATGTAGTGCTCGCCGGTTTCAGCGCTGCGTTCGGTCACCTGGCGGGCCAGCAGCGAGTAGTGCTGCGCAAACAGCGCGCGCACGCCGCGCTCCTCGGCCATCGCCTGCAGCAGGGCCAGCAGCAAGCTCTGGCCCTCGACCAGCGGGTCGGGCGCCAACACGCAGCCGATCAGCTGGTCGACGCGCTGGGTGCGGGCCTGTAGTTGTTCCAGGTCGTAGACGATGTTCACTGACACGCCGAACTCTTCGAGGTGCGGCATCACGCTGACCGCGGCGCGGCGGCAGGCGTCCAGCAGCGCGCGCAGGTAGGCGGCGTCTTGCAGCGCAGCTTCAGCGCGGCCTTCCAGCACCGAAGTGCGCAGGGCGGCTGCGGCTGCGGTGATCTGCCGGAAAGGCTCGTCCTTCAGCGCTTCGACGTCCATGCGCAGGCGCAGCGCCGGGCTGTAGCCACCAGCGTGCACGGCACTGACCAGGATGGTGATGGCGTCCAGCAGTGCAGCCTGCGCAGCCACGCGGCCCGGGCCGAAAAGGGCCACCACGCGGGCCATCGTGGTGGTGTCCAGCGCCAGCACCCAGTCGGCGTCGCCGGGTTCGAACAGCAGCCGGAACAGCCCCGCCAGGTCGCGCGTTTCTGGCGTGCCGGGCAGTATTTGGTTTTGTACCCGCGCCAGAAATTCATGCGCGAAAGAGCGCCGTGCGCCGAAGCCCAGGTCAGCGTACAGCGACGCCGCGTCGATGTCCTGCCAGAAGGCCGCCGTCAGCTGGCACAGCTGGTCGCGCAGGGCCTCTTGCTTGTCCAGCTGGTTCAGCAGGTGGCGCAAGCGCAAGACCGGCAGCGGCGTGCGCAGGTCGCCGCTGTTGTCCACCGCCGTCGGTGCATGGCGCAGCCACTCCATCAGGCGCACCAACCACAGGTGGCGCTCGGCAAGACCGGCCTTCGGGTCGGCGGCGTTGATCAGTGCGGTCAGGTCCCAGGTGGCCATGGCGGTGGGGCGCAGGTTCAGCGCGTAGGTTCAGCGCGCAGGGGTGCTCAATGCAGCGCTCCCGGGTAGACCAGGCTGAACTCGGGCACCACGGACTCGAAGGGCCGGGCTTCCTCGGTCATGCAGAAAAAGGTGCCACGCATGCTGCCGGCGGGTGTGGCGATGCGCGTCCAGCTGGTGTATTCGAAATGTTCGCCCGGTTTGAGCAAAGGCTGGTGGCCCACCACCGCCAAACCGCGTACGTCTTCGATGTCGCCGTTGGCGTCGGTGACCACCCAGTGCCGCGCCACCAGCTGCGCGGTGATGTCGCCACTGTTGCGGATGGTGATGGTGTAGGCGAAGGCGTAAGGGCCTTCGGGCGGGCTCGACTGCTCGGGCAGGTACTGCACGCGCGCTTCGCACTGGAACTCGGGTTTGGCCATGGCAACATTTTGCCCCCAAGCTCGCTCGCGCTCGCTGCCGGAAGGCTTGCAAGCCTTCCGGCGTTCGCCAGCCACTCGCAAGCGCGCAGGCGCGCAGGCGCTTGCCCGGTGCGGGCTCACCCCGCCCGAGGGGGATGCTCCGCCGACGGCCCGGCAGAGCCGGTTTCGTGGCTCCGAGCTGGGTCGCCGCCGTTGAACGCTATCTTTAGAATCCGCTAAATGACAACTTACCGCATCGCGCCCAGCATACTTTCAGCCGACTTTGCCCGCCTGGGCGAAGAGGTGCGCAACGTGATTGGCGCCGGCGCCGACTGGATTCATTTCGACGTGATGGACAACCATTACGTGCCCAACTTGACCTTCGGCCCGATGGTCTGCCAGGCGCTGCGCAAGCACAGCAGCGTGCCCATCGACGTGCACCTGATGGTGCAACCGGTCGACACGCTGGCGCAGGCCTTTTGCAAGGCCGGCGCCGACCTGGTCAGCTTCCACCCCGACGCGAGCGCCCATGTCGACCGCACGCTGCAACTGATCAAGGCCGAGGGCAAGCAGGCCGGCTTGGTGTTCAACCCGGCCGAGCCGCTGGGCGTGCTGGAGTGGGTCATCGACAGGGTCGATCTGATTCTGATCATGAGCGTCAACCCCGGCTTCGGCGGCCAGAGCTTCATCGACAGTGCGCTGCGCAAGATCGAGCGGGCCCGACGCCTGATCGAAAGCACCGGCCGCGACATCCGGCTGGAGGTGGACGGCGGCATCAAGGTCGACAATATTCGCCGCGCGGCCGACGCCGGCGCCGATACCTTCGTGGCCGGCAGCGCCATTTTCAACACGCCCGACTACAAGACCGTGATCGACGCCATGCGGCGCGAACTGGGCTGAACCCGGGTCAGGCTTGCCGGTCGATCCGCCTCGCCAGCACCACCGAAGTCGTCGTCTTCAACACGCCTTCGATCGCGCCAATCTCATCCAGCAGGTGGTCCAGCCGAGCGGTCGATTCGGCGCGCAGCAGCGCCAGGTAGTCGAATTCGCCGCTCACCGAGCACAACTGCCGCAGTTCGGGGAAGGACCCCAGGCGCTGGGTCACCAGCGGCGCGGCGCGCGGCGCGACCGTGATGCCGACGTAAGCCTCCACACTGGCATCGCCTTCGGTCTGCGCCAGGCGCACGGTGTAGCCCACGATGACGCCGCTGCGTTCCAGCCGCGCCACGCGCGCCAGGACGGTGGTGCGGGCCACGCCAAGCTGGCGCGCCAGGTCGGCCGCATGGCTGCGTGCGTTGGCTTGCAGCAGCGCCAGCAGGCTGCGGTCCAGGGTGTCCAGGGCCATTCTTTCCAGGGGGTTGCGCCGCATGGGTTGCGGCAAATTGCCGCATTGTCGGTCGACGTGGCGCCGCAGCCCTTGAAGCGCCCCGTCGCACCCCGCGGATACCCTACAGTTCCTGTGGCGCCCCCCCGGTTCTGGGGGTGTCCATGAGAAAAGACAGCCAGGGAGAGGCGATCGCCAACCGGCGCCAAGGACTTTGATGAAACTGCGGACCACGGTCATCTTCACAGGGGCCACCTTCGAGGTGCCCCAATGCATACAGCGCATCGACCATCGGGCCACGCATGGCTGGCAGTTGCGCTACGGCGGCACCAAGTTGTACTCCGACCACAGCAGCGACGGCAGCGGCGCGGCCGCGTCGCTGGAAGCGGCCACCAAGGAATTGCTCAAGCGCATTGCGGTGCTGCCGGCGCCTTCGCTGCTGCAACGCGCGCCCAGTGTCAGCAAGACCAGCGACTTGCCAGTCGGCATCAGCGGCCCGGTGCTGCGGGTGCGTCGCGGCGGCCGCACCCGCGACTGCAGCCTGTCGGTGCTGATCCCGCGCTTCGGTCAGAAACCGCGCCGCCGCACGGTCTACATCGGCACCGAGAACACCTACACCGAGGCGCGTTTCGAAGCCGCGCTGCTGAAGGCCATCCTGATGCGCACCGAGGCCGAAGAGGCCTACGAAGTGGCGACCACGCGCGCCCGCCGCGCCGGGGCCCGCGAGCACAAGAAGCTGGTGCGCGAAGCCAAGGTGACAGCCGCGGCCTGACCCGGGCTGCTACGGTCGCGCCGCATCGGTAGGGTTGTTTCGACGAAACAGGCTGCCGATCCGTCGAAACCTGCAGCGGTTCTGACGGAACATCGCTGGCGTCTGTCGGGCGGGTCTTCCAGACTCATGTCAGTTCAACACCCTGACGGAAGACACCCATGCGCATCACCCTGCTTGGCGCCGGCCACATCGGCCAGACGATCGCCCACCTGCTCGCCGACAGTGGCGATTACAACGTCACCGTGGTCGACTGCAGCCCCGCTGCGCTGGCGCGCCTTGACGACCCCCTGAGCCGGCTGAACCGTCCGCGCATCCAGACCCGCGTCGCCGACACCGCGCAGGCCGCTGAGCTGCTGGCCGTGCTGCGCGGGCAGGACGCCGTCATCAACGCGCTGCCTTACCACCTGGCCACGCTGGCCGCCACGGCCGCACTGGAGGCCGGCTGCCACTACTTCGACCTGACCGAGGACGTGGCCGCCACCCAGTTCATTCAGGACCTGGCCCGTGCCGGGGGGAAAGGTGCGCGTACCGCCTTCATGCCGCAGTGCGGCCTGGCGCCGGGCTTCATCGGCATCGTCGCCCACCACCTGGCGCAAAGCTTCGACACGTTGCGCGAGGTGAAGATGCGCGTCGGCGCACTGCCGGCATTCCCGACCAATGCGCTGAAATACAACCTGACCTGGAGCGTGGACGGGCTGATCAACGAGTACTGCCACCCCTGCGAGGCCATCCGCGACGGCCAGAACACCCTGGTGCTGGCACTGGAAGGTTTGGAGCATTTCAGCCTGGACGGCACCGAGTACGAGGCCTTCAACACCAGCGGCGGCCTGGGCACGCTGTGCACCACGCTGGCTGGCCGCGTGCAGACGCTGGACTACAAAAGCGTGCGTTACCCCGGTCACCGCGACCTGATGAAGTTGCTGCTGGAAGAGCTGCAACTGAACAAGGACACCGAGACGCTGAAGGCCATTTTGCGCAAGAGCATACCCAGCACGATGCAAGACGTGGTGCTGGTGTTCGTCACCGTCAGCGGCATGCGCGGTGGCAGCCTGGTGCAGGAGGTCTTCGCGCGCAAGATCTTCGCCGACCGCAGTGAAGGTGCGCCGCTGTCGGCCATCCAGATCACCACCGCCGCAGGCATCTGCGCCGTCGTCGACTTGTTCCGCGAAGGTCGGCTGCCGCAAAGCGGCTTCATCCGCCAGGAACAGGTCGCGCTTCCCGATTTCCTGGCCAACCGTTTCGGCAGCGCCTACCAGCAGAGCCGGCAGGTGGAATCGATCGGCTGAACGGCGGCTGGCGCCTGCCCGGGCTGACGCCGGCTGCGGCTGGGCGACACTGGCGGCATGCGCAAACCCGCCAAGACTCGGTCCCTGACCGTTGAAGACCTCTGGGCTTTCGAGCGAGCCGGCGCCATCGCACTGTCGCCCGACGGCCAGCACGCCGTTTGCTCGGTCACCAAGTACTCGATGGCCAACAACAGCGCGGCCACACACTTGTGGCTACTGCGCACCGACCGCGCCGCACCGCGCCGCCTCACCTGCTGCGGCGGCAAGGACGGCCAGGCCGCGTGGTCGCCCACGGGCGACCGCATCGCCTTCGTCGCCCAGCGGGAACAGGAAGGCAAGAAAGACGCGACCGCCCAGCTCTACGCCATCGCGGCCGACGGCGGCGAAGCCGAACGCATCAGCGACTTTGCGCCCGGCATCGCGTCCTTCAAATGGCTGCCCGACGGCCAGCGCATCGTCTTCGCCGCCTGGGTTTGGCCCGATCTGAAAGGCAGCGCCGCGCAGGCTCAGGCGCACCAGGCGCACAGCGAGCGCCGGATCAGCGGCTACGCCACCAGCGAGGCGTTCTACCGCCACTGGGACCACGGCATCCCGCAGGGTCGCGTGCTGCACCTGCACCTGCTGGACGTGGCCACCGGCAAGGTGCGCGACCTCTTTGAAGGCACGCGTTTCGAGTTGCCGCGTGACGAAGCGGGCAACGAGGTCTATGACGTGCGCCCGGACGGCCGACGCATCGCATTTGTGCACGACCGCGCAGCCGTCCAGCAAACCGGCAACCGCCTGGCGTTGGCCGACGTCGAACTGCGCAGCGGCGACATCGCGAGCCTCGTCGATGACGCGGCCTGGGATTTCGGCGCGCCGCGCTACAGCCCGGACGGCCAGCAGCTGGCCTTCACCGCCGCTAACGTCGGCGTGCAGCACACCGCACTGAGCCAATTGGCGCTGCTGCAGCGCGACGGCGGCTGGCGCGTGCTGGGCGAGGGCTGGGACTTCTCGGTCAACGCGCCGGTGCGCTGGGCGCCTGACGGACGGTCAGTGCTCTTCACGGCCGAAGAGCGCGGGCGCTGCCATTTGTGGCGGCATGACCTCGCCGAAGGCGTCTACACCGTCGAGCAGCAGGGCGGATGGGTGCAGGGCTTCGACGCTGTCGGGGACGTCATCGCGCTGGCGGCCGACAGCGCCCGCCACCCGGCCCGCGTACACGCCCTGCGCCCTGGCGTCGCGCCGCTGCGGCTGGAGACCTTCAACGATGCGGTCTTGCAAGGCATCGCGCTGGGCGAAACGCGCGAAGTTGGCTTCAAAGGCGCCTTGGGTGACGACATCCAGATGTGGCTGACCTTCCCGGCCGGCTTTGATGCCAAGAAGGGGCACCCGGTGATGCAGGTCATCCACGGCGGCCCGTTTGCCGCCGCCGGCGACACCTTTTCCTACCGCTGGAATGCACACGTTTTTGCGGCCAACGCGCAGGCAGCTGGACAGGTGGTTGCGCAGGTCAACTACCACGGCTCCAGTGGCTTCGGTCTGGCCTTCAAGCACAGCCTGATCGGCCGCCAGGGTGAGCTGGAACTGCAGGACATCGAGGCCGCCACCGACTGGCTGCTGCAGCAGCGCTGGGCCGACGCCAAGCGCGTCACTGCCACCGGCGGAAGTTACGGCGGCTTCCTGGTGGCGTGGATGAACGGGCACGTGGCGCCCGGTCGCTACCAGGCCTATGTCTGCCACGCTGGCGTGTTCGACCGCATCGCCACCTTCAGCGCCGATTCCTACGCCGTGCGCCCCAAGGACCTGGCTGCGCTGTACTGGGAAGACATGCCGCGCGTGCTGGCGCAAAGCCCGCACGCCAGCGCCGCGCACATGCACACGCCCACGCTGGTCATCCACGGCGCGCAAGATTTCCGCGTGCCCGACTGCAACGGCTTGGCGTACTACAACACCCTGAAGGCGCGCGGTGTCGATGCCCGCTTGCTGTGGTTCGCGGATGAAAACCACTGGGTGCTGAAGCCGCGCAATTCGCAGCAGTGGTACAGCGAATTCATAACCTGGATCGCGCGGCACACGGCGCCCCGGCAGGCGCGAACCCGTTGAACTGAACCAGGGCTGGGCATGAATCTGCAGGCACGGGGCATCACCGCAGCCATCGTCGATCTGGACGGCACGATGGTCGACACCGTCGGCGATTTCGAAGTCGCGCTGCGCCTGGCGTTGGCCGACCTGGGCTGGCCGCCGGTGAACCGCGCCTTCATCTTGCGCACGGTGGGCAAGGGTTCTGAACACCTGTTGATGCGCACGCTGGCCGAAGTGGGCGCGCCGGCCGACCTGTACGCCGCCGCCTGGGATGGCTACCAGCACCACTACCTGCTGATCAACGGCCGGCATTCGGCCGTGTTCCCGGGTGTCGTCGAAGGCTTGCAGGCGATGCGCGCGGCGGGCCTGCGGCTCGCCTGCCTAACCAACAAACCGGGTTCCTTCGCGAGGCCGCTGCTGGCGCAAAAGGGACTGGACGGCTACTTCGACTGCGTGTTCGGCGGTGACGCCTTCGCCGAGAAAAAGCCGCACCCGCTGCCCTTGCTGAAGGTCTGCGAAGTGCTGGGCAGCGCGCCGGCTCGCACGCTGATGGTGGGCGATTCCAGCAACGACGCACAGGCCGCCCGCGCGGCGGGTTGCCCGGTGGTGCTGATGCGCTATGGCTACAACCACGGTCAACCCGTGGAAACCGCAGGCGCTGACGCGGTGCTGGACCGTCTGGATGAACTGCGCTTCGTCTGAGCGCTGTGACTGAGCGCTGTGACCGAGCGCTGTGACCGAGCGCTGTGACTGCGCGTTGGAACTGAGCGCCTCGTCTGACCGCTGCGCTAGTAATTCAGCGCCCGCGTGGTCTGGCCCAGCAGCGCGTCCTTCAACAGCCGGTCAGCCGGGCTTTGGCCCAGCCAGATGCGCAGCAGCGCGTTGAAAAACTCGGGCTCTTTCACCGGTTCACCTTGCGGCTTGCCGTTGACCAGCACCGTGGTGCCCGTGCCAGGCACCCAGTCGACCGAAAAGTTCTCGCCGGCCACCATCTTCTTCTTGACTGAGAAGATGTCGGCCATGCGCAGCGTGCCCGGTATCGATTTGCTGAACTCTTCCTTGGGCGCGTTGTCCTGCATGCCCCGCGTGAAGAGTTTGCCCAGTTCATTGGCGTCGATGTCGCGCAGCATCACCACATGCAGGCGCTTCGGGCCGCTGGCGGCCAGTACCGCCTCGGGCGTGGCGGCCTTGGCGCCCAGGTAAAGCCCGGCGGTGTAGACCTTGATGACAAATTTGTAGCGGATGCCTGCGCCATTCAGCAGCAACGTGCTGCCGGCCACTTGCACGTTGGGCGGGTATTTCACGCCAGCCAGTTCGATGGTCTGCGCTTGGGCTGCTGTAGTGCCCAGCACGGCCAGGATCGGGAGCAGCGCAAGTGCTGAAAAAAGGAATCGACGGTTCATGTGGATACCCCAGCGGAGTTCAAAAGTATGAATTTCAGTGTGCCACGCGCGCCCACAGCGAACCGCCCCATGCCGCCACACACCGCCCCGCAACGCCCCACAATGCCCCACAACACCTCGCGACCCGGGGGTGGGCGCTGCGCTAGACTGCGACGGCGATGTTTTCACCAGCCCCCCACACCCTAGCGGCCGCTGGCCGGCCCGACCCCAGCGGCCGGGGAGCCTGGCCTTGGCGCCGCTCGCACAACGGCGTCTGACTGCCCTCAGGTGGTCGCCCCAGCGGCAGGGTTCGGCCCCCGCCAGCCTCATGAACAGCCGGCACGCGCCTTGAACAGGTTGCAGCGCTGGCTCCGATGCGTACAGGTGCGAGTGTGATCACTGAACTTGAATTTCAAAGTTTGGCCGCCCAGGGCCACAACCGTATTGCGCTGATGGCGGAAGCTTTCGCCGATCTGGAGACCCCGCTGTCGCTGTACCTAAAACTGGCTGGCGGCGCCAGGCACAGTTTTCTGCTGGAGAGCGTGGTCGGCGGTGAGCGCTTCGGCCGCTATTCCTTCATCGGTCTGCCGGCGCGCACGCTGCTGCGCGCCAGCGGGTTCAAGACCGAAATCGTCACCGACGGCGTCGTCACCGAAACCGACACCGGCAACCCGCTGGATTTCATCGAAGCCTATCAAGCGCGCTTCAAAGTAGCGCTGCGCCCCGGCATGCCGCGCTTTTGCGGCGGCCTGGCCGGCTACTTCGGCTACGACGCGGTGCGCTACATCGAACCCAGGCTGGCGCACACCTGGAAGCCCGGCGGGATCAACACGCCCGACATCCTGCTGCTGCAGACTGAAGAGCTGGCCGTCATCGACAACCTGTCCGGGCGGCTGTACCTGATCGTCTATGCCGATCCGGCGCAGCCCGCGGCTTACTTCAACGGCAGGAAGCGGCTGAGTGAGCTGATGGACAAGCTGCAACTGAGCGTCACCGCGCCGCCAGTGAAACGCAGCCCCAGCCACGCGGTGGAACGTGCATTCGACAAGACGGCCTACATCAGGGCCGTCGAACGCAGCAAGTCGTACATCGCCGCCGGCGACATGATGCAGGTGCAGATCGGCCAGCGACTGAGCAAGCGCTACACCGAAAGCCCGCTCAGCCTGTACCGTGCACTGCGTTCGCTGAACCCGTCGCCCTACATGTACTTTTACGACATGGGCGACTTCCAGATCGTTGGCGCCAGCCCCGAAATTCTGGTCCGCCAGGAGCAGACGGCCGAAGGCGCAAAGGTCACCATCCGCCCGCTGGCCGGCACCCGCCCACGTGGCGCCACGCCCGAGCTGGACCAGGCGCTGGAAGCCGAACTCAAGACCGACCCGAAGGAGCGCGCCGAGCATTTGATGCTGATCGACTTGGCGCGCAACGACATCGGCCGCATCGCCAAGACCGGCAGCGTCAAAGTCACCGAGTCTTTCGTCGTCGAACGCTACTCGCACGTCATGCACATCGTCAGCCATGTCGAAGGGCAGCTGTTGGACGGCATGAGCAACCTCGACGTGCTGCGCGCCACCTTCCCGGCCGGTACGCTGACCGGCGCGCCGAAGATTCGCGCGATGGAAATCATCGACGAGTTGGAACCGGTGAAGCGCGGCATTTACGGCGGTGCCTGTGGCTATCTCAGCTTTGCCGGCGACATGGACGTGGCCATCGCGATACGCACCGGCATCGTGATGAACAACACGCTGTACGTGCAGGCGGCGGCGGGCGTGGTCGCCGACTCGGTGCCCGAAATGGAATGGCTCGAAACCGAGCACAAGGCCCGCGCCCTCATCCGCGCCGCGGAGTTGGTCGAGGAGGGCTTCTGACGTGTTGCTCATGATCGACAACTACGACAGCTTCACCTTCAATTTGGTGCAGTACTTCGGCGAACTGGGCGAAGAGGTGCGCGTCTTTCGCAACGAC
>JAYSYH010000027.1:0-2501 GCA_043716645.1 Betaproteobacteria bacterium | reverse complement strand
CGAGCTGGACGCGGCGCTGCAACTGCTGCGGGCCAATGGCGACCGGGTCGCTGAAGGGGCGGCGCTCGCCAACCTGTCGACGCTGGCCCTGTGGCAAGGCGACGAGACGCGGGCGCTGGCGCTGGCCCGGCAGTCGCTGGACATCGCAGTGGCGACGCAGGCGCGCGACCAGGAGGCGCTGGCCGCCCTGCGCCTGGGCGACGCCGCGCTGGCACTGGGCCGCAGCGCCGCCGCGCGGCAGGCCTATGCGCAGGCGCGGGAATGCGCGCTGGAGATCGACGACCCCGCACAGCACGACGCCAGCGCCGGCCTGGCGCGCGTGGCGCTGGCCGAGCGCGGCGCTGCATTGGCATCCACAGCGGCACCCGCGGCGGTGGCCGCGGTGGCGGCGGAAGGTGCGCTGCAGGCCCTGCAGCCGCTGCTGGACCACATCGCCGCCGGCGGCACGCTGGACGGCACCGACTACCCGCGCCAGATCGAGCTCACCTGCCACCAGGCCCTGGCTCGCGCCGGCGACCCCGCTGCCGCCGAGTGGCTGGCCCGCGCCCACACCTCACTGATGGCGCAGGCCGACGCGATCACCCGAGAGAGCAGCCGAGACAGCAGCCAACACGACGCTGACCCGGCGCTGCGCCAGGGCTTCTTGAGCAACATCCCCCACCACCGCGAGATCGTGGCGGCGTGGGCGTCGGCGAGGCCCGACGCGCCGGCCGAGTCGTCCGCAAAACCGATCTGCTGAGCGTCGCGTTCGGTGTGCGGCGACCGTCAGCTACGGGTCGCAGGCTGCCCGAGAGCATCAGCAATTCGGCCCCCTGAACCCGCCGTACGTGGGGCCCAGCTCAGGCGCCTTCGCTTGCCGTCAAGTGCCGCCAGGCAACACGGGGACTGCACGGTGGCTGGCGGGACCACCTGCGTCTTGAACCCTGGCACATCCACCACGGACGACGCGGAAGATAGGTTTTTCAAACGCTCTTTTCCCGTCCTCATGGCACCCTAAACAATGACCCTACCTCCGAAAAACCTACCCCTTGGTGAGAGTTTCAATGCAAGCAAGACGTACGGAAATGACGAAGACGATGCAGGCGCGCTACACGCTGGAGTCCGAGCAGGAAGCTGTGCGGCTGGTGACTGGCGGGCGGGCCGGGGCTGTGGGCCAGGGCGCACGACCCCGCGCAGCGCTCGCGCGTGCGCGCCGGCCTGGGCTACGGCGCGGCCGCTGGCGCGTTGATCGCCGGCTACACCTTGATCGACGGCAACGCGGTAAAGGTGATGCTGCTGTCGCCCATCGTGATCGACTACTTCGGCAACGTCTTTCGCGTGCCGTTCCTGGGATAGTTCGGACGCAGCGTGTGGGCCGCGCACTCACTCGTGCAAAAACGCCTGCACCGCCGCCAGCGACGCGGCGGCGGCCTCTTCCTGCGGCAAGTGGCCCACGTTCGGCAGCGTCACCAGGCGCGCCTGCGGCATCGCGCGCAGATAGTCGGCTGCGTTGGCCACCGGAATCATCGCGTCCTTGTCGCCCCACACCAGCAGCGTGGAGGCCTCGATGCGCTGCAGCAGCGGCAGCGGGTCCGTCAACACCATTTGCTCCATGCGCTGGATCATCGCGCCGCGCACACCGGGTGCCAGCATCAGATCGTGGTAGCGGGTGGCGCGTTCTTCCGTCATTTGCGCCGGGTCGGCGTAGGCGGGTTTCAGGCTCATCGTGAGCAGCGGCCGCGGCAGCACGTAGCGCATCAGACGAACGGCGGCGCCCACCTCGGGCGCCTTGCCGTACTCGAAGCCCGGGCTGGCAAAACCGTCGGGCGCCAGCAGCACCAGCTTGTCCACGCGGGCCGGCATCTCCGCTGCAAAACGCCAGGCCATGCGCCCGCCCATCGAGTGACCCACCAGGCTGGCGCGGGGCACGTTCAGCGCATCCATCACTGCGGCGATGACCTGCACAGAGCGCTTGTCGGAATAGTCGCCTGTGGGGTCGGCGCCGGTCAGGGCCGAGCCGGGCAGGTCGAAGCGGATCACGCGACGGTCGACCGCCAGCGCCTCCGCCCATGTCTCCCAGGTGTGCAGGCTGGAGCCGAAGCCGTGCAGCAACAGCACCACCGGCGCGTCTTTCGGCCCGCTGTCGCGCACATGCAGGCGCAGCCCGGCCGCCTGTACAAAGTCAGTCGGCGCGTTGGCGTAGCGCGCTTCGAGCTCCGCCCGGCTTTTGTCGGGCGTGTAGAGCAGGCCGCCCGTCAGCAGGCCGAGCAACACGATGATCGCTGTGATGGTCATGGCTTTCGACACTCTGCCCCTGTTTTCAACTCAGCGCTTCGCCGGTCGCACGAAGCCAGCAATCCGCGCCGCAATGCGCGCCGGCAGCTTTCGTTCTGCGAACAGAACGCGAACCTCGGCCAGGCTCAGGTACACGCCGTCGCCGTCGCCGCGCCGCATCACGTTCAACAGCACCGGCCACTCGCCATTCATCAGCAGCCGGTCGACCTTGCGTCGCGCCCCTGCTG
>JAYSYH010000260.1:0-4085 GCA_043716645.1 Betaproteobacteria bacterium | reverse complement strand
CCTTGGCATTGGCGTGTTCCAACAGCGGCGCCAGCGCTTCGAGCGCCAGGGCGGGCTGGGTGATGCGCAACATGGCCGCTGCGTAGAAGCGGTGCACGGACGGGGTGTCGGGGTATGCCTGCAGCAATTGCAGCAGGCGACGCTGGGCCTGCTGCACATGGCCGGTCTCCAACTCGGCCTCTGCCAGCAGCCGCACTGCGGGTACGTATTCGGGCGCCGCGCCAACCGCCAACAGCGCGGCTTCCCGCGCCTGTGCGAACTTGCGCTGACTGAAGTACAGAACGGCCTGCGTGTGGTTGACCATCGGATACTTCGGCGCCATCTTGTGCAACTCGTTCAGTTGCGTCTGTGCGTCTGGGAACCGGTTGCTCTCGATCAGTAGCCGGGCCGCAGCGAGACGCGTCATGACAACGCCAGGCGCGAGCTTGATCGCCTGCTCTAACGCCAGGATCGCCTGGTCGGGCTTTCCGCTGGCTTGCGCGATGTCAGCCTTCGTCTGCCAGACAGCCAGCAACTTCGGTCGGGCTGTCAAGGCACGGTTGGCCAGCGCCGCCGCCTTTTCGGTGTCCTTTGCTAGCAGCGCCAAGTGCGCCTGTCCCAGCAAAGCGCGGACGCAGGCAGGCGCCACCACCAGCGCCGTGGCAAACGACGCTGCAGCGTCCTGCGCACGCCCAAGCGACAGCTGCGCGAAGCCACGAACGGCGAACAACTCGGCTGCGCTTTCAACGCGTGATTCGCCCCGTGATTCGGCCTCGGGCTTGAATTCGTCGAGCAGGCGCTGATATTGCCCGCTTGCCAACAAGGTCTCGGCCAACGCGACGTTCACGGTCGAGCCGTCCATACCCAGCTTCTCGGCCTTGCGGATTTCCTGTTCGGCGACGGCGGTGTCGCCCTGCGCCGCGAAAATCCGGCCCAGCAGCAACTGCGCGTCAGCGTTCGTGCCGTCCTTCTCCAACAGATTACGGGTTTCGATCATGGCCGTTGTGACCTGGCCCTGGTCCAGGTGCAACTGGGCCTGATTCAAGTCGCTGCCCTCCATGCGCGAACAAGCCGCCAGCAGCAAGACTGCGCAAAGGAGCAGCGGCCTGGTGATGGCGCCCGCATGGGTGGGAAGTGTCATTCGAGTCATGCGGGTGGCCACGTTAGTTGTCTTTGAACAAGGCCCGCGTCTGCGGGTCAAGGCGAATGTCCTGGCCCAGATCGAGCCGACGTTTCACCACCGCCCGGGCGCCGGCCTTGTCGCCGGACTTGGCCATGGCGACTGCCAGGTGCAGCCCGATGTCGGGTTCGTACGGTCTGCCTGCGGCAGCCTGCTGGATCAGGCGTAAGCCACGTCGCACGTCGCTGCCCTGGACCAGCAGCCAGCCCAATGTGTCGGCGATCTGCGGATGGTCGGGCCGCAGTTGGTAGGCTGATTCGGCTGCGCGCAACGCGCGCGGGTCGCGCTGCACGCTCATGGCATTGGCCAGGTTATTTAGCGCGAAAGCATTGCGGGGACCGGCCGCAAGCACCTTCTCGTAGTTCTCGATAGCGGCCCCCGCTGCGCCCGAAGCCAACTGTTGGTCGGCCAGGTATTGGCGCGTTGGCACGTCGTCCGGCTGCCCCGCCAGCCACTGTTGCAGGGGCTGCAAGTTGCCCGCCGCACCGCCGCCATCGGCCTGCTGCGCCGCACCGTGCCGCTTGACTACCAAGGTGCCGCGTGCGGCGATGGCGAAGGCGGCGTCGTAAGCAGCCACCGCATCCGCGTAGCGCTTTTGTCGCGCCAGCAAGTCGCCCAGCAACTCTTGTCCGCTGCCCGAGCGCGGAAGGCGCGCCTGCAGGGTTTCGGCGATCTTCGTGGCCGCCACGAACTCCCCGCGTGCGGCGTGCAGCCGCGCCAGGTCGAGCATGGCGCCGACATGGTCGGGCCGCAGGCCAATCGCGAGTCGGTACTCTTGGACTGCGGTTGTCCCGTTCTCGGCATCGGCTAAAGCCCCGGCCAAGCGGTAATGGGCGTCCGCCGAAGCCGCTGACCCGCCGGTGACGCGCACCAGCTTTTGGAAAGTCGACACCGCGTCAATCTTGCGGCCCGCAGCCCCTTGCGCGGTGCCCAGCGCATCAATCGTCTCGGCGCTGTCGGGCGCGATGTCGTTCGCCTCCTTCGCAACCGCCAAGGCGCCATCGGCGTCGGCATTGGCCAGCAGTTCGCGTGCCAGGAGCAGACGCACCGGCACCGCCTGCGCATCTGTTGTGCGGGCCTGCTGCAGCAGGCGCAGCAATGCACCCGGACCGGCCTCAAGCTTGGCCAGCGCCCCAATGGCGTCGACGTTTCCCGGCTCGCTTGCCAGCACCGCCTGCAAACGCTGACGGGCGCTGACGCGCTGACCAGCCTGCAGGTCGACCAGGGCGAGGTTGATTGCGGCGGGCCGGTAGCCAGCATCCAGCTTCAGCGCACGTTCGAAGTTGGCGCGCGCCGCTGCAAGGTCGTTCATGCCGACCTGCGCCGCACCGGCCAGGTTGGGGGCGATCGGGTTGCCCGGTTGCTTGACTTCCAGCTGGCGAGCCGCGCGCAGGGCGGCGTCGAATTCACGGCGCCGCAGGTGCGAAAGCGTCAGCACGAAATCGGCCCGCGTGCCTCCAGGGTCCAAACCTGCGGCACGTTCTAGTTCGGCGATGCCGCGTGCCGCCTCGCCGCGCGACAACTGGTTCTGGCCCAGTCGCACACGCTCGCCGGTGGGATCGGTCTGCAGCGCGGCTGCGCGCTCCAGGTAGCCCTGCGCCGTAGAGAAATCCCGGGCTTGGATATACGCCTGCCCGGCCAGTGCCAGCAGTTCGGCGTCGGCCGGCATCTGCGCGGCCACGGGTTCGAGCACCTTCAGTGCGCGAAGGTGCTCGTTCATCTGCAACAAAGTGGCCACGTACAACTTGCGCGTTAACAGGTCGTCGGACTTTTTTTGCAGGACTTGCAGAAACCGCTGCTCGGCCTTTTGCACCGCGCCCTTTGCCAACTGGGTACCGGCCAGCAGCAAGATCGCCGGCACGTGGTCGGGCGCCCGCTCCAAAGAGGCTTCGACGAAGGCTTCGGCCAGTAGGTAGTTGCGGTTCTGAAAGTGCAGCAGGGCCTGCATGTAGCTGCCCGCCGGATGGTTGGGCGCCACGCGCAGTACACGGTCGAGTTGGGCCTGCGCAGCGCCGTAGTCGCCGATGTCGATCAAAATACGCGCCGCCGCCAGGCGCGGCAGCGCACTCAGCGGCAGCAGTTGCTCGGCTCGCGCGTATGCCAGCAGCGCAGCGACGGGTTGACCCGATGCTTGAAGCAGTTCACCCTTGAAGAGCCACGCCTCGGCCAGCAGCGGCGCCTTCTGCAGCACCTGCTCCACACGCGCCGCCGCTGCCGTCGCTTGCCCATCTGCATAGGCCAGGCGCGCTTCAGCCAATAGCGCCTCGGTGAAGTCGGGCACCGCCTCGAGTGAACTCGCAAATGACGCATGGGCCAGCGCCATTTGCCCCAGCGCCAAGTGCGCCAGGCCGCGCGCAACTTGAAGGCCAGCCAGCACTTCGCCTTTGTGCAAGGCCGACGGCGTCAGCTCGGTGAGGAGCCGCTCAGCCTGCCCCTCCAGCAGCATCGCTTTAGCCAGCACGGCGTCCAGCACCTCGTGCCCAATGCCCAGCGCCAGTGCCTTGCGCAACTCGTTTTGGGCGTTACCACCATCCCCCTGCTCGACATAGATGCGTCCGCGGAGCAACAGTACTTCGCCGTCGAGTGCGTCTTTCTCCATTGCGACGTTGGTGGCGATCAGTGCACCCGAAAAATCACCCTCCTTGTAAAGGCTGCGGGCCTTCTGCAACTGGGCGCTGCCATCCGCACAGGCGCACAGAGCCAGCAGCAGCGCACACAGACCGGCGCCGACTGTCAGTGAGCGGCGTCGGAGCACGAGGGAACATCGGCCAGGCGAAATGAACAATGGACAACAAAGTGTGTTTTAAACACATGACACCAATCAAACTCTTGCAGAGAGGCTCATGACCTACAAGCGAACGAGTGTAAATCTTACAAACCTCCGCGCGCGGAGAGAATGGGTCGACGCGGGCGCATCTGCCCGCCC
>JAYSYH010000259.1:0-4106 GCA_043716645.1 Betaproteobacteria bacterium | reverse complement strand
AGGCCAGCCGCCGCTTGCGTTCGGCCGGCCTGTCGGGGGGGCTGCTGCGCTTCACCAGCAGATGCCTTCGTACTTCACGCTGGCCTTTTGCAGGTCGGCATAACCGGCCAGGTCGACGATGCGCCGGCCGTCGGCCGCGGCCACGATGGCCAGCCTTGCAGCCGCATCGGCATGGCCGATGACGATGACCTCGGCACTGTTCAGCGCGGCTTCGGGCTGGTCGCGCAGCAGGCGGTCGAGGTGCGGAATCTCGCGCTCGATGAATTCGCGGTTCTTGCCCAGCAAGCGGCTGAGCTTCACGCTGCTGTCGTAGATCTTGAGCTCGAAGCCTTTCCCCATCAGCTTTTCGGCCAGCGCCACCAGTGGCGAATCGCGCATGTCGTCGGTGCCGGGCTTGAAGGCCAGACCGAACAGCGCCACCTTTTTTCGGCCGTCGCGGGCGATCAGGTCGTAGGCGCGGTCGATGTGTGCACCGTTGCTGCTTAGCAAACCGGCCATCGCCGGAATGGCCACGTTGTGCATCTGCGCCAGCGTGATGAAACCCTTCACTTCCTTGGGCAGGCAGCTGCCGCCAAATGCGAAGCCCGGGCGCATGTAGGCGGCCGAAATGTTCAGTTGCGTGTCCTGGCAGAAGATCTTCAGCACTTCGCGGGCATCCAGGCCGCAGGCCTTCAGCACCGAGCCGCTTTCATTCGCGAAGACGATCTTCAGCGCGTGGAACACATTGCACAGGTACTTCACCGATTCGGCCACGCGGCAGGTGGTGCGCACGAACAGGCCGGGCAGGCCGGCGTACATCTGCTCCATCACCACGTAGCCGGCTTCGTCCAGGCTGCCGATCACGGTTTGCGGCGGCTGGTAGAAGTCTTGCACCGACGAGCCTTCGCGCAGGAACTCGGGGTTGAAGACCAGCGACAGCCGGTCACCGACCTTGCGCCCGGCTGCGGCTTCCAGCAGCGGCTGGATGCGTTCTTCGGTGGTGCCCGGCGGCACCGTGCTGCGCAGCACGATGGTGTGGTGGCCAGCCTTTTTCGCGATGGCCCGGCCGATGGCCGTGATGACCTTGTCGACCGCCGTCAGGTCGGGCGTGTAGTCGGCGTTCGACGGTGTGGCCACCGAGATCAGCGAGACCTCGGACTGGGCAATAGCCAGTTCCAGGTCGAGCGTGGCACGCAGGCGGCCAGCGGCCACGCCGGCGGCCATCAGTTCTTCGATGCCTTCTTCGACCACCGGTGATTCACCGCGCAGCACCATGTCGACCTTGGCCGGGTGGATGTCCACCCCGATCACGTCGTGGCCGCGGTCGGCCAGGCAGGCACACGACACCGCGCCCACGTAGCCGAGACCGAAAACAGAAACCTTCAATGCAAACCTCCGGGTGTGTTCAGGATGCTATCGGCCGTGCGGGGCCGGAACGTGAGCCGCGTCCTGCACCGCTGTTGCAGGCGGCGCACTTTCACCGCAAACCTGGCGCAGGAAGGCGTCGAACATGGTCAGGCTCCACAACGGCTGCGAGTGGTCGTGGCTGCCGGCTTCATGCTGTTCGACCAGCTCGCGCACCGCCGCCGCGTCGAGATAGCCGCTTTGCGCCAGCGCGCCGTCAAGCAATGCGCTGCGCACGCGGCCACGCAGCGGGCCGCGAAACCAGCGCGCCAGCGGCACCGCAAAGCCCATCTTCGGGCGGTACAGCACGTCGTGCGGCAGCAGCGGCTCCATCGCGGTCTTCAGGATGGCCTTGCCGTTGCCGCCGCGCAGCTTGTGGCGCGACGGCAGGGTGGCCGCCCATTCGACCAATTCGTGGTCCATCAGCGGTTCGCGCACTTCCAGCGAATGGGCCATGCTGGCGCGGTCGACCTTGGTGTTGATGTCGCCGACCAGAAAGGTGTTCACGTCGAGGTACTGGATCAGAGCCAGCGGGTCTTCGGTGTCGGCGCGCGCGGCGTGGCGCTGGAAGACATCCAGCGCGCTGTAGCCGCCCAGTTCGGCCTTGAAGGCCGGGCTGTACAGGCGGCTGCGCATCGGTTCGCGGATCAGCGACACGGTGTGGCAGTAGGCCTCGACGGAATCGCGCGCCATGCCCTGGAAACTGGTTTTGGCGCGCAGCACCTGCGGCGCCCAGTCGGCCTTTGGGTACAGCCGGCCCAGCAGGTTGAAGACCGGCCGCCGCAGGCCCGCCGGCACGCGGGCGCGCATGCGTTCTTCCATCAGATGCAGGCGGTAGCGGCGGTAGCCGCCGAAAGCCTCGTCGCCGCCGTCGCCCGACAGCGCCACCGTGACGTACTTGCGCGCCATCTGGCTGACCCGGTAGGTGGGGATGGCCGAGGCGTCGGCATACGGTTCGTCGTACAGGTGCGCCAGCGTGTCGATCAGGTCGAAGTCGTCGCTGCCGACGGTTTCCACGCGGTGCTGGGTGCGGTAACGGTCGGCCACCAACTGGGCGAACTGGCTCTCGTTGAACTTGGGGTCGTCGAAGGCGATCGAGCAGGTGTTGACCGGGCCGCTGGACAGGCCGGCCATCGCCTGCACGACAGCGCTGGAATCGACACCGCCCGACAGAAAGGCGCCCAGCGGCACCTCGGCAATCATGCGCAGCTCGACCGATTCACGCAGGCGGCGCACCAGTTCGCTGCAGGCCTCCAATTCGCTGATCGGGTTGTCCAGCGTGAAGCGCAAATCCCAGTAACGTTTCGGCTCCGGGATGGGCGCGCCCCGGCGGATGGTCAGCGTGTGGCCAGGGGCCAGCTTCAGTGCGCCCTTGAAGATGGTGCGCGGCTCGGGCACATAGCCCAGCGCAAAGTAGTCTTCCAGCGCCAGCGGGTCGATGTCGCGCCGCAGGTCGTGGCCCTGTCTGCCGCGGTAGGCCAGCAGCGATTTCAGTTCACTGCCGAACAGCAGCGTGCCGTCGCCCAGCAGCGCGTAGTGCATCGGCTTCACGCCCATGCGGTCGCGGGCCAGGAAGAAGGTCTGGCGGTTGCGGTCCCACAGGCCGAAGGCGAACATGCCGCGAAAGCGCTGCACGCAGGCCTCGCCCCATTCTTCCCAGGCGTGGACGACGACCTCGGAATCACTCTTCGTTTTGAAGGTGTGGCCGGCCACCTTCAACTCGGCCATCAAGGCGCGGTAGTTGTAGATCTCACCGTTGTAGACCAGCCAGACCGAGCCGTCTTCGTTGCACAGCGGCTGTTGGCCGGTGGCGATGTCGATCACCGACAACCGCCGGTGCCCCAGCCCCAGCCCCGGTTCGACGTGCAGACTGCCTTCGTCAGGCCCCCGGTGCTGTTGCGCATCGTTCATGCGGTGCAGCACCGCCGTGCTGACGGGGCACTGGCTGCGGGTGTCGAAGATGCCGGTGATGCCACACATGGAATTTGCTCGTTATGCATCGGGGCGGTTGCCATGCCGGGGCTTGGCCCGGCTGGCCTGCAAAGTCGGTCGATGCAGCAACGGATTCTGTCTGACTTTGCCGGCGCCGCCCCTGAGCGAACGGGCGCCACGGCAGGTGGCATGACTTAGTGCACGGCACCCGCTGCGCCATGGCCCGCCTGCAGGCGCGTGGCAGAACCCGCCGTGCAGAATATGGGGACACCTGCGCGCCGATGGCGCGCTGCGCAACAGCCCCTCACTCCGGAAAGCCCAAACCGCGATGTTCTACAAGCTCAAGAAGTCGATGGCGACCAGCCGCTTCTACCGGCAGACGCGGGGCATCCTGGAAACGCCGCCGATGCCGGTGGTGCCCGGTCCGCAGGCCGTTGTCAGCATGGTTTCGAACAACGATGTCCAGATGTACCTGCTGAGCATGAAGTCGTTCTACCGGCACCTTGGGCGCGGGCAGTTGATCGCAGTGGTTGACCGCGACATGCCGGCCGAGGCGCGCGCGCAGATGTCGGCGCACTTCCCGGGCATCCAGTTCCAGATCCTCGAAGACATCGACGTCGGCCGTTGCCAGCGCGGCGGCACCTGGGAACGCTTGGTCTACTTGCTAGGTCGCACGCAGACGGAATACGTCATCCAGCTGGATTGCGACACGCTGTTCGTCGGCACCGACGTGCAGGAAGTGCTGGACTGCGTCACCGCCAACCGGGCCTTCACGCTCAGTGGTGGCGAAC
>JAYSYH010000258.1:0-4131 GCA_043716645.1 Betaproteobacteria bacterium | reverse complement strand
TCTGACGCAGGAGATTCGTTCTGCTCAACAACGTCGAGAACTGGCGCAAGAGCTGGGTGACGACCTGGGCGAACAGACAAAGCCGTATCAGTTCCGTCTATCTCAAGTAGAAGCGGAAGAAGCGGGCGCCGCGATCCGGGAGTTTCTGGGCATCACTGTGGAAGAGATCCTCCAGTTCGGAAGAGATCCGGCAGGGCGCGGGGGATTCAATACGTGGCGCACAGCGATAGAGCGATCTGGGGTCTTGGTCTTTCAGAGTGCCCGGATTGCGCAGGGCGAAGCTTCGGGATTCGCTCTCGCGTATGACTTGACACCGGTCATTGTCGTAAACCGTAAGGACGTTCCTCAGCGGCGACTGTTCTCGCTGTTGCATGAGTTTGCCCACGTGGCTTTGCGCGAGAGCGGCGTATCGGACCTGACGCTGGACAAGGCTCAAGTTGCCGAAGACCCAGACCTAGAAATGCGTTGCAACAGTATTGCGTCTGCGGCTCTGATGCCGAGGGGCTCGGTGCTTGCCGAGCTTGACGCGACGCTTGGAGCGGACGGCATCGTCACGAACGAGGTCATTGTTCGAGTCGCAAGGCGCTTTGGAGTGAGCCGACCAGCGTTGCTTCTTCGTCTGGTGAGTACTCGTCGCCTCACGTGGGACTTCTACTTTGAAAAGATCGCGGATTACAAGGCACAGTACGAACGCGAGCAGGGTGCCCGGCAACCGATGCCTGAGATGAAGCGGAACATCCCGCAAGAGTCTCTCAGTGATCTTGGCCGCCCCTTCATTGGGCTTGTACTCGGCAACTACCATCAGCGGAACCTCACGCTCAGTGACGTCGCTGGCTATCTTGGCGTTCGCGTCAAGCACGTCGAGGCTTTACAGCGTCGAATGGTCGGATGACGCGATGCCGCTGAACGACGCATCACTGTTCAGCTTCGATTCAAGCGCATTCATTCATGCATGGCATCGGGCGTATCGGCCCAAGAACTTTCCATCGTTCTGGACGGCTCTCGAGGAAGCAATCGTGGCCGGCGAGATCGTTGCGTCCACTGAAGTGCTTTCCGAGCTTGAACGCAAAGACGACGATATCCATAAGTGGTGCAAACGCCTCGCAGCCGCAGTCAGTGTTGAGGTCGACGATGAGCAGCAGGCGCACATGCAGCACATCATGGGAACGTATCCGCGGCTCGTAGACACCGTGAAAGGCCGCTCAGGTGCGGATCCGTTCGTGATTGCGGTTGCCAGAATGCGGCACGGCAAGATCATCGTCGTCAGTGAGGAAGACTTCGGGAAGAAGGACAGTCCTCGAATTCCTGACGTGTGCCGAGCAGAGAAAATTCTTTGCTTCAAGCTGGCAGATTTTATTGAGGCTCGTGGCTGGAGCTTCTAGCGTAGACATTGCGGCGGCAGTAGCCGCAGGAACCCCGTAGCGCGGCGATTACGAGCCTGTCAGGAATCTTATGTGCGAGGCACAGCATGACCACTCGGAGCATCTATGCCAACTAGCAAGATGAAGCTGAAGAACGCGGCCATCGCGGCCAAGTCGGCGGCAATGCCGTCGATTCCCAAGGACGCCATGCTCGTCACCGACAAAGGCCAAGTCAGCATTCCGAAGCACATTCAGGTCGCAGCCGGTGTTGCGCCGGGCAGCGAAGTGTCGTTCAGTCTGGAAGGGAGTAAGTTGGTCATCACCCCGCTGACGACGAACGTAAAAAATGATCGACGCGCCCAGCTTCGTCAAGCCGCCGCCCGTGTCGGCGCGAGCCTCAGCGCGGAGTTCAGCCAGCTGGGTGCGGACGAAATCATTAACTTCCTGCGCGGTGACGGCAGCGCCCCGAAAAGTGGCCGCCGCTAGCCTTGTCAGCTATGACGGCAGTGCCAGGGCTCTACATGCTGCCGTGTCGAATTTGAGCGTCTTGGCCCGTGACCCGAGTGGATACAAAAGCTACCTCCCTCGCCTGGTGGTGCTTGGCCCGTGACAACACGCTCGCGGTCGACACTGGTCAACCCGCCATCTCGAACGCCTCATCCAACGCCTGCACCCGCCCCGTCTCCCCTGCCTGATACCCCTTCAGCGCCGCTATCGCTCCACGCATCGCCGGTGACTGCAACCAGCGCAATGCGCCCTGCACTTTCGGCTGCTGCAACGCGGCCGTGTTTACCGCAAAAAAGTAGCGCTCGCGCAGCAGCGGGATGAACTGCAGGCCGAAGCGATGCGCCGCCGTCTGCACGCCGATGCCGGCATCGGCCATGCCGCTGGCGATGTAGGCGGCCACGGCCGCGTGGGTGAACTCGGTGTCGCCGTAGCCCAGCACATCGCGCGGGGCGATGCCGTGGCGGTGCAGCAGCAGTTCGGTCAGCACGCGGGTGCCCGAGCCTTCCGGGCGGTTGACGAAGCGCACGTCGGCGCGGGCCAGGTCGTCCACGGAACGGATTTTCTTCGGGTTGCCGCGCGCCACGAAAATGCCTTGGGTGCGCACCGCCAGGTGCACCAGGCTGTGCGCATCGTCACGCAGCCACGGTCGGTAGCGCAGTATCGCGGCGGCCTCGAATTCGCCGATGGGCACGTGGAAGCCGGCCAGGTCGCATTCGCCGTTCGCCAGCGCCGCCACCGACTCCAGGCTGTTGCGATAGCGCAGTTCCACCGGGGCGCGCGCGGCATGCATCTGCTCGACCCAGGCCGCCACCGCGAAGCCATGGCTGGCGTTCAGGCGCAGCGGTGAGGCGGCCGGCGAGGCCGAGCGGTTGCGCGACCGGCCCAACTCGCCTTCGAGTTCGGATGCCAATGATTCGAGCAGCGGCGACAGCCTTGCCGCGATGCGGCGCTCGGCCCAGATCAGCTTTTGCGCCAGCTCGGTCAGCGTGGAGGCGCGGCCGCGGCCGGCATCGAGCAATGCGCGGCCGAACACGCCCTGCGCCGTCTGCACCTGGCCCCAGGCGTGGCGGTACGACAGGCCCAGCGTGCGGGCGGCCTGCGCCAGCGAGCCGGTTTCGTGCACGGCCGCCAGCAACGCCAGCAGGGTGGCGGTGTCGAACGGGGCGGGCGGCGCGTCGGCGGCGCGCGCGTCGTTGCGGTTCGGGCGGCCGGCGCGGCCCGGTCGGCTCAGCTCCCAGTGCGGGCGAATGGCGATGCGCAGCATGCGGTTGTGATTTGCATATATGTTCACGCAAGCATATCCCAAAGCGGTGCGCTGGATAGCCTTGCGGCATTGAAACATCCGGCTGCAGACAAGAGAATGAAAACGGTGGCGATTCCGCTGACGCGCGTCGACGCGCAACGTCCTTCACGCAAGGCGCGCACTCAGGTCAAGGGCCGGCAACCGACCCCCGAGGCGCAGGCCGAGGTGCGCGCCCTGCTGCACGACGAACCGGTGGGCGATCCCCCGTCCCACACCAAAGCGCGCGACCGGCTGATCGAGCACCTGCACCGCATCAACGACGCGCACCACGGCCTGCCCGAGGCGCTGCTGGTGGCACTGGCAACCGAGATGCGCCTGTCGCTGGCCGAGGTGTTCGAAGCGGCCACTTTCTATCACCACTTCACGCTGCTGAAGAACGGCGAAGCCGGGCCGCGCATCACCGTGCGGGTGTGCAATTCGCTGAGCTGCGCGATGGCGGGCAGCGGCGCGCTGACGCAAGCGTTGACACAGCAACTGGCAGCGCACGCCGACGTGTGCGCGGTCGAGGTGCCGTGCATCGGCCGCTGTCACGCCGCGCCCGCCGTCGTGGTGGGCCAGCACTGCATTGACCACGCCACGGCGGCAGCCATCACACACGCCGTCGAGTCTGGACATACGTCTCCGCAAATCCCCGACGCCATGGCCTTCGACCGCTACGTGGCCGACGGCGGCTACCGGCTGCTGGATGAATTGCAGCGCGGCCAGCGCAGCATCGACAGCGTGATCCAGAGCTTGTCGGACGCCGGCCTGCGCGGCCTGGGCGGTGCCGGCTTTGCGGCCGGACGCAAGTGGAGCATCCTGCGCCAGCAGCCCGCGCCGCGCCTGATCGCGATCAACATCGACGAAGGCGAGCCCGGCACCTTCAAGGACCGCGTTCACCTGGAACGCGACCCGCACCGCTTCATCGAAGGCGCGCTGATCGCGGCGCATTGCATAGCCGCCAGCGCGATTTACATCTAC
>JAYSYH010000257.1:0-12463 GCA_043716645.1 Betaproteobacteria bacterium | reverse complement strand
GGTCGGCTACGGCCGTCTGAGCGGAGTCGGAGCGACGAAGGCCCTGGCGACGCTGTACGCCTCATCTCGCCTGTACGTGAACTTCTTCCAGCCATCGTTCAAGCTGAAGTCCAAGACGAGGGACGGCGCCAGGGTGCACAAGATCTACTTCACACCGGCGACGCCTTGCGATCGGCTTCTGGCTCACGCCAACATGCGGCGCGACAATGATCTTGTCCGGTCGAGCGACATTCATGATGGCCGGTGGTGAGGAGTCGAAGGCGGCGTAGCCGGCGTAGACGACGAGCCACCGGCGGCGCCGGGTTGGTGGGGTTCAGGATGGCGGGTTTTGGTCTCAACAAGAGGTCGGCCCCCATTGCCAGGTTCCCGTATCACCGATCAGCAGGTTCGCCTCAACATGAACAATCGCAAGACCAAGCTGCGCATAGTCGAGCAGGGTCTCGCGCGCGGCGCGGCTCTGGTCGATGCTCCAGCTGCCAGTGGCGCCCATCGCCAGCGTCAGCGCGAGCGCCTTCGGCTCCCAGCCGGCGTGCCAGAGTTCACCCTCGGGCTCGGGTTGCACCGGGCCTTTGCCGGGCTGGCCGCCGAGATCGGCATGGCTGAGGTAGTGCGAGCTCATGCCTGGGGCCCCCGTGCCAGGCCGGTGCCGATCATCGAGTCACGCGTCACCAGCGCCGCGAGCTGCTCCTCGCTGAAGCCGTCGGTGCCAGCCGGGCGCTGCGGGATCACCAGATAGCGCACCTCAGCAGTTGAATCCCAGACTCGCACCGCTGTGCCCGCCGGCAGCGTGACGCCGAAGTCGGCCAGCACCCCGTGCGGATCTTTCACCGCCCGCGAGCGGTAGGGTGCGCTTTTGTACCAGGTGGGCGGCAGGCCCAGTACGGGCCATGGGTAGCAACTGCACAGCGTGCACACCACGAGGTGGTGCTGGCCCGGTGCGTTGGCCACCGCCACCATGTGCTCGCCCTGGCGGCCGGCATAGCCGAGCGACGCGATGGCCGCCGTGGCGTCGCGCAGCAGCCAGTCCCTGAAGTCCAGATCGGCCCAGGCCCGGGCGACCACGCGCGCGCCGTTGCGCGGGCCGATCTTCGTCTGGTAAGCGTCGACGAGCACATCGAGCGCTGCAGGATCGATGTAGCCCTTCTGTGTCAGCACGGTCTCCAGCGCACGCACGCGCAGGTCCATCTCGCCGAGTTCGCTGGGGTCGTCGTCGCCGTGGTCGTGGTCGCCAGCGGCTTGGTCGTGGCTCATGGCAGCACTTTCAGGATCCATCCACCGAGATTGTCCGTCAGCAGGTAACTGCCAACCTCGGTGGGGCCAGGTACGAGACTCTGAAGTCAGCTTCCTGGCGCGGCCTTGTGTTCACACTTCCGGCCACTTGCGGATGCTCCCGGCCGTCCGGTTCAGCGAACTGGGCTAAGAAGAACGAGGGGAGCCCATCTACCCCCACACAGCCAACCTTGCGGTTGCCGTCAGAAACTGAACGTCATCACGGATCGGAGCGGGAACGTTTGAAACGCCTAGGCATGGACCGGGTTTCCCTGGGATCGCTGCAAGCTGACTTTGGCCGGCAGGGCTGTCGCGCCGAAGGTCAGCTTCCTGGATCACTGGCAGGACGGTCAGTACGTCGGCAAAGCCGCCCAAGGCCGTGGCAGTCACTTGCCCGATGTTGCTGGCCGGCCTGTGCCGACGCACTGAGCTTGGACCAGCCAAAGCCTGCCGCCGCCGTGGCAGCGGTGGTCTGCGTCGTGGCGCCGTTGGGATTGGCCTGCTGCCACTGGGCGCCGGCCGAGTTGCTGGCGCTGCCGCTCACCAGCGAGCCCAGCACCCCATTGCAAACGCTCGGGGCGAAGCTGTTGTCCATGAAGTACAGGTCGCCGGCGCTGGTGCCGCCGCTGCCGGACGCAACACCGGCACACGGCGAGACCAAGCAGCCCGAGAACCGGATGTCACTGCGGGGGTAGTTCGGCCCGGCGTTGGCGTGGCCGGCGGCCAGGGCCGACGCGGCGGCGCCCAGCAGTGCGCCGCAGTGGTGTGCAAGGGTCATGGCGGTCTCCGTCGAAGTGGACACGGTGTGCATCTGCACATGCTGACCAAGGCGGCGGGGCCTTGACCCACCGATGGCTTGCCGAAGCCCTGTCGTTCCCCCCTCGGTGGGGGCGGACGGCGCAATCAAGGCGAAGCGTCTAGCGCTCGGCCTGTTCGCGCAGCGCACGCGTCTCGTGCGCTGGCTGGGTGCCCAGCGCCGCGGCCAGCACGTCATGACAGCGGCGGTAGCTGCGCAGCACTTCGGCGCGCTCACCCAGCTGCAGCTGGGCGCGCATCAGCGCGCGGTACAGCGGCTCGGACAGCGGGTCGTGTTCCAACCCCTGTTCGTAGACCGCCAGCGCGTCCCGCCACTGATCACGCTGTTCCAGCTCGGCCCCGCGCCCGCTGACCAGCCGCATATGGCGCAGCGCGTACTGCTGACGCAGCAGCTGCCAGGGAGCAGAGCCGAGCTTGTCGCCGGCCAGCAGCGCGCCGCGGTACAGCGCCATGGCGCGTGGCGCGGCTTCGGCGGCGGCGTCGCGCGTGGCGTGCGCGCCGGCGGGCGGGTTCAGCCCGCATTGCTCCAGGACTTCGAACGCGGCGGCGTCGGTCCAGACCACGCGCGCGTCCAGCTGCATGCCGCCGTCGACCATCAGCACGGCGCCGGGCACGCCCAGCAGCTTGCGCAGGCGCGCCAGGGCGACTTCCAGCGCGGCCTTGGGGTCATTGGCTTCGGAGTCGGGCCATAGCGCGTCGATGGCCGCGTCCATCGGCAAGGCGCGCCGGCCTTGCGCGGCCAGCAGCGCCAGCAGTTCCAGCGGCTTTTTCGGACGCTTGGCCGCCAGCGGCAAGGGCTGGCCATCGCGCAGCACCTGCAACGGGCCCAGTACGCGCACCTGCAAGCGCCAGGGCCAGTCTTCACGCGCCGGGTCGTCGGGCACCAGGCGGCGGCTGCGCACCACGCCGGCGATGAACTCGGTCTCGACATCGGCCACCAGCGCCACCTGGGCGACCTGCGCCGCCAAGGCGGGCAAGGGCAGCAGGAAGCGGTGGAACTGCATGGCGGCGCATCGCCGCACTGCGGCGCACAGGCGTGCTTCAGCGTCGGGCCGGCCGGCATGCAGGGCGCCCAGGCCGTCGACCAGGTCGATCAGCACTTCCAGCAGCGCACCCTGGTCGCCGCGCTGGTGCGCGCGCTGCGCCTGCAGCGTGGCCAGCCCGTCGGCGTGCCGCTGCAAAGCCAGCAGTGCATAGGCGCGCAGCACCTGGTAGGCACCCCGGTCGCGAGGTGGCACCTGCACGTCTTCGCAGATCGCCAGCAGGCGTTCCAGGCAATGCAGCGCCGTGGCGGGCTTGCCCCGCCACAGCCGCCACCAGGCCTGCGCGCGCAGGCCCGCGGGCAGGCGGCCGGCGCGAACCTCGGGCAGCAGGCGGTCGATCTCGCGGGCGATGGCCTCGGCGCGTGCGCCGGCCTCGGCCTTCAGCGCGGCCGTCATCTCGACGCACAGCAGTTCGTAGCGGATGGTGGCCAGCCCGTGCAGTTTGGCCAGCGTGCCGGCGCGGGCCAGGGCTTGCTCGGCCGCGTCGGCGTTGCCGAAGTAATCGTGGTTGCGCGCCACCAGCAGCCACCACAGCGCCTGCCAGCGCGGTGAGACTGAGCCGGCGCGCAGAAAGTCCTGCGCGTGCGCGGCGATGCGCTGCAAGGCGTCGGTGTCCATGCGCTGGGCGCGGTAGTCGTACAGCAGTTTCCACAACAGCGTGCGTTCATCGGGCGTGACCGGCAGCGGGCCGGCCAGCGCCGCGCTCAGGCGTTCGGCGGCGGACGACACGGTGGCGTCGTCGGTGGCCACAGCAGCGTCCAGCAGCGGCACGGCCAGCAGCGCGGCGTCCACCCGCGCCTGGTCCTGCGGGCGGGCGCAGGCCGGCCAGGCGGCGCGCGTGAACACGTCCAAGGCGGACAGCGTCTGCGGCAGACCGCGGAAGTCAGCGAACTCCGCGGCCACGGCCAGCACGGCGCCCGCCGCAGCCAGCCGCCGCGCCGCCGGGTCAGCGCGCAACATGCCTTGTTGGAACAGCGGGCGCGCCCGCGCGTCGTCTTGCGCGACGAGGGCGAATGCCGCGTCGTCGTCGAAACCGACGCCGCCATCTTGGGCGCGCCGCTGCCGATCAGCACGGCTGGGCGCGCTGCCACTGTCCAAGCGCGGCGCGGCAGGGGCGGCTGACTCTGACGCCTTGTGTTTCGGGTCTTCGGGATGGCCCATGGGCCGAGTGTGCCAAAGCAGGCCGGGCTGAAACAGTGTGGCGCGCCGGCGGCGTCCGATATGGCAGCGGCGGACCGTCTGGTGACGCGCAGCGGCATGCCACGACGGGCCTGTCTCGCCAGCCGGTGTTCGATACACGCACCCTGAGCATTGCCATGCGCACGACTTCATCTCCGGCAGCGACCGACTTCGGCAAGGCCAGCCGCGCAGGCAAAGCCGCGTCGGCCTACCTGGGGCACACCACGTGGTCAAGAGCGTGGGCGGCAAGAAGGTTTCGCAGCGTGTGCGTTTTGCCTGCGCTTGCCATCCCGGGGCGTGTTGTCTGGTACGCGCTGCCAGGAGCCTTCGGCGGACTGACTTTGAAGCAGAGGGGTCGTTTACCGTTTTGCAATCGGTTGGTCATCGGTAAGCAAAGCTCTGCCAGGTGGGCGCATCCTCTGGGGGCGAAATATTGATCGCGCTGCCAAGGAAGACCATGCACCCGACATTGAACCTGCAGCGTGGCGTAGGGCGCGGGCCCCTCGGTGCTCAGCGCGGTGCGCGCCGGGCCCTGTACATGCTGCAGGCGCTGACCGCGATGGCGGCGCTGGCCTGCACCACGTCGGCCTTTGCTGATGCGTATGTGAACGTCTTTGCCGGCGCCGGGAATCTCCAGGCCACCGGGCCCTTCACTGCGAGCCAACAAACCACGGCGAATACCGCCTTCTTGGCCGGCGATGCGTTCGCATCGGCCAATCTCAACACCGGCACGCTGCGCGCCTCTATCACCGCCACGTCGTTCCAGATCTACATCAACGGTGGTGTCGCCAACGCGACGTCAGTCCTGACCGATGACCTCTACTTCCACGGCCTGGGCAGTACCGTGACGGTCAGCTTCTTCATGCATGTTGACGGCACTTTTGCGGCGGCGGGCGGTGCATCGGCCGGCTGGACCACCGCGGATGGCGCGATGACCTTGGAGGGGTACGGTGATCCAACCGGTGGGCAATTAACCTTGAGCCGCGTTTTCGGCCCCGGCACCGACACGCTCACCGGCAGCGTGACGGGTTCCGCTGGCAGCTTCCTCAACAAGACGCTCAACAGCGTTGATTCGATGATGGTGGTCACAGCCACCGTTCCCACCGAAATACGGATTCCCTTCCGTTCACAGATCCAGTTGGCCAACCGCGGCTTACCCGCGGGCATGACCATGGCAGCTGATTTTGCGCACACCGCGCAGATCACCGCGGTGGTGCCGGCGGGTTACAGCTTCACGTCAGCGTCAGGCCATTTCTTGACGACGCCGGTGCCCGAACCGACCAGCGCTGTGTTGATGCTGGCAGGCTGCGCGGCCTTGGCTTGGAGGCGGCGCGCGACGCAAGGCTGGGCCTGACTTGCTCAGGGTCAAGAACCCGGAAGAGATCAGGCGCTGCAGCCTGTGCGCGACGCCGATGGGCCCCCGAGGTGGTGAGCCCGCACGGTCTCAAGCTTCGCGCTATGCCTCAATCGCTCAGAGTGCTGCCTTCCTTTAAGGGCCCGCTGTCGCCGTACCTCCCTGGGGGGGGCCTCGGCAAGGATCCGAAGGGCCGCTTCGGGGCGGCGAATGCAGGGCCGCAGATGTCGGTTCAGGGTCGGAAGCGCCTGTTCGTGACCATCGGATGCAGCCGTTCGACGCCGAAACTGCCGAGACCTTCGGTCGGCCTCCGCGAACGACTGCTGCCGCCATCTCGGCTTTTCTCGGCGGCGCCAGCGAACGTCAAGTTCCAAGGTAGACCGGTCGCTCGGTGAGAAAACCGCCGCCGGCGGCAATGGGTCGGTTGCCGCCGAACGCTTTAGCGCGTCCAACAGCTGCGCTCGGCCGCATTGCCGAACTTCGATCTGCGGCCCACACAGACTCTTGATGGCCGCAAGCGAATCTCCCGCCAGCGTCAGCCTTACCCGCCAGGGTGTCCTGCACCTGTCGCCTAACATGCTTGGCTCGATGATCAAACCGACCTCCACCGCCGAATTGCTGAAGGGCGACCTCTCGCGCCATTCTCCGTCGATGCAGCATCATCGAGGTGACCCAGTGTTTGCATATCTTATCGGTCGAAACAGCACGATTTGGCGGCGGTTTGGCGGCGATTTCAGACCTCCATTTTTACGGATCAGCCTGACGGGACCCTTGGGCATACGCTGATTGCTGAAACAGGTACAGCAGAGCCGCACAGCATGCAGGTCGCTGGACCGAAAAGTCCGTCAAAAGCGACGAAGACAATGCCCGGCCCTTTGAACTTCGTTTCGAACTGAACCGCCATGTCGGCCAAGAAGCCCACCCCAACCTGGATCGACGTCAAGACCAAGTTGTCGAACTTCGACCAGGCAGCTTTGATCAGTCTCGTACAGGACCTCTATGCAACCAGCAAGGACACGCGAACCTTTCTGCACGTCCGGCTACGCCTGGGCGGCGACGCGCTCGCGCCCTACAAGGCCAGCATAGACCGCTGGCTTTGGCCGGACGTGCTGCAGCAGCAGGACACCTCGGTTGCCAAGGCCAAGAAAGCCATCGCAGACTACAAAATGGCGTCGGGCACGGCCGATGGTCTGGCTGAGCTGATGGTGTTCTATTGCGAACAGGCTTCGGGCTCCAGTAACGATGTCAGCTTGGACGATGAAGGCTACTTCGAAGCGCTGGTACGGATGTTTGGCCAGGCACTGAAGGCAATCGACACTCTGCCGCAGACGCAGCGCCCAGCGCTGCTTGCGCGCCTGGATGCTGTTCGGCAGATCAACCATGCCATCGGCTACGGCGTGGGTGAGGACATGGACAGCTTACTGGACGAGCATGGCGGCTGTGGCTGAGTCCAATGCGGTCGCGGCGCTGCAAACTGAGAACGCCCGGCTGACTGCGCTGCTGGATGTTCACGGGATCGAATGGCGCCTACCGCCATCTTCGGCGTCGCAGCCTGTTCCGCTGCTTCCAGCCTTCAAACAGGATCCCGAATGGCCACGTTCCAGCCTATCCACCGCCGACAAGGTGGCGCTGTTTCGGCGGCTGTTTCGTGGCCGCGCGGATGTCTATCCGGTGCGTTGGGAAGGCAAGACCTCGGGCAAGTCGGGCTACGCGCCGGCTTGCGCCAACGAGTGGCGGGCCGGCGTCTGCGAGAAGCCGCGCGTCAAGTGTGGCGATTGCAGCCACCGGCTCTTGGTCCCGCTTTCGGATGCGGTGATCTACGACCATTTGGCTGGCGAGCACACGGTGGGGGTCTATCCGCTGCTGGAAGATGACACCTGCCACTTCCTGGCGGTCGATTTTGACGAGGCCGAGTGGCAACAGGATGCCCTGACGTTCATGCAGTCGTGCACCGAGCTGGGCGTGCCAGCGGCGTTGGAGATTTCGCGCTCAGGCCGTGGTGCGCATGTCTGGGTGTTCTTCGCCGGGCGGCTGCCAGCACGGGATGCCCGGCGCCTGGGAACGGCCGTTATCAGCCACACCTGTGCGCGCACTCGCCAGCTCAAACTGGCGTCCTATGACCGCCTGTTTCCCAACCAGGACACGATGCCCAAAGGGGGGTTCGGCAACCTGATCGCCTTGCCGCTGCAGAAACACCCGCGCGACAACGGCTTCAGTGCCTTCGTCGATGCCGACCTGATCCCGTACCGCGACCAGTGGGCCTTTCTCGCGTCCATCCAGCCCATGGCGCCGCATGACGTCGAGCCGACCATCTTGCGAGCTACCGGTGGCATCCACCCCTTGGACGTGACCTTCATCGACGATGAAGATTTGGCTACGCCTTGGAAGCGCGCGGCCGTCACCGCCATGAAGCTGCCGGGCACGATGCCCCAGGCTTTGCACGTGACACTGGCCAATCTGATCTATTTCGAGAAGGGCGCGCTGCCGCAAGCACTGGCCAATCGCCTGATCCGGCTGGCGGCCTTCCAGAACCCCGAGTTCTACAAGGCCCAGGCCATGCGGTTGTCGGTGTGGGACAAGCCGCGCGTCATCGGCAATGCCGAGAACTACCCGGCGCACATCGCGTTGCCGCGTGGCTGCCTCGACGCCGCACTGGCCTTGCTGAAGGACAACGGCATTCGTTGCGACCTGCAGGACGAGCGCTATGGAGGCGAGCCCGTTGATGTGGGATTCGTCGGCACCCTGCGGACTGATCAGGCGTTGGCGGTCTCGGCCATGTTGCAACACGAAGCAGGCGTGCTGTGCGCCCCAACCGCATTCGGTAAGACGGTCGTGGCAGCGGCCATCATCGCGCGGCGTGGCGTGAACACATTGGTGCTGGTGCACCGCACCGAGTTGCTGAAGCAATGGCAGGAGCGTCTGCAGACTTTCCTTGACATGGATGCCAGCGCAAGCAAGGGTCTGGTTGGCACCATCGGCGGCGGCAAAGCCAGACCCACCGGCCGGGTCGACATCGCCGTGATGCAGTCGCTGTCCCGCCAGGGCGAGGTCAACGCATTGGTCGAGAACTACGGGCAGGTCATTGTTGACGAATGCCACCACGTGGGCGCTGCATCTTTCGATGCCATCCTCAAACGGACCAAGGCGAAGTTCGTGCTGGGCCTGACAGCCACACCAATTCGCCGAGATGGCCAGCAGCCGATCATCTTCATGCAGTGCGGGCCGATCCGGCACTCGGCCGCCAAGCCGGCCTGCGCACCACACGATCTGGAGGTGTTGCCGCGATCGCGCGAGTCGCGCATCGACCTGCCGACCACTGCAGGCATCCAGGACGTTTTCCGACATCTGGTCCATGACCTTGCCCGGACTGAAGCCATAGCCGCAGAAATCACGTGGGCCTTCGAGCAAGGCCGCAAGGTACTGGTGCTGACCGAGCGCACAGAGCATCTCGATGCCATCCATCTCGCCCTGGCCGGGCGGGTGCCGCCGCCATTCGTCCTGCACGGCCGGATGTCGAAGAAGCAGCGGGCTGCGCTCATTGCGGAACTCGAGGCGCTGGCGCCCCAGGCAGCCCGCATCCTGCTGGCCACCGGGAAGCTCGTCGGCGAAGGTTTCGATCATCCAGCGCTGGACACCTTGGTACTGGCGATGCCGGTTTCCTGGAAAGGCACGCTGCAGCAGTACGCGGGCCGCCTGCACCGGGAACACGCCAGCAAGACCGATGTGCGCATCATCGACTTCGTCGATACCGGCCACCCGGCGTTGCTGCGGATGTGGGAAAAGCGGCAGCGGGGCTATCGCGCGATGGGGTACCGAGTGGCAGCGGAGGCGATCAGCGATGACGGTGCCTCTTCGGCAAGCGCTGGAGGCAGTTCCACCTATCAGTCATAGAGTTCAGAATTTCAGGTGGAAAGTATTTAGAATCAAGGACCTATGACGTACAAGAAAACAGACTTCGTGCCGTTTTCTGCCGACGCTCAGCGCTCGATTGCCAATCTCGAAGCGGCTTACGAGCAGCTGGTGGTCATCGAGCCCGAGCTCGACGCGATGCCCACCAGCATGTTCTGGCAGACCAAGAACGGCAAGGACTACCTGGCGGTCAAGAAGTCCACGTCCGACTCCGGCACCACGCAGGGCCCGCGATCACCGGAGACCGAACGACAGTTCGCCGAATACTCGGCTGAGCGCGCACGCCTGCAGGCACGCAGGGCATCACTGAGCGCCCTGGTTCAAGACCGGGTCAAGCTGTGCCGCGCCCTTCGTCTGCCCCAACTGGCAGAGCAGCAAGGGCGCCTGTTGCGCGAGCTGGATCTCCACGGCCTGTTGGGCTATGACGTGCTTGTCGTGGGCACCAACGCATTCGCCGCCTATGAGATGGTCTGCGGTGCGCGGTTCCCGGTGGGCAACGAGGCCACTGAGGACTTCGACCTGGCCTGGTGCAGAGGCACCAGGGTCTCGCTGGCGGCCATCGCGCCACCCGCACCCCAACAAGCAGCCAGCAGCCGGGCATCCCTGATGTCCGTGCTCAAGCGAATCGACAGCACGTACGCGATCAATAGGCGCAAGCCCTACCAAGCGGTCAACGACGCAGGCTACGAAGTGGAACTGTTGGCTGCGCCCAGCACCCACCCGCTGCCAAATAGCGAGGCTTTCGAGCCCATGGCCACGTTGGTGGAGCAGGAATGGCTGCTCCGTGGCACACCCGTGCGATGCGTGGTGACGACCAATAAGCCGGCGAGCTGCCCGCTGTACGTGCCCGATCCGCGCTGGATGGCCGTGCACAAACTCTGGCTCAGTTTCAAACCCGAACGCAATCCAGCCAAGAAGGGCAAAGATGCGCGGCAGGGCAATGTACTGTTGGACGCGACGCGGTACTTCTTGCAGGACAGCTATCCGATGGACCTGGACTTTGTGCTCGAGCTGCCCCCGGCATTGCGAGACTTGTTCACCGCATGGGCCGAGCAGTCCGGCTTCGATCCAACGAACCCATCTGCCTGATCAACAACAAAATCATGACTGCCAAACTGCAGCACGCTGACCTGCCAGCCCATACGCCATCTATGGCGCAACATCTGGGTGACCCAGCATTCGCAAGGCTTATCTGCTGAGAACTTTGGTTTTGGCGGTCAATTGGCGACGTTTTCGGGTCCAAGTTTCCCGCCAACCGACTTGACGCGAGCGCTGGGTTCGCATCGCCAGCCAAAACGAGCATCACGAGGCAGTGACAGCATCGGTCATGGCTCTCAAACTCCGCCAAACTTGCCTCAGCATCGGCAGCCTACACGGACGCAGTGGGAACCGCGGACCACGCGCTGTTTGCTGCCGATTGCTGTTCTGGACAAGGCGGATCCGGATGGCTGTTTTGCAGCGGTTGCTGTCGGTGGCGACCGCTCGTCGAACTCACGCTCACCGTCACCAACCCGTCGTTCGACATGGCCACCCATCGTTCAACCGAACGGCAGCTAAGAACAGGGGTGCAGTCGCCGGGCCCGAGTAAAGCCGGTCACGTCGTCTCGGGAGACCGCATCCTTACGGCGCGAACTCACACTCCCGAACCAAAGCGGGCTACGGGACAGTCAGCGTGATTGCCCTGCAGCTGATGTTCAAAGATCAACAGCTTTTACTGCGCGTCGAAACGGCCGTGGCCGTGCTGCCATACCGCGAAACACACTGAATCTGTCAGGCCACTGGCCGGCGCCATGAAAAGGCGTGCCGTCGTTCAGCGCTGCGGCGTTCGGTGGCGCGCCTGATGCCGATGGCCCCCCTCCAGGGCAATCGGTCGCAGGGTGGCATGTTTCGTTTTTCGGCCATGCACGCGCTCGCGCCAAAGGCGTAATGATCCCGGTTTCAGTTGCTGACGCATCAGGGCGATGACCGCGGCTTCGTCCAGCCCAAACTGGGTCTTGATCGCCTCAAAGGGCGTGCGGTCCTCCCAGGCCATCTCGATGACACGGGACACGTCAGCAGCATCGAGAGCACGGGTCGGCTTTGGCATGGCGCATGGTAAGCACCAGCCGGGTCACCGATCTGCATCCTGCCGGCTTCGGAATGACCGGCCCACACCGGAACTGGATGCGCCGGCGCTCTACAGCGCAGGCCCGACAGAGCATCTGACAGGGGCATGCATCGACGACGGCGGATGCGCATACGCGCACGCGTCAGTCCACGATTGAATGCATAGGCTGTGGTGGCGCCGGGCTGGGGCTGTGCGTCCCACGCGAGTCTTGTCCTCGCGGCTGGGATGCTGTGTGCGTGTTCTGAATCATGAGCAGAGACACGCGTAGGACGGGCCTTGGCGCATCATCACCAGCCATGAAATCAATTCCTGATCCTGAGACCGTGGCGACGGCGCCCAATCACTGCACGCCAAAGAACCCGCTGAACCCGAAAAAGCTTCTGCTGACAAAGTGGACGGCGGGGACGCCGCGCAATCGCGAGAAGCACTTCGTGGTGGCGCGGGTTATCGAGCCCGAGCCGCCGTCGATACGCATCGAGCAGGTCGAACTGGAAGCCGTTCACTCCAAGCGGGTGTATCTGCTGCACTGGCGCGAGCTGACCGACGCCAGCCTATGGCGCCAAGGCTGGGTCTGACGCGAGTGCGTCCTGAGCGTCTGGTGTCTCGGTCCGCGGACTGGCGCTCTCGACCCCAAGCCGCCGGTGGCACTTTTCAGGCCGAGCGGCCGCACCACTCAGGAAGCTGCCGTTCGCGAATCAGGCCGAGAAGTCCATGCCAAGAGATTGCGGTCGTTCACGGGTCGTGCGGCCCGGCCAGCACGGGCGTGCGGATGAACGACAGCTCCCA
>JAYSYH010000256.1:0-35835 GCA_043716645.1 Betaproteobacteria bacterium | reverse complement strand
GCGCCGATGTTGATTTCAGCCGCAAGAGCCTGGCCCGCCAGCGCGAATTGCTGGACCTGGGCGTGGCCGCACGCAAGGACTTCGAGCAGGCCGAGGCCGATGCCGCGCGCAGCCAGGCCGAACTGGCGCGCGCACAGGCGCGGGTGGCGCTGTACGGTGGCGCTGCGGCGGCGGCGACATCGCCGGCGACGGCGACCCCACCGGGCGTCGACCAGAAGCTGGCGCTGCGCGCCACGCTGGGCGGTGTCGTGGTGGAACGCAATCTCAACCCGGGACAGGAAGTGCGGCCCGATCAGGCGGGGCCGGGCGTACCACCGCTGTTCGTCATCAGCGACCCGACCACGCTGTGGGTGCAGATCGACGCCCGCGAGGCCGACGCCGGCACGATGCGCCGCGGCGCGTCCTTCCAGCTGGAAGTGCCGGCCCTGCCGGGTCAGCGCTTCGAGGGCCGGGTCACGGCGGTGTCAGACGCCATCGACGCCAACACCCGCACCATCAAGGTCCGCGGCTACGTGCCCAATGCCAACCGCGTGCTGCGCGCCGAAATGTTGGCCACGGCGCGCTTCGAACGCAGCCTGGGCAGCGGCGTGATGCTGCCGGCGCAGGCCGTGCGGCTGGCCGGCAGCACGCACAGCGTGTTCGTGCAGGCGGCGCCGGGCGTTTTCGAACCGCGCGAAGTCAAGCTGGGCTGGCAGGGCCCGCAACAGGTGCTGGTGTCCAGCGGCCTGGAGGTGGGTGAACAGGTGGTCAACGGCAACATGCTGCTGCTGGCACGCATGTACCGGCTGGCGCTGGAAGAAAGCAAGCCAGCAGGGGGCGCCGCTTCTGCTTCTGCTTCTGCTTCCGCTTCTGCTTCTGCTTCCGCTCCCGCTTCTGCTTCCGCCTCTGCTTCCGCTTCTGTTTCTGCCTCCGCCGCCAAGGCCAGCCCATGAGAAAGCTGATCGAGTATTCGCTGCGCCAGCCGCTGTTCATCGCGCTGGGCACCTTGCTGTTCGTGCTGGCCGGCGTCATCGCCTTCAAGAACCTGTCGGTCGAGGCTTTTCCCGACGTCACCGACACCCAGGTCACGGTCATCGCCCTGTTCCCCGGCCGGGCGGCCGAGGAAGTCGAAAAGCAGGTCACGCTGCCGCTGGAAACGGCGCTGTCGGGCGTGCCGAATTCGATCCGCGTGTTCTCGCACACCCAGTTCGGCCTGAGCTTCACGGTTGTCACCTTCAACGACGCGGCCGAAGTCAACCTGGTGCGCGCGCAGGTCGCCGAGCGCCTGCGCGGCGTGGACTTGCCGCCGGGCGTGGAGGCCAACATCGCGCCGAATGCCACGCCGGTGGGCGAGGTGATGCGTTACCGCCTGCGCGGCGACGGCTACAGCACCACCGACCTGCGCACGGTGGAAGACTGGGTGGTGGAACGCGCGCTGCGCCAAGTGCCCGGCGTGGCCGACGTGGTGGCGATGGGCGGCATGATCAAGCAGTACGAGGTACAGCCCGACCTGGACAAGCTGCGTGCCAACAAGCTGACTTTCCAGAACCTGCTGGATGCACTGGGCCGTGGCAATTCCAACGTCGGCGGCAGCTATGTGGCGCAGGGCGCGCAGCAGTACGCCATCCGCGGGATTGGACTACTGAGTTCACCTGACGACATCGGCAACGTGGTGGTGGCCGCGCGCAACGGCACGCCGGTGCTGGTGCGCGACATCGCCACCGTCAACATCGGTGCGGTGCCACGCCTGGGCGTGGTGGGGCAGGACCTGGACGACGACGTCGTCACCGGCATCGTCGTCATGCGCAAGGGCGAGAACCCCAGCGTGGTGCTGAAGAACGTGAAAGACCGCATCGCCGAGCTGAACGCAGGCGGCCTGCCGAAAGACATGGCCATCGTGCCGTACTACGACCGCACCTGGCTGATGGCCAAGACGCTGTCCACGGTGTTCCGCAACCTGGTCGAAGGCGCGCTGCTGGTGGCGCTGGTGCTCTACATCTTCCTGTCCAACCTGCGCGCCAGCCTGGCTGTGGCGGTGATCATTCCGCTGGCGCTGCTGGGCACTTTCCTGGGTTTGAAGATCATGGGCGTACCGGCCAATCTGCTGAGCCTGGGCGCGATGGATTTCGGGATCATCGTCGACGGCGCGGTGATCGTGGTCGAGAACATCATGCACCGCCTGGCCGAACGCGACGAAAAAATGACCGACGGCGAACGCCGGAAGGTCATCGTCGATGCGGCCAATGAAGTTGGCCGGCCGACGGTTTTTTCGATGTTGATCATCATCGCCGCGCACATCCCCATCTTCGCGCTGCAGCGCCACGAAGGCCGCATCTTCCAGCCGATGGCGCTGAGCGTGACGATGGCGTTGATCGGTGCGCTCATCTTCTCTCTCACACTCGTGCCGCTGCTGGCCTACAAGCTCCTGAAGCGCGGCCTGCCGCACGGCGACAACCGTGTGGTGGCCACCGCCAAGCGCATTTACGAGCCGGTGCTGGACTGGGCACTGGGCCACCGCCGCACGGTGATGGTGGCGGCATTGACGGCCTTCGGACTGTCGCTGGTGGTGGCTTCACGGCTGGGTTCGGAATTCCTGCCCGAACTGGACGAAGGCACCATCTGGGTCAACCTGCGCCTGCCAGCCAGCGTGTCCAACGACGAAGCCTCGCGCATCCTGGCCCTGGCGCGCAAGGCCTTGCGCAAGGTGCCCGAGGTGGGCACCACAGTGTCGAAGTCGGGTCAGCCGGAAGACGGCACCGACCCGAAGACGATGAGCATGGCCGAGATCTTTGTCGACCTGAAGCCGGCCGAGACCTGGCGCCCCGGCATGACCAAGGCCAAGCTGATCGACGAGATGGACCGCCTGGTGTCCGAGATTCCCGGCCTGGAGCCCAGCTTCTCGCAGCCCATCCGCGACAACGTGCTCGAATCGATTTCGCAGATCGACGGCCAGATCGTCATCAAGATCGCCGGCGACGACCTGCGTGAACTGACCAAAGCCGCCGAATCCATCGAACGCGAGATCAAGCGCGTGCCGGGCGTCTACCGATCCGAGATCAACCGAGCGGGCAACCTGCCGCAGTTGCTGATCGAGGTCGACCGTGCGCGCGCCGCGCGGCTGGGCTTGAACGTCGGCGACGTGCAGGACGTGATCGAAGCGGCGCTGGCCGGCAAGGTCACCACCTACCTGTGGGAAGGCGAGCGCAAGTTCGCCGTGGCGGTGCGCCTGTCGGCCGACCGCCGCGTCATCGCCAACCTGGCCAGCACGCCCGTCGCCACGCCCGACGGCGGGTACACGCAGTTGGGCGCGGTCACGCGCATCCGCGAGGCCAGCGGCGCGATGAATATCGCGCGTGAAAACGGCAGGCGCATGGCCGCCATCGGCATCTTCATCAAAGACCGCGACATGGGTTCGGTGGTGGCCGACATGAAGACGGCCGTGGCGCAGCACGTCAAATTGCCGCCGGGCTACCAGCTGCTGTGGTCGGGCGAATTCGAGAACCAGGAACGTGCGATGCAGCGCCTGGCCGTGGTGGTGCCCATCTCGCTGCTGCTGATCTTCGTGCTGCTGTTCGACGCCTTCGGTTCACTGAAGACGGCCACGCTGGTGCTGCTGAATGTGCCGCTGGCCTTGATCGGTGGTTTCGTCGCGCTGTGGGTGCTGGCGATTCCGCTGTCGGTGTCGGCGGCCATCGGCTTCATCGCGCTGTCGGGGCAGGCGGTGCTGAACGGTGTGGTGATGCTGACGGTGATCCAGCAACTGCGGGCCGGCGGCGCCAGCGTCGTCGATGCGGTACGCCAGGGTTCGCTGAGCCGCCTGCGCACGGTGCTGATGACGGCAATGCTGGCCGCCTTGGGCCTGCTGCCGATGGCGCTCAGCCACGACATCGGTTCGGAAACGCAAAGGCCGCTGGCCATCGTCATCATCGGCGGCCTGTTCACGGCCACGCTGCTGACGCTGGTGGTGCTGCCGGTGCTGTACGTGACGATGTTCGGCGGCAAGCGCGAAACCCGGCCCGCCGTCGCTGAGCCGCTCGGCCCGCTCGGTCCGCTCGCCCCGGGGGCCCCGGGCACCCCAGGCGCCCAGGCCACCGATTGAGCGGCATGCGCAGCACCCTGCACCGCTTGTCGACCGTGGCAGTCCTGGTCGGTGCCGGCGCTTGCCGGGTGGCCTGGGCCGCACCTGCCGATACCGGCCCGGACTTCAAGCTGACGCTGGGCCGCTATGGTTCGTCCGATGGCAACACCGGCCTGGACGCCAACCTGCGCGTCGGCCTGGGCCCGCACACGGCCTGGGCCGGCTACTACAGCGACCGCAGCAGCTACCGCCAAGCCCGCGCGGGTTACGAATACCGGCTGGACGGCGAGACGCTACGCACGGTGTTCTCGCTGCAAAGCGCCAGCGGCGGCGTGGCCGTGGGCTCGGTCACGTCGGAAATCGGCAGCGCCCATTACGCCATCGTCGGCTTCGGTCGCACCAACTTGCGCAATTACGTGAATTTGAATTACGACCCGAATGACGCCATCACGCTGGGAGTCGGCACACGGGCGATCGCGCAGACGGAATTGACACTCTTCAATGTCCACGACGACAGGCTGCACAGCGGGCAGAACGTTACCCACCTGGTGCTGCGGCGCCGCTTCGAAGGCGAGCAGCGTGTGACTGTGGACCTCTTCGTCAAGCGCGGGCTGACGAGCGAGGGCGACTTCGTCCGACGCGACTTTTCCATCAGCCTGGGCTACGACCGCGGGCCGTTGTTCGTGCGTTACGCCCACGACCTTCATGCCGGGTTCACATCGGTCACGCAGAATCGCCTGTCCCTTGGCAGCCGCTTCTAGAAACCGATGATCCATACCACCCCGGCCACGCTGCTGGCCGCCGCAGCCTGCTTCTGCACCTGGCCAGCGCTGGCCACCGAGGCCGTCGAAGAAGCCTACGGCCTGCATGGCCAGGCCACCTACGTGTGGCAAACGAAGCCGGCCTTTGCGGCGGCCTACGACGGCCCCAACAGCTTGCAGGCCGCCCGCGAAAAAAGCTATTCCTTCACCGCCACGGCCGCCGCCGGCGCGCGGCTGTGGCGCGGTGGCGAGGCCTACCTGAACGGCGAGGTGGTGCAAGGCGTACCGCTATCGGGCTTGACCGGTCTTGGCGGTCTGAGCAACGGCGAATTGCAGAAAACAGCGGGCAGCCGGTTGGTGCTGTACCGCGCCCGCGCCTTTGTCCGCCAGACCTGGGCGCTGGACGCAGACAGCGAACCGGTGGTGTCGGGTTTCAACCAGCTGGCTGGCAACCAGGCGCGCAGCCGGCTGGTGCTGAGCGTTGGCAACCTGGCCGCCAGCGACCTGTTCGACAACAACCGCTATGCCCACGATGCCCGCGCGCAATTCATGAACTGGGCCTTGCTGACCCACGGGCACTTCGACTTTGCAGCCGATTCACGCGGTTATTCCAACGGCGCCGCTTTGGAATGGATCACGCCCGAATGGGCCTTGCGCGGTGGGCGGTTTGCGGTGCCGATCGAGTCGAACGGACTGGCGCTGGACAGCCACATCGGCCAACGCCATGGCGACCAGCTGGAAATCGAACACCGCCACCAACTGGCCGGGCGTGACGGCATAGTGCGGTTTCTGGCCTTTCGCAATATCGCGCGCATGGCCGATTTCGATGAAGCCTTGGTCCGGGCGGCCGGCAGCGGCAGCGCACCTGACCTGGCACCGGTGCGACGGCTGCAAGGCAAGACCGGCTGGGGCCTGGCCGCCGAGCAGCAAATCAGCGACGACCTGGGCGGCTTCTTCCGCCTGGGCCGTCACGACGGCAAGACGGAGCCGTATTCTTTTGCGTCCATCGACGGGTCGTTTTCCACCGGCTTCATCTGGCGCGGCACGGCGTGGGACCGTGCTGAAGACCAACTTGGGCTGGCGGTGGTGCGCAATGGTCTGTCGCCGTCGCATCGGCGCTTCCTGGCCGCCGGCGGCCTGGACTTCTTTCTGGGTGATGGCCGCTTGCGCTACGGCGCCGAGCGCATCACGGAAGCCACCTACAACGCCGCCATCACGCCGCTGCTGCGTCTGTCGCTGAACCTGCAGCGGATCACAAACCCCGGCTACAACCGCGACCGCGGGCCGGTGCAGCTTGTCGCACTGCGGCTGCACATCGAACGCTGATGACGGCTATTGCTCGATGACGTCGGCGCCCACCGGCGGCGTGTAGTGAAAGCGCGAGGCATCCAGAACCACATTGGCCTCGAAGCGGCTGAATTGCAGCAGCGAACGCTGGCCGAAACTGTCGATGATTTCCACCGCTTGCAGCTCTCGGCCTTTGAAGCCCACGCGCATGCCCTGGAAGGGCCCATCCTTGGCCTTGGGTGTGGCCAGCGCCCAGTCCAACCCGTCTTTCGCAGGCTGCGCCGTCAGCACGAAATCGGCGTCGAGTGACGCTCCTGTCAACAGCGCGGCGGGCGTCGCGCCCAGAGCCTGCGCCAGCTTGCGCGAACTGGCCTGGTTGAGGTCGGCATCAAAGATCCAGACTTTCACGCCATCGGCCACGATGAGTTGTTCGAAAGGCTTGGTGTAGTTGAAACGGAAGCGCCCCGGGCGCAGAAATTCGAACTGCCCACTCGACGTTTTCTTGCGGGCGCCGTCGGTGGAAGTGACGGTCTGGCTGAATGCCGAGCGGCCGCTTTTCACATCGCGCACGAATTCGCGCAGCGTGTCGACGGCGTCGGCATGCGCGGTCCATGCAGCGCAAATCAAGATAACGCCCACCACCATGTGTTTCGTCGTCATTCGTCTCTCTTGGGCAGAATGATTTCGCGGTTGCCGTTGTGGCCCATTGCGGTCACCAGGCCTGACTTTTCCATCTGTTCCAGCAAGCGCGCCGCGCGGTTGTAGCCGATGCGCAAATGGCGCTGCACCAGCGAGATCGAAGCCCGGCGGTGCTGCAAGACGACTTCGACCGCCTGGTCGTACATCGCGTCCGATTCACCACCGCCCGCACCACCGCCGCCACCCTCAGCCGCAGAGGCTTCGCCATCGAGCACCCCGCCTTCGAGGATGCCTTCGATGTAATTGGGTTCGCCCTGGGTCTTCAAATAACTCACAACGCGGTGGACCTCGTCGTCGCTGACAAAGGCGCCGTGCACGCGCACCGGCAGCCCGGTGCCGCTGGCCATGTAGAGCATGTCGCCCATGCCCAGCAGCGCCTCGGCACCCATCTGGTCGAGGATGGTGCGGCTGTCGATCTTGCTGCTCACCTGAAAGGACAAACGCGTCGGGATGTTGGCCTTGATCAGGCCGGTGATCACGTCCACGCTGGGCCGCTGTGTGGCCAGGATCAAATGAATGCCGGCCGCGCGCGCCTTCTGCGCCAGCCGCGCGATCAGCTCTTCGATCTTTTTGCCGATGACCATCATCAGGTCGGCCAGTTCGTCGATGACGACAACGATGTGCGGCAGGCGGTCCAGCGGCTCGGGCTGTCCTCCCAACTCAGCAGGTGTCAGGCTGAAGGGGTTGGGCAGCTTCTCGCCGCGCTCGGCGGCATCGGAAATTTTCTTGTTGTAGCCGGCCAGGTTTCGCACGCCCAGCTTGCTCAGCAGCTTGTAGCGGCGCTCCATTTCGCCGACGCACCAGTTCAGCGCGTTGCTGGCCTGCTTCATGTCGGTGACCACCGGCGCCAGCAGATGCGGGATGCCTTCGTAGACGCTCATTTCCAGCATCTTCGGGTCGATCAGGATCAGTCGAACATCGCGCGCTTCGGCCTTGTAGAGCAGGCTGAGGATCATCGCGTTGATGCCCACGCTCTTGCCCGAACCGGTGGTACCGGCGACCAGGCAGTGCGGCATCTTGGCCAAATCGGCCACCACCGGCTTGCCGACGATGTCCTTGCCCAGGCCCATGGTCAGCATCGAAGCCGAATCGTTGTAGACGTCAGAGCCCAGGATCTCGCTCAAGCGGATCGTCTGCCGGCGCGCGTTCGGCAACTCCAGCGCCATGTAGTTCTTGCCGGGTATGACCTCGACCACGCGGATGCTGACCAGCGAGAGTGATCTCGCCAAGTCGCGCGCCAGGCCCACGACCTGTGCGCCCTTCACGCCAGTGGCTGGCTCGATCTCGTAGCGGGTGATCACCGGGCCCGGGCTGGCCGCCACCACGCGCACCTCGACGCCGAAATCCTTCAGCTTCTTCTCGATCAGCCGCGAGGTCATCTCGATGGACTCGGGCGTGACGGTCTCTTGCCTGGCGGCGGCCGTCACCGCGTCCAGCAGGTCGACCTGTGGCAGCTTGGTGTCCATCAGTTCGACAAACAGCGGCTGCTGGCGTTCTTTGGCCACGCGCAGTGACTGGGCGATTTCCGGCGCGGCGGGCTCGATGACCAGCGGCATGTGCTCCTGCACTTCAATGCGCTGCACCTCGACGACTTCTTCGCGTTCGCGCGCGGCCGCTTCGCCCAGGCGGCGGTCTTTCTCGGCTTCCTTGCGGTCGATCCGACTGGTGCGCAGGCGGTCGAACTGTTGGCCGATGGCGTCGGCCACTTGCAGCCAGGAAAAGCGCAAGGCCAGCGAAACGCCGGTCACCAGCAAGGCGATCCACAGCACACCCGAACCCGCGAAGCCCAGCCAGCGCATCGACAACGGCCCTAGCGTGTAGCCCAGCACGCCACCGGCGTGGCCGGGCAACAGCGTTTCCCAGCGGTACAGGCGCGTCCATTCCAGTGCGCTACTGGCCGCCAACAACAGCGCCAGCCCCAGCCAAAACAGCCAGCGCGGGGCGGGTGCCGGCTCTGCTTCAGCAGGGGCAGCCGCATCGCTGCGCAGCAGTCCAGCCAGTGCCGACAGCCAGGCGCGCAGGCCCACAGGCACCAACCACCATGCCGAAAACCCGAAGAGAAAGAACGCCATGTCGGCGAGTCGCGCGCCCAGCAAACCGGCCTTGTTGCGCAGCGGCTCACCCGTACCCGACGTGCTGAATGCTGCGTCGCTGACTTGGTGCGTGACCAGGGCCAGCAGGAAGAGCAACCAGGCCAGCGCGGCCAACAGCAAGACCGCCTGACGGCGCCAGCGCGGCACTTCATCCGCCGACAACGCGGCAGCTCTGGCTGCACCGTCACCACGCAGGGAACCGAGGGGGAAACTCATGCAGCTGATTGTGGCCGATCAGGCCACGCCGCCCGCGCTGAACTCAGTCTTGCGGCAGCCGTTCCTTGATGACGACGAAACCGTTTTCCTGGGTCTCGATGACGCCACGTTCTTCCAGGTCCTTCATCACCCGGCTGACCATTTCGCGCGAAGCGCCGACCACCTTGGCCATGTCCTGACGGCTGACCTTGTGGCGGATGATCTTGATGCCGTCTATCGCTTCGGCCATGTCCAGCAGCGTGCGCGCGACACGACCATACACATCCAGCAGCGCCAGCGATTCGATCTGGCGGTCGGCATTGCGCAGCCGGCGCACCAGACCGCGCAAGATGCCGTAGCTCAGCGTTGAGGCTTCCGGCAAGCAACGCGCGAAATCGCCGCGCGCCAGAACCAGCATGTCGGTTTGGATTTCCGCCCTAACGGTGGCGCTGTGGGGTTCGTTGTCGATCAGGCTCATCTCGCCGACATAGTCGCCCGATTCCAGCACCGCCAGGATGACTTCCCGGCCCCTCGTGTCGGCCGTCAACACACGGGCCCGGCCGTTTAACAAGATGAACAGCGCGTTGCTCTTGCGACCTTGCTCCACCACCAGTTCACCACGGCGGAAGCGGCGCTTGACGACGCTGTCCGCGACGGCCTGCGCGTGCTCGGCAGTCAGCATGGAAAACAGGGGCACGCGGCGAATCAGGTCCAGGTTCGACAGCATCGACATCGAGACGCTCCTCTTGTAGTGGTGAGGCTAATGACAGGGGTGCTGGGCGCGACCTGTCTGCAAGAATCCGGCTATTGTGCCCACGGACCAGATGCCAATTTATCGGCATCTTGCGTCGAAACTTCAGGGCTGCAAGCCCAGATATGACACCCATTCACCGTTGAGATCCTTGCCATGTCTACCGCAAACACACACGCCCGGATCCTGATCCTGGGCTCCGGTCCGGCCGGCTACACCGCCGCGTTGTACGCAGCGCGCGCCAACCTGGAACCGATGCTGATCACTGGCATCGCCCAGGGCGGGCAGTTGATGACCACCACCGAGGTCGACAACTGGCCTGCCGACGTGGATGGCGTGCAAGGCCCGGAACTGATGGAGCGCTTCTTGAAGCACGCCGAGCGCTTCAACACGCAGATCGTCTTCGACCACATCCACACCGTCGACTTCAGCCAGCGCCCTTACACCCTGACCGGTGACTCGGGCACCTACACCTGCGACAGCCTGGTCATCGCCACCGGCGCCAGTGCCAAGTACCTGGGCCTGCCCAGCGAAACCGCGTTCATGGGCAAAGGCGTCAGCGGCTGCGCCACCTGCGACGGCTTTTTCTACCGCGGCGACACGGTGTGCGTGGTGGGCGGCGGCAACACGGCCGTCGAAGAAGCGCTTTACCTGTCGAACATCGCCAGCAAAGTGCACCTGGTTCACCGCCGCGACAAGTTTCGCGCCGAGGCCGTGCTGATGGACAAGGTGACGGCCAAGGTGGCCGCTGGCAAGATCGAATTGCACCTGTGGAGCACGTTGGACGAGGTGCTGGGCGACGCCAGTGGCGTGACCGGCGTGCGCTTGCGCAGCACCGCCGCTGGGCAAGACGCCAACGGTGCCGCCGCCACGCAGGACATTGCACTGAAAGGCTGCTTCATCGCCATCGGCCACCAGCCCAACACCGACATTTTCAAAGGCAAGCTGGACATGAAGGACGGCTACATCGTCACCCGTACCGGCCTGGACGGCATGGCCACGCAGACCAGCGTGGCGGGCGTTTTCGCCGCTGGCGACGTGCAGGACCACATCTACCGCCAGGCCATCACCAGCGCGGGGACCGGCTGCATGGCGGCACTGGACGCCCAGCGCTTCCTGGAACAAGAACCCGGCTGATCTGCTGAAACCACGCTATACTCGCGGGCTTTGCTGGCGGACCATTCCGCACCGCGCAGGTTTAACTTTGCGCAGTCCCCCCCGGCAGCCATACCAACATCACTGGAGAAGCGTCATGGCACGCGTCTGTCAAGTCACCGGCAAGGGCCCCATGGTGGGCAACAACGTTTCGCACGCGAACAACAAGACCAAACGTCGGTTCCTGCCCAACCTGCAGTACCGCCGTTTTTGGGTTGAGAACGAAAACCGCTGGATCCGTCTGCGCATCAGCAACGCGGCTCTGCGCCTCATCGACAAAGTGGGCATCGAACAGGTCGTTGCCGACCTGCGTGCCCGCGGCGAAATCTGAATCACATTCAAGCAAGGCTGACAGGAGCACACGATGGCCAGCAAAGGCGGACGCGAAAAGATCAAGTTGGAGTCCACTGCGGGCACCGGCCACTTCTACACCACGAGCAAGAACAAGAAAACGACGCCTGAAAAGCTCGAGTTCTTGAAGTTCGATCCCAAGGCTCGCAAGCACGTGCTTTACAAGGAAATCAAGCTGAAGTAATTCAGCACGACGACTTCGAAAAAAAACCCGCCGATGGCGGGTTTTTTTTCTTGCCTAGGTGTCAAGTCCCGGCGGTTTACCGAACCACGGCGATCTGCTCGCGCTTGCCCGCCTTGTACGTGTACAGGGTCAGCGAACCGTTGTTGATGTCACCCTTGGCGTCGAAGCCGATGTTCCCGGTCACGCCCTTGTAGTCCTTGGTCGCGGCCAGCGCAGACAGGTACTTCGCCGGTTCGGCAGAACCAGCCTTGACCATTGCCGCCACCATCACGTTGACGGCGTCGTAAACGTAAGGCGCGTAGACCTGCACGTCGACCTTGAACTTCTTCTTGTAAGCGGCATAGAAATCGTCCATCGACTTCTTGCTGCCACCGTCCACACCACCCGCTTCGGCACAAACGACCTGGCCGTCGGCCATGGAACCCGCCGACAGTTCCGGCAAGCCCGAAGTGCAGATGCCGTCGCCGCCCATGAACTTGGCGTTGATGCCCAGTTGCTTCATCTGGCGCAGCATGGGGCCGGCTTGCGAGTGCATGCCGCCGTAAAAGATCACATCAGGCTTCTTGGCCTTGGCGGCAGTCAGGATGGCGGTGAAATCGGTGGCCTTGTCGTTGGTGTACTGGCGGTCAGCGGTAGTGCCACCGGCGGCTGCAACGCCCTTGCCGAACTCGTCTGCCACACCCTGGCCGTAGGCTGACCGGTCGTCGATGACGACGATGCTCTTGCCCTTCAACTGGGTGACGGCGTACTTGCCCAGGGAGCTCCCGATCTGCCCGTCATTGGCGACGACACGGAAGGTCGTCTTGAAGCCTTGCAGCGTGTATCTGGTGTTGGTCGCCGAAGGGCTGATCTGCGGTATGCCCGCGTCACTGTAAATCTTGGAGGCCGGGATAGACGTGCCCGAATTCAAGTGCCCGATGACGCCGTTGACCTTGCTGTCCACCAACTTCTGGGCGGCCGCCGTGCCCTGCTTGGGATCGGCCTGGTCGTCTTCAGCCAGCAATTCGAACTTGGCCTTCTTGCCGCCGATCATCACGCCCTTGGCGTTGAGTTCGTCGATGGCCATGCGGGCGCCGTTCTCGTTGTCCTTGCCGATGTCAGCTTGCTGGCCGCTGGTGGGCGCCACGTGGCCGATCTTGACGATCATGTCCTGGGCGTATGCGGAGCCGGCAAAGGCCACAGCAGTGGCAGCGGCGATCAGGTTCAGTTTCACTTGCATGCAGATACCTCCGTGGGGTTGAAAAAAACCAAGCGGCGCACGATAACCGAAACGCCTGGGGCGCCCCAGCGTTAGTCACCTGATCGAACGGGGCTGCCGCAGCGCCTGCGCCACGGCTTCTTCGACCAGGCCGCGCAGCGCAGGCGCCAGCTCGGCCTGCGCTGCGCGAATCAGGCCATCGGCCGCGCGCGCCAGTGCCGGTGCCAGCGCTTCACGCAAGCGACCTTCCAGCAATGCACCAATGCGAGGTTCCAGCAGAGCCAGCACCTCGTCGACCGGGTCGATGTGGCGTGACCGGGACACAACGGCGCAGGGGTCGGCGCCAGCGGGCGCATCGGCGGCGTCGACCGTGGCGAGCAGCGCCACGTCGGCCACGCTCTCGCGGCCCAGTTCAAGCACTTCGGTCAGGGTCGGCAAGCGGTCAACATCCAGCGTCAGATCGTCGGCCATGGCTTCAGCTTCCCGCGTGGTGCACGATGTTGAGGCCGGCGGCTTTGTAAGCGCGCCAGCGGGCGCGGCCGCGGTCCACGTCGTCGACGTCGGTGGACAAGACCTCGATCAGCCGATCCAGGGCTTGCAGGTCGCGCGGGGCGTCAGCACCCAAGTTCACCACCACCCGCGGCGCCGCGCCGGCAGCGGGGTCGTCAAACACCTCGGACAACGGCGCCAGCCAGATCGGCGTGCGGCGGCGCAACGCTGCGCTGCTGCCCGGCACCACCACGTGCGGCACAAACTCGCGTTCCTCGAAAGCCCACAGGCTGCGGTCCAGTACGGCCAGCACCTCGGCAGGCGCCGTGACCAACACGCGGGCACCACTGCGGTAGGCCTTGCGCAACAGGCGGCAGGTGTAGCCCACGCGGTCGGCTACACGGGTGTGGAATTCAACGTCCGTCACTGCAGCCGGTCATAGGGGCACGGGGCGGGGCGTCACTTGGCGCGAGCCAGCACGAAGTGCGTCAGCAGCGGCACCGGACGGCCGGTGGCTCCTTTGGCCGCGCCCGACTTCCAGGCCGTGCCGGCAATATCCAGATGCGCCCAGCGCTGCTTGGCCGTGTAGCGTTGCAAAAACTTGGCAGCCGTGATGGCCCCGCCCGCGCGGCTGCCGACGTTGCCCATGTCGGCGAAATTGCTCTTTAGCGCGTCGTCGTATTCCTCGTCCAGCGGCATGCGCCAGGCCGGGTCGCCGGCCTGTTCGCCGGCGCTCAGCAGTTCGGCGGCCAACGCGTCGTCTGGGCTGAACAAGCCCGAACGATGACCACCCAACGCAATGACGCAGGCGCCGGTCAGCGTGGCGATGTCCACCGTCACCACCGGCTTGAAACGTTCGGCGTAGGTCAGCGCATCGCACAAGATCAGACGGCCTTCGGCGTCGGTGTTCAGCACCTCGATGGTCTGACCCGACATGCTGGTGACCACGTCGCCCGGCTTCACCGCGCGGCCACTGGGCATGTTTTCGCAGGCCGGAATCACGCCTATCAGGTTGACCTTGGCCTTCATCAGCGCCACCGCCTTCAGGGTGCCCAACACGCTGGCGGCACCGCCCATGTCGAACTTCATCTCGTCCATCTCGCCGGCCGGCTTGATGGAGATGCCGCCGGTGTCGAAGGTGATGCCCTTGCCGACCAGCACGATGGGCGCTTCGGCCTTGGCGCCGCCGTTCCAGCGCGCGACGATGAACTTCAGCGGCTCGTCAGAACCTTGCGCGACCGACAGGAAGGAACCCATGCCGAGCTTCTCGCAGTCCTTGCGATCCAGGATCTCGACTTTCAGACCGTGTTCCTTGCCCAGCAGCTTGGCCTGTTCGGCCAGGTAGGTCGGTGTGCACACATTGCCCGGACGGTTGGCGCATTCACGGGCCAGTTCGGTGCCGGCAGCAATCGCCTCGCCGCACTTCATGCCCGCGGCAACAGCTGCGATTTCGGCCTTGCTGCAGGCCACGCTGATCAATGCCAGCTTGGCCGGTGCGGCGGCGCTGGGCTTGGTGGCGCGGTAGACATAGACCGCTTCGCAAACCACCGTCACCAGCGTCTCAGCCTGCGCAGAGGTCCACTCGGCGCCGCCCGTCATGGTTACCGTCAGACGGGCCGCACCGCTGGCCTTCAGCAGCGCCAGCCCGGCCGCCACGGCCTTGCGCAACGGCTTGTTGGTGCCGTCGCCAACATGCGCGAAAACGACGCGTGAGGCCTTCACGCCGCCCACGCGGTAGGCGTAGAGCGTCTGCCCGGCCTTGAAGGCAAAGTCGCCATCCTTGGCGGCAGCAGCCAGCACATCGGCCAGCGGCGCGTCCAGGCCTTCGGGCACGCTGCTGGATGCGACCAGCACGAGCAGCGCGTCAGTGGCCATTCCAGCCAGGCCCGCAGCCCCGGTCACTTGCGTCTTGAAGTCCATAATTCCACCCAGCAATCAAAGCAGAAGATGTTATTCGATACCACCGTGCGCCGTGAGTTGTCCCGGGCCTTCGGCGCCACGCTGGTGGTGATGTTGACGATCGTGCTGACAACCTTCCTGATCCGCACCGTGGGTCAGGCGGCCGACGGTGCGGTGGCGCCGCAAGACGTGGTGCTGCTGCTGGGTTACGCGGCCATGGGCAACCTGCCCATCATGACGACCTTGTCGCTCTTCGTGGCCATCGTGCTGACGCTGGGCCGGATGTACCGCGACAGCGAAATGGCGATCTGGTTTTCCAGTGGCATCGGCCTGTCGCGTTTCGTGCGGCCGGTGTTGCGCACCAGCTGGCCCGTCCTGCTGGCGGTGGCCGTGCTGCTGCTGGTGGTCTGGCCCTGGGGCAATCGCAACACCATGCAACTGCGTGACCGCTACCAGCAACGCTCAGACCTGTCACGCGTCACCCCCGGCGTTTTCCAGGCCTCCAGCGACGGCCAGCGGGTGTTTTTCATCGAGCGCGGCGCGGGCGTCGGTGCTGACGCCGGGCTGGCCCGCAACGTCTTCATCCTGACGCAACAAGAGCACGGCGAATCGGTCACCTCGGCACGTTCAGGCCGACTGGAAGCCGAAGGCGAGGACCGCTACCTGGTGTTGGAACGCGGCCAGCGCAATGACGTCGACCACGCCAGCGGCGAGCGCACGCTGTCCAGCTTCGAGCGCTACCGTGTGTTGGCCAGCGAACGGGCCGTGCGCGCCGCAGAAAGCACACCGCCGAAAGCCACCGACACGCTGGAATTGATCGCGCGCCCGACAGCACGCGGCGAGGCGGAGCTGACCTGGCGCTTCGGCCTGTTGCTGGGCGCGGCCAATCTGATGGTGCTGGGCGTCGGCCTGTCTGCCACCAACCCGCGCCGGGCCAGCAACTGGAATCTGCTGTTCGCGCTGTTGGCTTTCTTCGTCTACTACAACCTGATCAATCTGTCGCAAGCCTGGGTGGCCGGTGGCCGCGTGGCGATGGGGCCGATGCTGCTCGGCTTGCACGGTGCCGCTTTCGCCCTGGCCGTGGCACTGCTGTGGTGGCGTGACCATGCCGCATTGCTGTTCTTCAAGTCGCGCGGGCCGCGCAAGCCGCGCAAGCCGCACCAGCAACAGACCGCAGTGCCAGCGGTGTCGGCATGAACACCGCCAGATGAAGACCATCCGCCGGCTGCTCTACCGCGACATCGCCGCGTCGGTGTTCTTTGTGGCGCTGGCGTTTCTGTCGCTGTTCTTTTTTATCGATCTGGTCGAAGAGCTCGACGGCGTCGGCCGCCGCGGCCGCACCACCGGGCATGCGCTGGAGGCAGCGTTGCTGGTGTTGCCGAGCCACTTCTACGACCTCTTCCCGGTGGCGGTGCTGATCGGCACCATCTACTCGCTGGCGCGCATGGCGCAGTCGTCGGAATTCACCATCCTGCGCACCGGCGGCCTGGGCCCCGGCCGGGCGCTGGCGTTGCTGGCCACGCTGGGTGCAGTGTTCGGGCTCATCACCTTCGTCACCGGTGACGTCATCGCACCGGCCAGCGAACGCGCCGCGCTGCAGCTGAAGGCGCGCTTCAACGGCGGCATCAAGCTCGATGGGGCGGGTGCATGGTTGAAAGTACGGCGCAGCACGCCCGATGGCGAACGCAGCTACTCGGTCAACGTGGCTGGCGCCAGTGGCAACGGGGTGCTGGCCGGCATCCGCATCTTCGAATTCGACAGCGACGGCCGGCTCGTTTCGCGTACGCAGGCGCAGGAAGGCCGGGTCGCTGCCGACGGCACCTGGACACTGACCGACGCCGAAGTCGCACGTTGGCCGCTGGCACGCAGCGAAGGGGCTGCAGTGCTGGTCGACAAACGGGCCAGCCTGGTCTGGCCCAGCACCTTGACGGCCAGCGTGGTGGCCGCCGCGGTGCTGCCGCTGGGCTCGATGACGACCATGGAGCTGTGGCGCTACAGCGCGCATCTCAGCGACCAAGCGCAGGCCACGCAGCAGTACAAGATCCGTTTCTGGCGCAAGGCGCTCTACCCGTTGGCCTGCCTGGTGATGATGGCGCTGGCCCTGCCCTTTGCCTACCTGCACGCGCGCTCGGGTGGCGTCAGCCTGAAGGTGTTCGGCGGCATCCTGCTGGGCATCAGCTTCGTGTTGCTGAACAACCTGACCGGCTTCATCGGCGCCTTGCAAGGCATGGCGCCCTGGGTGGCGGCCGCGGCGCCGAGTGGCTTGTACCTGTTGCTGTCGATGGCGGCTTTCGCCTGGCTGGTGCGCTACCGTTGACGGCATGACAGCTTCCAGCATCCAGGGTCTGATCCTCTTCGCCCATGGCGCCCGCGATCCGCGCTGGGCAGCGCCCTTTGCAGCGGTTGCCGCGCGGTTGCGTGTCACGCATCCGGGCTTGGCGGTACGCCTGGCCTTCCTCGAATTCATGACCCCCAGCCTGGGCGAAGCCGGTGCGCAACTGGCCGCTGCCGGCTGCGACTGCGTGGCCGTGCTGCCCATGTTCCTGGGCGCCGGCGGCCATGTGCGCAAGGACCTGCCGCTGCTGCTGGACGCGATGCGCGCGGCCCATCCGGCCGTCACCTTCAAGCTGCATGCCGCCATCGGCGAGATCGACAGCGTGGTCGCCGCGATGGCCGACGCCGCGGCGACCACGCTGTCTGCGCCCGCCGCCCCAGCCGCCCCTGACAGCCTGCCACCATGAACCTGCACCAATTCCGTTTCGTGCAGGAAGCGGTGCGCCGTAACCTCAACCTGACCGAGACCGCCAAGGCCCTGTTCACCTCGCAGCCCGGCATCAGCAAGGCCATCCTCGAGCTGGAAGAAGAGTTGGGCGTGGATATCTTCGCGCGCCACGGCAAGCGTTTGAAGCGGGTGACGGAACCCGGGCAACAGGTGCTGAAGTCGGTGGAAATCATCATGCGCGAGGTGGCCAACCTGAAGCGCATCGGTGACGAGTTTTCCAAGCAAGACGCCGGCACGCTGCGCATCGCCACCACCCACACCCAGGCGCGCTACTTCCTGCCCGAGCCCGTGGCCCAGTTGCGGCTGCGCTACCCCAAGGTGCAGGTGGTGCTGCACCAGGGCATGCCCGAGCAGGTGGCGCGCATGCTGCTGGACGACGTCGCCGAGATCGGCCTGGCCACCGAAGCTCTGGCTGCCCACCCCGACCTGATCACCCTGCCCTGCTACGAATGGCAGCACGTGATGGTGGTGCCGGTGGGCCACCCGCTGGCCGACGCTGAGCGTCCAACGCTGGAACAACTGGCCGCCCATCCGCTGGTGCTTTACCAAGCCACCGTAACCGGCCGCACGCGCATCGACCAAGCCTTCGCGCGCGCCGAACTGAAGCCGCTGATTGCGCTCGAGGCCATCGACTCCGACATCATCAAGACCTACGTGCGCCTGGGTCTGGGCGTGGGCATCGTGGCCGAAAGCGCGATGCGCGCCGACCCCCCGCTGAACGCCGAAGCGGGCGACCTGGTGGCGCGCCCGGTGGGCCATCTGTTCGGCAGAAACGTCACCCGCGTGGCCTTCAAGCGCGGCGCCTACTTGCGGCAATTCGTGCTGGCCTTCGCCGAATTGCTGTCGCCCCGCCTGACGCCCGCGCTGCTGGAACGCGCCATGCGCAACACCAGCAGCGGTGGTGGCACCGACTACGCCCTTTGAAGGCTTGAACTGCAAGGCCAGCATGAACCTTACCGCCGAATTCACGCCCGCATTCACCAGCCGCCTGCCGAAAGTCGGCACCACCATCTTCACCCTGATGTCGGCGTTGGCCAGCGAAACCGGCGCCGTCAACCTGGGTCAGGGCTTCCCCGATTTCGACTGCGACCCGGCGCTGCTGGACCACGTCAACCACGCCATGCGCGAAGGCCTGAACCAGTACCCGCCGATGACCGGCGTGCCGCTGCTGCGTGAGCGGGTCGCCGACAAACTGGCCGCGCTGTACGGCCGCCGCTACGACGCCAACACCGAGATCACCATCACCGCCGGCGCCACCCAGGCCATCCTGACCGCGGTGCTGTGCTGCGTCAGCCCGGGCGATGAAGTCGTCGTGCTGGAACCCTGCTACGACAGCTACGCGCCGAACATCGAACTGGCCGGCGGCACGGTGGTGCGCGTGCCGCTGACGCCGGCCACTTTTAGGCCCGATTTCGCGCGCATTGCCGCTGCGCTGACGCCACGCACGCGGCTGGTGATGATCAACAGCCCGCACAACCCCGGCGCCACGGTGTGGACGCGCGCCGAGATGCAGCAGCTGGCCGAACTGCTGGCGCCGACCCAGGCGCTGCTGCTGTCTGACGAGGTCTACGAGCACATGGTGTTCGACGCTGTGGAGCACGTCAGCGCGGCGTCGATCCCGGCGCTGGCCTCGCGCGCTTTCGTGGTCTCCAGCTTCGGCAAGACTTTTCACGTCACCGGCTGGAAAGTGGGCTACGTGGCCGCCCCGGCTGCGCTGACGGCCGAGTTCCGCAAGGTGCACCAGTTCAACGTCTTCACGGTGAACACGCCCATGCAGCATGCGCTGGCGCGCCACATGGCCGACCCGGCGCCTTACCTCGGCCTGCCCGCGTTCTACCAGCGCAAACGCGACCTGTTTCTGGAGGGCCTGCAGCGCACGCGGCTGAAGCCCATGCAAACGCAGGGCAGCTACTTCCAGCTGGTCGATTACAGCGCTGTCAGCAGCCTTCCCGAAGGTGAGTTCTGCCAGTGGCTGACGCGCGAAATCGGCGTGGCCGCAATCCCGGTTTCGGCGTTCTACGAAGCCGGCTTCGAGCAAGGCCTGGCACGGCTGTGCTTCGCCAAGCAGGACGCCACGCTGTTGCGTGCGCTGGACAGGCTGCAGCGGCTGTAGTCCAGCCGCTGCCCAGGCACGGCGACCGGGCGGGCCCGCCGGCTACGGCCACGCCTCAGCGGGTTTGCAAGGCCGGCAGCGCGGCCCCCGCCACGCGGCAGATGCGCCACTCAGGCATCACCACAGCACCCATCTTTTCGTAGAAGCGGATGGCGTTCTCGTTCCAGTCCAGCACGCTCCACTCGAAGCGCCCGCAACCGCGTGCAAGTGCCAGCGCACCCAGGTGTTTCAGCAAAGCCTTGCCCAGGCCCTGCCCGCGGTGGGCCGGCTGCACGTAGAGGTCTTCCAGGTACAGCCCCGGCTGACCCAGGAAGGTGGAAAAGTTGGTGAAGAACAGGGCGAAGGCGACGACGACGCCGTCCATTTCACCCACCACCGCTTCGGCCACCGGGCGGTCGCCAAAGAGGTGCGGGTGCAGTGATTCGGGCGTGACGACGACCAGGTGTTCGAGCTTTTCGAACACCGCCAGTTCGCGGATCAGGGCGACGATGACGGCGCAGTCGGCCGGCTTGGCGGGGCGCAGGGTGGGGGGCTGGATCTGGGGCGGGGGCTGGGTTTGGGGGTGTGCAGTCATGGTCGCATTGTCGGCGGCGCCGTCGCGCTGCGGACAGCCGCAGCGGCACCGGCGCCCTACAGTCGCAAGATGCACACACCGTATCTCGTCCGCCGCACTGCGCGTTCCACCTACCTGCCCATCCGCGGCTTGAACTACCACGTCCACCAATGGGGCGACGCCAGCTTGGTCACCCCCGAACGCCCGCCGCTGGTGATGGTGCATGGCTGGATGGATGTGGGCGCGTCGTTCCAGTTCGCCGTTGATGCGTTGGCCGCCTGCGAAGGTTTCGACCGCTGGGTGATCGCACCCGACTGGCGCGGCTTCGGCTTGAGCGACAGCTCGGGCGCCGACAGCTACTGGTTTCCCGACTACGCGGCCGATCTGGACGCGCTGCTCGACGCGCTGGTGCCTGAAGGTGCCATCGACCTCGTCGGCCACAGCATGGGCGGCAATGTGGTGATGGCCTACGCCGGTGTGCGAACGCAGCGCATCCGGCGGCTGGTCAACCTGGAAGGCTTTGGCCTGCCGGCGGGCCAGCCGCACCAGGCCCCCAAACGCCTGCTGCAATGGCTGGACGACTTGAAGACGCCGCAGGCCCTGCGCAGCTACGACAGCCTGGCCGGCGTGGCCGAGCGGCTGCAGAAGAACAACCCGCTGCTGCCGGCCGACAAGGCGGCGTGGCTGGCGCCGCACTGGGCGCGGCAGCGCAACGGCGACGGTGAGGATGGCCAGTGGCACATCCTGGGCGACCCGGCGCACAAGCGCGCCAACCCTGCGCTTTACCGCGCCGAAGAACACATCGCGATGTGGCAGCGCATCACGGCGCCTGTGCTGTGGGCCGAGGGCGACCGCACCGACATGGCCAAGTGGTGGGGCGACCGCTACCCGCGGGCCGAATTCGAAGCCCGCTTGGCCGTGGTGCCGCAACTGCAGCGCGTGCTGCTTTCGCCCTGCGGCCACATGCTGCATCACGACCAGCCCGAGGCACTGGCCGGGCACATTGCCCGATTTCTTGCGTGAGAGAATTGAAAGCTTAACGAGGCCTTCACCATGTCCATGGACGTCGAACACATCAACTCGATCGGCACGCTGCTCGCCGACCTGAGTGCCCGCACCGAGCAGCTCCGGGGGTATCTTTGACTACGACCGCAAAAGCCTGCGGCTGAACGAAGTCAACGCCGCGCTGGAAAACCCAGCGGTCTGGAACGACCCCAAGCGGGCCCAGGAACTGGGCAAGGAAAAGAAGACGCTGGAAACCGTGGTCGGCACCATCGACCACCTGCACGGCAACTTGTCGGACAACACCGAGTTGTTCGAGATGAGCAAGGCAGACGGCGACGAAGCCGGCATGCTGACCATCGAAGGCGAAGCCGCCACGCTGCGCGCCACCGTCGAGCAGCTGGAATTCCGTCGCATGTTCAGCAACCCGGCCGACCCGCTGAACTGCTTCATCGACATCCAGGCCGGCGCCGGCGGCACCGAAGCCTGCGACTGGGCCGGCATGCTGCTGCGCCAGTACCTGAAGTACTGCGAACGCAAGGGCTTCACGGCCACGCTGGAAGACGAAACCGCCGGCGACATCGCGGGCATCAAGAGCGCCACCATCAAGGTCGAGGGCGATTACGCCTTCGGCCACCTGCGCACTGAAACCGGCGTGCACCGCCTCGTTCGCAAAAGCCCGTTCGACAGTTCTGGCGGGCGCCACACCAGCTTCGCGTCGCTCTTCGTCTACCCCGAAGTGGACGATTCCATCGAGATCGACATCAACCCGTCGGACGTGCGTGTGGACACCTTCCGCGCCAGCGGGGCCGGTGGCCAGCACATCAACAAGACCGACTCGGCGGTGCGGCTGACGCACATCCCGACCGGCATCGTCGTGCAGTGCCAGGACGGCCGCAGCCAGCACAGCAACCGCGACGTGGCCTGGAAGCGCTTGCGATCACGGCTGTACGACTTCGAGATGCGCAAGCGCCAGGAAGAGCAGCAGAAGCTGGAAGACACCAAGACCGATGTCGGCTGGGGTCACCAGATCCGCAGCTACGTGCTGGACAACAGCCGCATCAAGGACCTGCGCACCAACGTCGAGGTCAGCGCCACGCAGAAAGTGCTGGACGGCGATCTCGACATGTTCATCGAAGCCAGCCTGAAACAGGGCCTCTAAGAACCGCGGCTGCCGGCCGCGCCGCTGCTTCTTCCATTCAAGACCCGCCACCTGGAGCGCCGCACCATGCGTGATGCACTGACCGCCCTGGTCCGCCGCGAGAACTACACCGCGCCGGCCTACTACATCCGCAGCGCCGCCCTGAGCTTCGACCTCGACCCGGTGAAGACCATCGTCGGCAGCAAGTTGCGCATCGAGCGCAACCCGGGTGGTGCGCCCGCCGACGGCAGCCGCGCGCCGCTGCGCCTGCAGGGCGAAGGGCTGAACCTGCTGCGCGTTCAGGCCGACGGGCACAGCGTGTCCTTCCGCCACGAAAACGGCGAACTGGTCATCGACAACCCGCCGGAGGCCGACAGCTTCCTGCTGGAAATCCGCAACACCTGCGCCCCGGACAAGAACTCCGAGTTGTCGGGTCTGTACACCAGCAACGGCGGCTTTTTCACGCAGTGCGAAGCGGAAGGTTTCCGGCGCATCACCTTCTTCGCTGACCGGCCCGACGTGATGGCGGTCTACACCGTCACGCTGCGCGCCGACAAGGCCAAGTTCCCGGTGCTGCTGAGCAACGGCAACTTGGTCGAAGAAGGGCTGCTCGACAACGGTCGCCACTTTGCCAAGTGGCACGATCCGTTTCCCAAGCCCAGCTATCTGTTCGCGTTGGTGGCCGGCAACTTGGTGGCACGCGAGCAGCGCATCCGCAGCCGCGGCGGGCGCGACCACCTGCTGCAGGTTTACGTGCGGCCGGGCGATCTGCAGAAGACCGAGCACGCGATGAATTCGCTGGTCGCCAGCGTGATCTGGGACGAAGTGCGCTTCGGCCTGGCGCTGGACCTGGACCGATTCATGGTCGTCGGCGTGGACGACTTCAACGGCGGCGCGATGGAGAACAAGGGCCTGAACCTGTTCAACACGCGGCTGCTGCTGGCCAACCCGGCCACCGCCAGCGACGGCGATTTCGCGGCCATCGAAAGCGTCATCGCGCACGAGTATTTCCACAACTGGACGGGCAACCGCATCACCTGCCGCGACTGGTTCCAGCTCTCGCTGAAAGAAGGGTTGACCGTCTTCCGCGACCAGCAGTTCAGCATGGACATGGCGGGATCAAAGTCGGCAGCGGCCGTCAAGCGCATCGAAGACGTGCGCAAGCTGCGCAGCATGCAGTTCCCGGAAGACGCTGGCCCGATGGCTCACCCGGTGCGGCCCGACAGCTATTTGGAAATCAACAATTTCTACACCAGCACTGTCTACGAAAAGGGTGCCGAGGTCGTGCGCATGATGCACACGCTGGTGGGCGAAGCCGGCTTCGTGCAGGGCATGAAGCGTTACTTCCAGCGCCACGACGGCCAGGCCGTGACCTGCGACGATTTCGCGCAGGCCATCGCCGACGCCAACCCAGGCAGCGAACTGGCGACGCGGCTGGACGCCTTCAAGCGCTGGTACGCGCAGGCCGGCACGCCGCTGGTCACGGCGCGCGGTGAGTACGACGCGGTGGCCCGCCGCTACACGCTGACCTTGACGCAAAGCAGCGAGCCGTCTCCCGGGCAGCCGGTGAAGCTGCCTTTCGTGATTCCCGTGCGCATGGGCTTGCTCAGTGCACAGGGCCAGGCGCTGATTGCCGAGCGCGTGCTGGTGCTGGAAGACGCGGAGCAAAGTTGGGTCTTCGACGACATCGCCGTGCAGCCGGTGCATTCGCTGCTGCGCGGTTTCTCAGCGCCGGTGCGGCTGGACGACGGCCTGTCCGACGTCGAACGCGTGGTGTTGCTGGCCCATGACAGCGACGCCTTCAACCGCTGGGAAGCCGGCCAGCGCCTAACGCTGGCCCGCCTGCTGCGCGCCGTGAACAGTGGCAGCGCGCCGGTGCTGGACGATGCACTGGCCCGCGCGCTGCGCAGCGTGCTGCGCGACCCGGCGCTGGACCCGGCTTTCAAGGAACTGGCCCTGCTGGCACCCAGCGAGGGCTATATCGCCGAGCAACTTCCGACCTGCGACCCGCAGCGCATCCACACCGTGCGCGAGCAGTGGCGGCTGCTGATGGCCACGCAATTGCACGACGACTGGGTCTGGGCGTTCGACGCCCACCAAGTCAGCGGCGGCTACCAGCCCAGCCCCACGCAAAGCGGCCAGCGCGCGCTGGCCCATCTGGCGCTGAGCATGCTGTGCCTGCACGCCGTGCAGCAGGGCAGCGCGGTGTGGCCAGGCCGCGCCTACCAGCGCTTCAAGGACGCCAGCAACATGAGCGACCGGCTGGGCGGCATCACAGCGCTGATCGACGCCCATTCGCCGCTGGCCGACGCTGCGCTGGAGCGATTCCATGCGCTGGCCCAGGGCGAAGCGCTGCTGCTGGACAAGTGGTTCACGCTGCAGGCTCGCGCGCCGGAACCGGTGTTCGAGGTGCACGGTGAGCACGGCGGCCGCGCCTTCAACCGCGCCAAGGCGCTGCTGAAGCACCCCGACTTCTCGCTGAAGAACCCCAACCGCACGCGCAGCCTGCTGAATCGCCTGTGCGCTGACAACCCGGCAGCCTTCCACCGCACCGACGCGGCAGGCTATGTGTTGTGGGCCGACAACCTGCTGGAGCTGGACGCCATCAACCCCCACGTGGCGGCCCGCTTTGCGCGCGTGATGGACCGCTGGGCGGCGCTGGCCGAGCCCTACCGCAGCGCCGCGCGCGATGCCATCGCCCGCGTGGCCGCTAAGCCTGATCTCAGCAACGACGTGCGCGAAATCGTCACGCGCGCGCTGCAAGCGCATCTTGAAGGATTGGGATGAAGCGCGTCAGCCTCACGCAATACCTGGTCGAACAACAACGCGAACACGGCCGCATTCCGGCTCAGTTGCGGCTGCTGATCGAAGTCGTCGCCCGCGCCTGCAAGCACATCGCCATCGCTGTCAACAAGGGCGCCCTGGGCGACGTGCTCGGCAGCGCTGGCAGCGAGAACGTACAGGGCGAAATCCAGAAGAAGCTGGACGTCATCAGCAACGAAGTGCTGATCGAGGCCAACGAATGGGGCGGCCACCTGGCGGCCATGGCCAGCGAGGAAATGGACAGCATCCACGTGGTGCCCAACCGCTATCCGCAGGGCGAATACCTGCTGCTCTTCGACCCGCTGGACGGCAGCAGCAATATCGACGTCAACGTCTCCATTGGCACCATCTTCAGCGTGCTGCGCCTGGCGGGCCACATGCGCGGCGAGACATCACAAGTACGGGAAGAAGACTTCCTGCAGCCCGGCAAGCACCAGGCCGCTGCCGGCTACTGCGTGTACGGCCCGCAGACCACGCTGGTATTGACGCTGGGCGACGGCGTGGCCCTGTTCACGCTGGACCGCGAGACCGGGTCGTGGGTGCTGACCCAAAGCGAGGTGCAGGTTCCTGAAGACACCAAAGAATTCGCGATCAACACGTCCAATGCGCGCCACTGGGCGCCGCCAGTCACGCGCTACATCGACGAGTGCATCGCTGGCAAGAGTGGCCCGCGGGCCAAGGACTTCAACATGCGCTGGGTGGGCAGCATGGTCTCGGACGTGCACCGCATCCTGACCCGCGGCGGTGTCTTCCTCTACCCCTGGGACCAGCGCGAACCGGAAAAGCCCGGCAAGCTGCGCCTGATGTACGAGGCCAACCCGATGGCCTTCATCATCGAACAGGCTGGCGGTGCCGCCACCAACGGACACGAGCGCATCCTGGACATCGTGCCCACCAAACTGCACGAGCGCGTGGCGGTGGTGCTAGGTTCGAAGAACGAGGTTGATCGGGTCACCGGCTACCACGCGGCCGAGGCCTGACCGCGGCAGGCAACCGATGCGCAGCCTGGCGTATCGGGCAAGCCCTCTGGCGGCCTCAGCGCGCCCGGTCGGGTCGGCCCAGGCGGGTCAGGCAGGCATCGCGCTCGGCGGGCGTGGCAGCGGCCTTGCAGCGGGCCACGGAATCGTCCACACCGCCCATCGCGGCGGCCTTGTCGTGGCGCTGCTGCTGGGCCTTGGACAGCGTCGGCGCCGGCGGCGTCTTGCCCAGCGGGATGCTGATCTGCGGCACCACCGGTTCTTCGGGGCGCACGCCGCCCGGCGCGGTGGCGCTGTCGCGCTTTTCAGCCGGCGTCATGGCGCGTGGCTTCGCCTTGTTGACCACCGGCGGGGCTGAAGCAGCCGGCTCGGCCAGCGGCGCGGGCACGCGGGCCGGCACCTGCGCGTGTGCTGCGGTGGCAGCGGCCCAACTGCAAGCCAGGGTCCAGATCCAGATCGGGTGGTGAGACTTCATGGCGGCAGGGTGGCGCAGTGGAAAGAGCGCCAAGGTTACGCCCCCGGCAGGCCGTTGTTGCCGCCATCGTTCGCTTCCTCGCGCTCATCGCGCTCATCGCTCCCATCGCCCCCATCGCTCTCATCGCTCTGATCAATTTCATGGCCTTCCTCACCGCCAACAGCGCTGGCGTGATGGGCCCCTGCACAGCCACCCTCACCGCCGCGCTGCGGCGGCTTCTTGCGCGTGCGCGCGGCGGCGCGCTCTTGCCGCTCGGCTTCCTTCACCAAACCGGCAGCAACCCACTGCGTGTATTCGGCGGGCGTTTCCAGCGTGATGCGCCCCAAGGCGCCGCTGCGGAAATCGTTGATCACGATCTCGGCGGCCTTCTGCAAATTCAACTGTCCGCCGGGCAGCAGGCCGCCGCGCTTACGGGCGATGTCGGCCAGCAGCGCGTCGTCGCTGACCGCTGAAAGAGCGCTCGAAAAATCGGCCAACTTGTAGCGCGCCTGCAGTCGCTCGGCGTAGGGCCCGCGCACGCTGGCCAACAAGGCCAGCGCCACCTCTTCTTCGTCGTAGGCGTTGCGGCCGATGCCGCCGGTGGCGGCCAGGTTGTAGCCGGCCTGCTCGACAACGATGCGTGGCCACAGCATGCCAGGCGTGTCGAAGAGGTCGAAGTCACTGGCCAGGGCGATGCGCTGCTCGGTCTTGGTGATGCCGGGCTCGTCGCCGGTCTTGGCCTTGCGCTGGCCGATCAGGGTGTTGATCAACGTGCTCTTGCCCACGTTGGGTATGCCGCAGATCAGCACCCGCACCGGCTTGACCATGCCGCCGCGCAAAGGCACCAGCGCGCGGCTGGCGGCGATCAACTGGCGGGCTGGCGCGGTCTCGCTGGCGTCCAGCGCCAAGGCGTGGGTGCCGGGCTGCGCCTGGTAGTGGGCCAGCCACAGCGCGGTGCGGGAAGGGTCGGCCAGGTCCTGCTTGTTCAGCACCTTCAGTGCAGGCTTGGTGCCGGCCAGTTCAGCCAGCAACGGGTTGGCGCTGGAGCCGGGCGCGCGCGCGTCCAGCAATTCGATCACCACGTCGATATCGGGCAGCCGCTTGACGATGGCTTTCTTCGTCGCATGCATGTGCCCGGGGAACCACTGGATGGCCATGACGTTCAGCTTTCTTCGGATGGGCGGGGCGGAACGCGCTTGCGTTCCCGCAGCATGAACAGGTAAAGGCTTTCCACCTTGGCACGCGCCCACGGGGTCTTGCGCAAGAACTTCAGGCTGGACGCCACGCCGGGGTCGCTGCTGAAACAACGCAGTGCGATGCGTTCGGCCAGGCCAGGCCAGCCGTAGTGGGCGGCCAGTTCGGTGACGATGTGCGCCAGCGTCAGGCCGTGCAGCGGGTTGTGCCGCTGCGCTGCGGGGGACGGGGGCGCATCGGCGTCGGGCGGGGTCGTCATGCCGCGTGGTCGCGGTGGCCGTCAGGGCTTGGCAACGATGCCGTCCTTCATCACGAAGCCGATGCGGGTCAGCAACTGGATGTCTTTCAAGGGATCGCCCTTCACGGCGACGATGTCGGCGAACTTGCCGGCCTTGATGCTGCCCAGGTCCTGGCTCTGGCGCAGCAATTGCGCGGCGTTGACGGTGGCCGACTGGATCGCCGCCATCGGCGGCATGCCGGCCTCGACCATGTAGACGAATTCGCTGGCGTTGCTGCCGTGCGGACCGACGCCCACATCAGTGCCGAACGCGATCTTCACACCTGCCTTGTAGGCGCGCGCGAAGGTTGCCTGGATCAGCGCTCCGATGCTGGCCGCCTTGGGCCGCACGACGTCGGGGAAGTAGCCATCGACCTGCGCCTTGTCGGCAACGAACTTGCCGGCCGAGATGGTCGGCACGTACCAGGTGCCCTGCTGCTTCATCGCGGCGATGACCTCGTCGTCCATGTAGGTGCCGTGCTCGATGGAATCGACACCGGCCTTGACCGCGCGCAGCATGCCTTCCTTGCCATGGGCATGCACGGCCACCGCGAAGCCGTAGTCCTTGGCGGTGTCGACGATGGCTTTCACCTCGTCGTCCATGAATTGCGGATTCAGGCCGCTCTTGGCCAGGCTCAACACGCCGCCCGTGCCAGTGATCTTGATCAGGTCGGCCCCTTCCTTGTAGCGCTGGCGCACCGCCTTGCGGGCTTCGTCGGCGCCGTTGACCACACCCATCGCCGGGCCCGGGTCACCACGCAGCGCGTTGTTGTAGCCGTTGGTCGGATCGGCATGACCGCCCGTGGTGCCGATGGCCAGGCCCGACGCAAAGATGCGGGGCCCAACCACATAGCCTTTGCTCACGGCGTTGCGCAGGCTGATCGCCACACCGTCAGCATCGCCCAGGTCGCGCACGGTGGTGAAGCCGGCGGCCAGCGTGCGCTTCAGATAGACCGTGGCGCGCAACGCTACGTCGGCCGGGTTCATGAAGAAGCCTTCGGTGTAGCTGGTCGGGCTTTGTTCACCCGTCACATGCACGTGCATGTCGATGAAGCCCGGCATCACGGTGTAGGCCTTGAGGTCGTGGTAACTGTCGAAACCTTTGGGCTCGAGGTAGCCCGCCTTGACGTCGGCGATCCGCTGCTGCTTGACGATGATGGACATCTGCTCGAGCACCTTGCCCTGTTCGGCGTCGACCATGCGACCGGCGTGGATCAGGGTATCGGCCTGCGCCCGACCCAGCAGGGCAAGGGCAGCAGCCAGGATAAGCAAACGCAAGATCATCATGAGGCTCCGTGTGGGAAGCCCGAATGATCGCCGAAGTCAGGCCGACGGCCCGTTGGTGCAGACACCCTGCGTCGTTGGACAACGCAGGGGCTGCTCGCTTTCTAGCCCCTTGCGGAGCCTTGACTGGTGGAACCGGGGGGAATCGAACCCCCGTCCGCAAGCCATTGCCGGACAGTTCTACATGTGTAGCTGACTGATTTGGATTTAAGTTCCCAGGTCGCGCAGCAGCACGCTACCTGATCGCCGAGTCATTTGGTTTTAGGTCCACTGCGAATGACACGCAGCAGCACGAGCCTATGTGTATGACCTCGCAGCTATTGGTCTTGCGACCTCAAACCCAGCCCATAGACAAGCTGTTGCGAGGCTCACCGGTATTAAGCGGCGAGGGCGTACGTTTGATCGTTCGCAGTTACTTTGTTTCCAGTGGTTTTACGAGCGAACTGGTGCTCGACATGCCCTGCGCCAACTCCGAACCCACGTCGAAGCCAAGTCGGTCCCAAGTATGGAGTTTAACGCCGACTGCACATCGCTGCGCAATGCGAGTCTGCATCCAAGCGCCTCACCCGCGCTTCAGGGCAGATCGAGCCAATGAAGAAGCTCATCGGGGTGGTCCAGGACGTGATCGGCCCCCCAGGCGTGCGGGGGACTGTCCACGCCAAGATAGCCCCAGGCGGCGGCCAGAGTGGCCATGCCAGCAGCGCGGCCGGCGAGCACGTCGCGCGGGTCGTCGCCGACATAGACGCAGCATTCGGGCGCCAGGTCCATGCGGCGTGCCGCTTCCAGCAAGGGAGCCGGGTGTGGCTTGGTGTGCGGTGTGCAGTCGCCAGCCACCAACGCGCGGGCTCGGGGCCACAGACCCACGGCCTGTGCTCCGGGCTGGGCAAAACGCAGCGCCTTGTTGGTCACGATGCCCCAGGGCAGCCGGCGCAAATCCAATGCGCTCAGCACATTCTCAATGGCGGCAAACAAGCGGGTCTGTTCCAACATACGAGCCTCGTATGCTAGGTAGAACTCATTTTTCAACGCTTCGTATTCGGGCATTGAAGGCAACACACCGAAAGCAGTCGCCAACATGCCCCGGGCACCCGAACCGGCATGCGGCCGCAGAGCCGCATACGGTAGCGCCAACAAACCACGGTGTTGCAGCATGGCATTCACGGAACTGGCCAGATCAGGCGCACTGTCGATCAGCGTGCCGTCGAGGTCGAACAGCACTGCGGCAATCACTGGGATCAACCTGTCTAGCCCGCCTTGCGACAAGCGACAAGGTAGTTGACGCTGGTGTCCTGCGTCAACGCATAACGGCGGGTAAACGGGTTGTAGCCCATGCCCCGAGTGCCCTGCGCCGACAGCCCGCAGTCGCGCGCCCACCGCGCCAGTTCGCTGGGGCGTATGAAACGCGCGTATTCATGGGTCCCGCGGGGCAACAAGCGCAAAACATATTCAGCACCGACGATGGCAAAAACAAAGGACTTGGGATTGCGGTTCAGCGTGGAGAAAAAAACCCAACCGCCCGGCCTAACCAGCGTCGCGCAGGCCCGAACCACGGCCGACGGGTCGGGCACGTGCTCCAACATTTCCATGCAGGTTACGGCGTCGAAAATACCCGGTTGCTCGGCAGCTAGGGCCTCGGTCGCGATCTCGCGGTAGTCGAGGTTGCCAACGCCGGCCTCCAGCGCATGCAGGCGGGCAACGCCGAGCGGCTTGGCAGCCAGATCGATGCCAGTGACATGGCTTGCCCGACGCGCCATCGCTTCAGCCAGAATCCCCCCGCCGCAACCGACGTCCAGCACCCGCTTGCCTCGCAAGCCAGCGAGCGCATCGATCCACTCCAGACGCAGCGGGTTGATCTGGTGTAGCGGCCGAAATTCGCTTTCCGGGTCCCACCAGCGGTGGGCCAGTTCGCTGAATTTAGCCAGTTCTTGCGCGTCAACATTACTCATTGGGCGATGGTACTCAAGGATGCGCGCCGGCGCGCTTAAGGCACTGCGAGTCCCCGAAAGCGGCAGCGGAATTGGAAAAACCCCGCCGAGGCGGGGCTTTGGTGCGAACGGCCCGGTGGCCGCCGACATCACTTCCTGGCGCGAGTACCAACAACCTCGACTTCCACGCGACGGTTCTTCGCGCGGCCTTCGGCAGTCTTGTTGTCGGCTGCTGGCTGCTTGGAGCCTTTGCCTTCGGTATAGACGCGGTTCTTCTCGACGCCCTTGCCGGTCAGGAAAGACTTGACGGCCTCTGCGCGAGCAATCGACAGCTTCTTGTTGTACGCGTCGCTACCGACGATGTCGGTGTGGCCGACAGCGATGATGACTTCCAGGTTCACGCCTTTGGTTTTATCAACCAGGTCAGCCAGCTTCGCAGCACCTTCAGGCTTGAGCTTCGACTTGTCGAAATCGAAATAAGCATCGGCGGCGAAAGTCACTTTTTCCTGCACCGGGGCAACGACAACAGCGGCAGCAGGCGCCACGGGCGGTGCAACGACAGGCGCGGGTGGCGGAGCAACCGGCGGCGGTGGCGGAACTACGCTGGGAGCGGGCGCGGTAGGAGGCGGAGGCGGCTTGATGGCACCGTCGCACTCTTCCTTGGCTGTTGCCGGCGTCCAGCCCGCGTCGCGCCAGCACAACTCATTGGTGCCGTTTTTCCAAACGGTGCCGTCAGCGGCCACCCAGTTATCAATCGTCTTCGCCTGAGCGAATGCAGCGATCGGCGCAGCGAGCACGACGGTTGCGAAAAGCACCGCCACCTTGTTCAATTTCTTCATGATTCTCCTCTCGAGGAAGGCCGCAGTAACCTGCGAAAAGTCTTGTTGACTGGTGTACATCCCGGGCAAATCCCCACTGCCGCAGGCACCAGACGTCGACAAAAGATTGTGCCATAGGGCGTTCAGCAGCCGGGTTTCCCGCGACCAGCCAACAGACAGCCACCCAGAGTTGTTGCGAAGTCACGACAACTTTGGGCCGGTAGAATGGCTCGGGCCGCCCCAAGCCAAGCCCGGTTTGGGGGCTTCACCTCAACCCGTGTGCGCATGACCTCCTTCGCCAAGGAAACCCTCCCCGTCAGTCTCGAAGAAGAGATGCGACGTTCCTACCTCGATTACGCGATGAGCGTGATCGTCGGACGCGCCCTCCCCGACGCCCGCGATGGACTGAAACCCGTACACCGGCGCAGCCTTTTCGCGATGCATGAGCAGTCCAACCATTGGAATCGGCCGTACAAGAAAAGCGCGCGCATCGTCGGCGACGTGATGGGCAAATACCACCCACACGGCGACTCGGCGATCTACGAGACCATCGTGCGCATGGCGCAACCGTTTTCGCTGCGCCACATGCTGGTCGACGGTCAGGGCAACTTCGGTAGCGTGGACGGCGACAACGCAGCTGCCATGCGTTACACCGAAATCCGGCTGTCGAAGATTGCCGCCGAGATGTTGGCCGATATCGACAAGGAAACGGTCGACTTCGCCCCCAACTACGACGGTTCGGAAAGCGAGCCCACGGTATTGCCGACGCGGCTGCCCAACCTACTGGTCAATGGCAGCTCGGGTATTGCAGTCGGCATGGCCACCAACATCCCGCCGCACAACCTCAACGAGGTGGTTGATGGCTGCCTGCACCTGCTGAACAATCCGGATGCGACCATCGACGAGCTGATGGAAATCATCCCGGCGCCCGACTTTCCGACCGCCGGCATCATTTACGGACTGAATGGCGTGCGCGAGGGTTACCGCACCGGCCGCGGCAAGGTGGTGATGCGCGCCAAGTGCCATTTCGAGGACATCGGCAAGGTCGAACGGCAGGCGATCATCGTCGACGAGATCCCCTATCAGGTGAACAAAAAGACGCTGCTCGAGCGCATGGCCGAGCTCGTCCACGACAAGAAGATCGAGGGCATCAGTCACATCCAGGACGAGAGCGACAAGGACGGCATGCGCGTCGTCATCGAGCTCAAGCGCGGCGAGGTGCCCGAGGTGGTGCTGAACAACCTGTACAAGCAGACGCAGCTGCAGGACACTTTCGGCATCAACATGGTCGCGCTGATCGATGGGCAGCCCAAGTTGTGCAACTTGAAGCTGCTAGTCGAGGTGTTCCTTGACCACCGTCGCGAAGTCGTCACGCGCCGCACCGTCTACGAGCTGAAGAAGGCTCGCGAACGCGGTCACGTGCTGGAAGGTTTGGCCGTGGCGCTGGCCAACATCGATGAATTCATCGAGACCATCAAGACCAGCCCGACGCCGCCGGTCGCCAAGGCCGCCTTGATGGCCAAGAGCTGGGACAGTTCAATGGTGCGCGAGATGCTGGCCCGCGCGGAAGACAGCACCGCCGGTGGCCGCGAGGCTTACCGCCCGGAAGGCCTGGCCGCCCACTACGGCCTGCAGGCCGACGGCCAGTACCGCCTGAGCGACGACCAGGCGCAGGAAATTCTGCAGATGCGCTTGCAGCGCCTGACCGGGCTGGAGCAGGACAAGATCATTGGCGAGTACCGCGAAGTAATGACGCAGATCGCCGACCTGCTCGATATCCTTGCCAAGCCTGAGCGTGTGGCGGTCATCATCAGCGGCGAGCTGGCCGCCGTGAAGACCGAGTTCGGCCTGACGAAGCTGGGCGCGCGACGCAGTCACATCGAGCGCAATGCGCTGGAGCTGGGGACCGAGGACTTGATCACGCCCACTGACATGGTGGTCACGCTCAGCCACACCGGCTACATCAAGAGCCAGCCGCTGATCGAGTACCGCGCGCAGAAGCGCGGCGGACGGGGCAGACGGGCCACGCAGACCAAGGAAGACGACTGGGTCGACCAGCTGTTCATCGCCAACACGCACGACTGGATCCTGTGCTTCAGCGACCGTGGCCGCGTGTACTGGGTCAAGGTCTGGGAAGTGCCCCAGGGTGGACCGAATTCGCGCGGCAAGCCCATCGTCAACATGTTTCCGCTGCAGCCGGGCGAAAAGGTCACGGCCGTGTTGCCGCTGACCGGCCCTGCCCGCACCTTTCCTGACACCCACTACATCTTCATGTCCACCGCACTGGGCACGGTCAAGAAGACCTCGCTGGACGAGTTCAGCAACCCGCGCAAGGCAGGCATCATCGCCGTCGACCTGGACGAGGGCGATCACCTGATCGGTGCCGCATTGACCGACGGGCAGCACGACGTGATGCTGTTCAGCGACGGTGGCAAGGCCGTGCGCTTTGCTGAAGACGAAGTCCGTCCCCTGGGCCGAACGGCACGCGGCGTGCGCGGCATGGCACTTGAAGAAGGCCAGCGCGTGATTGCAATGTTGGTGGCCGAAGACGAAACGCAAAGCGTGCTGACCGCGAGTGAAAACGGCTACGGCAAGCGCACCAGCATCGTTGAGTACACCCGCCACGGCCGTGGCACCAAAGGCATGATTGCCATTCAGCAGACCGAGCGCAACGGCAGAATAGTGGCTGCCACGCTGGTGCGCGCGAATGACGAAATCATGCTCATCACCGACAAGGGCGTTTTGGTGCGCACACGCGTGTCCGAGATTCGCGAATTGGGCCGCGCCACGCAAGGCGTGACCCTGATCGCGCTGGACGACGGAACGACCTTGAGCGGCTTGCAGCGCATCGTGGAAAACGACGCCAATGTAGATGCAACTCTGAACGCCGCTGCTGAACCAAACACTGACATTCCTACCAACGACGAGCCGAAGTCTGACGACCCCGGCCAGGAGAACACTTGATGATGAAGAAAATTGCGTTCGCCGTGGCTTGCGGCTTCGGCTCATTGGCCAGCACTTCGGTGATGGCACAGGCCTCCGCCCCGGCGGCTGCGACCTCCACCGCGTCCCCTGCCAAAAAAGAACTGGTGCAAAAGTTGTTGGTTTTGCAACAGCCTGGCATTGAAGGTGTTGCCCGCAGCATCGTTGAGCGGCCGGCCAGCCAGCTGATGCAAGCAGCAGGACAAGCGCTGCAAGCGCAAGTGCCTCCAGAAAAACGCGAAGCCGTGGGCCGCAGCATTGAAGCTGACGTCAAGAAATTTGTCGAAGATTCGGTGCCTGTGCTGCGCGACCGCGCGGTCAAGTTGGCACCCACCGTGATCGGCCCGGTGATGGAGGAAAAGTTCACCGAAGACGAGCTGAAAGCGCTGAT
>JAYSYH010000255.1:0-12516 GCA_043716645.1 Betaproteobacteria bacterium | reverse complement strand
CTCGGCAACGACCCGCCGAGCACCCGAACGGAGAGGTGGCAGAGTGGTCGAATGCGCCAGACTCGAAATCTGGTTTACGGTTTCACCGTAACGTGGGTTCGAATCCCACCCTCTCCACCAAGAACCTAGGCTATACGGGCTTCGTCGCGCTTCCACGGGTCCCGACCCACCATCCTACCCACCCGTCCGGCGAGAGCTAGGAGAACAGGCTGGTGACCGACTTGTAAGCGGAAGGTCTTCGGTTCGATTCCGAAGGTCGGCACCAAGAAATCAAAGGTCAGAAGGGGTGCGGTCACTCACAACGCGATCTGCCAGCCAGCCGTAGGTTCCACTTCGGGGGCCACTCTGTAGAAGTGCTTCATTCCCAATGGCCGCCTTACCTGTGCGGAGTCATTCAGCTTGCTCCGTAGATAACACGGCCTGCTTCAAGACCAGCTGAGTTGCCTCTTCCGAGAGGTCTGGCGGATAGCCGTACATCGCCAACAGCCGACGGATCTTCCGCCGTAAGTCGGCCCGCACGCTCTCCCTCTGCGTCCAGTCGAGCCGCGGCATCTTCTTCACCATCTCCGCCAGCTCTCGAGCCATCAAGCGAAGCTGGTCTGACTTCATGACTTCTTTGGCCGATCCGTTTTCCGCCAAGGCGTCGTAAAACGCCGCTTCCTGGTCGCTCAGCCCAAGGTCTTGCCCATGCTGCTTGGCTTCGCGCACCCATTTCGCCAATTCCAGCAGCTGCGAAATCATCTGGGCCGTCGTGATCTGCTTGTTCGTGTAGCCGAGCATCGCCTTCTCCAGCGCCTCGCGGAACTTCTGCGCTTGCACGAGATTGGACCGCTCGCTGAGCTTTATCTGATCCGCCAGCAGTTTGCGCAACGTTTCAAGAGCCAGGTTCTTCTGCTCCAGCGCGGACACCCGTTCCAGAAACTCGTCGCTCAGGATGTCCAGCCGCGCCGCATCGAGCCCAGCAGCCGCGAACAAGTCGATAACTTCGCCCGCATCTACCGCACCTCCAATCACCTGCCGCACCGCAGTGTCGATGTCGGACGAGCCACCGCTTCGACCGCCTGACGGTCCGCCCTCGTCGGCGAGGCGCTTCCGAATCATCGCCGCCACCCGCTGGAAGAACGCAAGGTGCGGCGCGACTTCCCGCGTTTCCTCCCGCGGCACGGCCAACGCGAACGCGGTTGCTAGCTGCTTAACCATGCCACCAAAGCGCTGCCAGCCGGTTTCGTCGCCCGCATGGTGACTGACGTCCAGCACGTGGTCGATCGCTCCAAGGCACACATGCAACACATTCGACGCCTCTGTGTCGAGCGCCGCCGCGTAGTTGAAGTCGTGGAAGAAGGCGCGCAGTTGCTCGAACGCCGAGCGCATGGCCGGGATTGCCTCGTCCTGTAGTTCCTTGACCGGCTTGTCCGTCTCGCCCGTTGCGTTCGCATACGTCGCCAGCGCGTCAGCCAAGGGATCGGCCAGCCCGATCAGGTCCACGATCAACCCACCGGGCTTCTCGCCATAGACGCGGTTCACGCGGGCAATGGCCTGCATCAGGTTGTGTCCGGCCAGAGGCTTGTCCAAGTACATCGTGTGAGCGCTCGGCACATCGAATCCAGTGAGCCACATGTCCACCACTATCGCCAGCCGGAAGTCGTCGGCAGGGTCCTTGAATCGGTCCGCCAGCGCCTTCCGCCTGCCCTTCGTCCGGCCGTGAGTCTGCAGCGGCGCAATCCTCTTCTGATAGCTCTCTTCTGATTCACTATCCGCTTTGGGCGGCAGCCCCTCGTTCATGACGACTTTCACGGCGCCCTTCGCGTCATCGTCGTCGTGCCACGCGGGACGAAGCTTGCAAATCTCGTCGTACAGCCGTGCGGCGATGTCGCGGCTCATGGTCACGAGCATCGCTTTGCCTTCCATCGCGGCTCGGCGCTCTTCCCAGTGCTCCACCACGAACTTCGCGACTCGCTCCAGCCGCTCCGGTGCGCCGTACAGCGCCTCCAAAGGAATGCGGACGTTCTCCGGCGTCTCTAGCCCGTTCTCGTCGAGGGTCGCGTACTGCGCGATCTTCGCTTCTGCCTCCCGCGCGCCCACTTCGTCGATCGAGAGCTTCACGGGCATACAGCGCGCGCACCGAGGCCAGGTCAGGCGCAGCGAGGTTCAATTCGCGGCCGAGATGCGCCAGCAAAACAGTCGGCACAGCACGCACGTTATTCAGCGGCCGCCCGCTCATGCGCACGAAACCGATGTGCAACGCCAGACCCAACTTGAGGCTGTCGCCGCGTCGGCGCGCGATCAGCTCGTGCTCAACGGCACTGAAGCTGAAGAAGGCCTGCAGCTCAAACTGGCTGAGCTCGCGCGGGATCTCGCGCTGGCCCAGATAGGGCGTCTGCCAGCCTTGCATCGCCGCAGCTCCTCTTCAGCTCAGGGCGAGACACGATACGCCCCCGAAAAACCGAACAGCAATGCTCGTGAAATCAACAACTTACCGAACAGAGTCCGCGCCGTTGCTACCGATTCGAACCGTCAGTTTTGACACCGAAAACAAAGGGACCCCTGCTAGCAGGTGACCCGGGGGGAGGGCAGCGCCGGGCTCGTCGGCCAGGGCGAGAGCTTGTTGTTCTCGCAGCGTCTTCCAGCGTCGCGTCACCGTCGCCCTCGAGACAGGTTCAATCCCGGCGAGCTTGCAGCTGCGGCGGACCTCCATGGTGACGTCTCGCAGAGGGTGCGCGAGTCGGCGCTGACGCGGAAGCCATTGCGTGAGCACGTGGTCGATCACCCGCTCAGCGTCAGCCCCCAGCGTCCGGGCGCCGATGGATGGTCCCGGCAAGCTCGGGTTCAACGACGACGTTACGGGATCACGCTGGAAGCGCCTGCGCAGGCGATACACCGTCGACCATGAGACGCCCAGCAGCGCGGCGGCTGTCTTGGTTTGATGCAGGGTGGTTCCACGATCGCCGAGAGTGCGAAGCACCTTGGCGATGCGGGCGGTGCGTTCATCGCTATCGCGGCGTTGTGCCATCGAGAGATTGCGCTCGGGTCAGGTCAGGGCTGCATTGGCACGATCTTTAAGCCGCCAAGCCGCGTTGGCAAGATCTTTGAGCCCGTCCGGCTCGCGGGCGTCTGTTCCGCGCGACGACCTAACGTGTCCGAAAAAGCCAGATTGAACAGCCAGATCAATGGCTTAGGTCACTTCGCCATTGGCAAGATCCGTGAACCGCGTTGGCACGATCTAAGACCCCCAACAACTCAGTCCGGACATGTCTGTAACTCGTGCGAAGACACCATGCAGGAATGCGGTATGCGGCATCAAATCCACAGCCAAGGAGCGGCGCGGGCCAGCACCTTGCGCACTAAACTCTTGCCGCGTTGCTTCTCGTACGGCTGGTTGTCCCAGCCTCGCACGCCGACGATGACTGGCGGCTCGGCGAAGCGGCGCTGCACCGGCCAGCGTCTCGCTAGCTCGTCGATGAGCTGCCTGAACGGCACCTCGGCCGGCGGTTGACCAGAACCTGACTTGATGCGCTCCGCGGTGCCTAGCAGCGTGGCCGCGTAGGCGGCCTTCTTCCATCCCATGAAGTACATGTCGGCCCAGCGCGTCGGCAGATCGCGACACTGGCAGCAGATATCCACGGCCGATGACCGCGTCATCAGCCGCTGCATGTTGCGAACGACGTAGCGCCCCGTCACCTTCCACACCATCGTGTCGGGCGATGCCGCATCAATGAGCTTCGCGTGCGCCATGGCGTGGTCGACGAGGCGCATCTCGCCGTAGCCGCGGCCGTACTCTGGTGGGTAGTCGAGCCCGGCAAAGCCGATTAGCTCGATGCGGTTTGCGTGGGACGAACTGCTCGCTAACTCACGCAGCACGCCTAAATCGGACGCGGAGTTGTCGACGAAGACGATCGCGTCAATGACGTTCGCTTCGAGTTCGCCGATGTAGAACACGAGCGCAGTGCGGTAGTCGACCATGCGTTCGGTCGGATCGCTGCGCGCAAGGTTGGTTGCACCCGCAGGGGGAGTGACCGTCGCGGTCATGAGCAGGATGGCCATCTTCGGTCTTTACCGGCCCCTGTCCGGGATTTCGTCGGCTAATGGCACGACTGTCATCAAGGAATGAGTCAGCGCTTCCCAACGACCCATGTCGTGGTCGTCCTCTGGGGGGTGTCCCGGCATCCGCTGGTCTTATGCAGTCAGAGTCGCTGATGCCGCTTCGATCCACTGCCTCTGTTGGGACGTGAAGTCTCCCGCCCAGAGGTCGGCAGCAGACGCTTTTGCGCAGCCATAAAGAGCGACCCCGTAGGCATAGATCGAGGGGTTGGGTTCGACACCCAGTTTCAAAGCAGTCTGAACCATCTGCTTGCACGACCAATCGACCGCAGCAACGTCGAGTTCACTCAGGTTAACTCTCGTTCCGTCTCCAAACAAATCGACATCCCGATAGTCATCATGCCGCAGGGCGCCGACGGCTCGGTCGAAGGCCCGATCATCGCCACCCAAGAAGGAGAAAAAGGGAATCATCGGCATCGCGGAGCAGGGCAAAGAGCGAGCAGGATACTTGCCGAACATGGTGTACTGGTGAATCATCTGCGACGGATGAACCAGTTCGTCCGCGTTCATAGGCATGATCTGACGATCGCCTCGGTCGAGTAAACGTTCTTGGACATCTAGAGTGATGTCGTAGTGAATCGACCTGCCATTCTTAATGCGAAGGACGTTGAAAAGCTCGAGGGGGTGGAGCGATCGTAGCCACTGAGAATCGCAAAACTGTTCGAATGTGGTGGCGAGGCGATCAGAAGGTTCGACGCCGTTGGTCGCGTACCAGGTGATTCCCTGCACCTTCGCGTTCGATGTGCAAAAGGTCTTGTACCGCTCTTGCAGCGTCTTTCCAAGTATCAAAGCATCGTAGTCGTGGATCAGCGTGTGCTGAGTTTTCACTTCGCGTAGTGCGATACACCACGACAACCAAGCGTAAGGGCATGGCAAGCGGATATCGTCTGCAACTCTTGACTGGTGCTTAGAGTAGTAAGTGAATTGAACGGGGATATCCGAAAAGAGCTGCTGGGCGCGTCTTTCGATCGCTTGCCGGTCGACAAGATCAGTCGCGTCTACTGCGACAACAACCGCTCTCAACTCTGTCCACCGCGACTTCGCCAAGCATCGAAGATTCGCCGTCAGTACGTGCGGGAGGCGAGAGCACATTCCAATGATGACGGTGCAGCCGCTCAACGGTTGATCCATCGGCTCCCACTGCACAAGGCCGGACAGTCGACGCCTCAACCGCCAGGATTTCGACCAGGCAGCGGCATGGAGAAGCGGGTTTCGATGTTTTCCTTGCATGACTGCCTTTTTGCCAAGCGACTGAGATGAATCAGTTCGGATTCGAGTAGCTCATGGCGGGAGAGTTAACAATAAAGCGGGTTCAAGGTTCCGTCGTCGTGCTTTCGATCTGCGATGACCGACGCGCGAGACCGGAGAGGAGGGACCGTCATCCCGACGCGCCCACTGAATAAGTAGATTCCCACGTCAAGCTTGTACTTGGCGTTGTGCCACTTGGTGACGACCGACACAGGCTTCGGAACATTCCCTCGACGGAACCGTCCGTAGTGACTGCATTGATGGGTGACCGCTAGGCCTTCGCGGATATAAGTGGGCCGGGGACGTGCCGCGGAGAACGGCGTACGCTACAACCGTAAGGGACTGCCACCCATCCCCGGATTGCGGGGGTTCGAAAGCGCACAGCCTACGACTCGAGCTTCCCGCGCACGTCTCTCAGCAGGCACGCGCGGCAGGCACGACTTAGCCTGGGCCTATGTGGCGAGATTTTCGACCGGCGTGGTGCTCGCACGCTTGCGCTTCCTTCTGGCTCGTTTCTTACAGCAATTCCCATCGCGGTCTCGACGCGCCCCGTGGCGCGCATCACCCGTTCAAGGCCGATGTTCATGGTCGGCTATCGACGGAACGCCTGGCGAGAGCGCCCGTGATCCGCGCTTTTGCGCAATAGGCATTGCTGGGGCAATTTCCCGCGGTGCCACGGTGTAGGGGACCAGGCGCCTCCCGTCGGGGGTGTGCACCGTGAAGTACAGGCATATGCTGATGCTGTGGCCTTAGAACGCGTCCAGGCTTTCGCGCTGTTCGCCCAGCATCCTGGAAAGTTCGCGCAGAGCGGGCCGTCGGTCTTGGGACCGCTTGATCGCTCCCACGGTCGCCATTCGCGGATGCGCGCCGCTTGCCTTGCCCTTCGCTCTAATGTCCAGCCGTTCGCCATTCGGGGCCTCCAATAGTTTGCTTGGCTCAATCGGCGTTTCCACCGCGTGCGAGGGCTGCGCCGGCATCGGCGCTGCGCTGCCGTTGTTCACCTGCTGCTGCCCACCGTTGTTGATATTGGCCTGCCGGGCGTACACCACGGGCGGGTTCTTGATGTTGGCCAAGGTCTCGAGCGTCATACGGCACTGGTTTTGCGCCTTCATCGCCATGCGCAAATAGGCCTCCCACTGCGGCAGGTTTTGCTGACCGGTCGCCCGACGGGCCAGATTCGCAAACATGTTGTCTAGGGTGTGGGCCTGTGCGATCAGCAAGCCTTCCGCGCGTCGAAGGTCGCCGCCGTTTACGGCTTCGACTTGTTTGCCCAGCTCAGCGACAAGCGCATTCACGTCGTGCGTGTCCTCCTGCCAGTTTTCAATGACCGACGCAGCGCTGGTCTCTGGCCGGCTGAGTGTTCGGGCAACGGCAGCCGCGAAGTCCGCATTGGTGCTGCCCGGCGCAATGGCAACTTTTAGGGAGCTGTTCTTGTATCCGGCGCTAGGTGCAGGTGCCCGCACTTCGATCGCCTTCGCGGCTGTCTTGCTTGTCTTTGGTGTCATGTGGTCACCTCACGGTTAATCGGATCAGGTCAGGCCATGCGCCAGCGTGAAGCCTGGGCACCGCTGAAGGATGGTCGGCACTGGCTCAAGCCGCCGATCAGCACCGGCCAGGCGGCCACGCGCGGCCGCCAGACAGCGCCGGTTGTCGGCAAGCGCCGCGCATTCCAGGCACAGCCGCCGGTCGTCGTGCTGGCGGTCGCGCAGGGCGAGGCGTTCGGCCAGGTGTTCGGCGTCGGCCGCCCGGCCCATGCGAGTGAACCGCGCCTGCCGCGCCGTGAAGGCGTCGATCTCGGCATCATCCCAGCCGCCAGCGTGGCATTCGTCGCCTTGCTCGGGGGCCAACAGGGGGTTGCCGCTGCACCGTGGCGGTGGTGGTTGTTCGCCTTCGGCTTGCTGCGCCAGCACCAGTGCATCGCGTTCGGTGCGGATCGCCGCGCGGTAGTCGTCGGTCAGCGCGGTGCGCGGTTCGACGTGCAGCCCGCCGGCCAGCGTCAGCTTCAGCACCAGGCCAGCGCCGCGCAGGTCGTGCAGCAGCTCGGGCGCACCCATCAGAAGACCTCGCAGTCTTCGGCCTGCCCGCTGTCGCGGGGCTGGGGCATACCATTTTCGGGCACCAGACTGCCGACACCACGTCCTGGATGTCCTGCATGTCCTGGTGCCTCACTTAATCCTGCCAGCCCGGGCGCGGTGGTCGCCGGCCGGGCAGGACTTGCAGGACTTGCAGGACATGCGTCTGCCGGCTGGGGCTTGGAAAAAATGTGCCACCGGATCACGCCGCCGATCTTTGGCAGGTTCTTGCACTCAAACCCAATCAACCGCAGCGCGGGTGCTAGCCGCCGCAGTGCGTCGCCCAGCCCCTTGGGGGATCGCGGCCAAGCTTCGCCGTGCGGCCGGTATCGGTCCAAGCGGTCGAGCAGTTCCGACAACGTGCCGTTGAAGCCGCTGGCCACATCCGCGAGGTATGCGGCCAACGCCGCGCCGACAGGTGACGCATCGATGGTGCGCAGCACGCCGTCCTTGCGCATGGCGTTGTATCGGCTCAGGAATGCGCCTGCCGGCTCGCCGTGGACCCTGAACACCGCTTCACCCAGCGCCGCGAAGTCGGCCATGCGAGGCCGATGCTCGGGTGCAATCGACACGCGGGGCAGTGCCATCACCTTGACGAACAGGTCCAACAGGGAACCCAGCAGCGCGGGCTGTGCGGCCTCGAAACGCGCTTCCATGTCGACGGCCAGCTCGCGGCTTTGGATGGTCGGCAGATCAATGTGCAGGCAACGGTCCAACAGGTCCTGGGCGGTCACGATCACGCTAATTCCGTTCGGCACGATGGGCTTGCGCAGTTCGATGATGGTTTCTTCGGCGTTGGTGTGGAGCGTGCGGGCCGAATACCCGCCGCCTGTCGCCAGCACGCACAGCGCGTCCTGATACTGCGGGTGCAGGTGGCTCAGGTTTTCCAGGCTCACCAAGTGAGAGTTGCGCGCCGCGATCCACACGTCTTCCACGGATTTCGGGGCGGCCCGCAGATCAGCCTGATTCGGGTCGATCAGCCGCCGTAGCGCCCGCTGGGTCGAACTTTTGGCGCTGCCTTGCTCGCCCACCAGTTCAAGCACGACATGCGGGGTATCGGCGCGCAGGCATTCCAACATCCAGGCCAGCACCATCAGGCGGTCGGCCTCGAGGACGTTGACCAGCGGCCACAGCGCATCCAGCGTGCCGCCATGCTCGGGCACTGGCAGCGGCCGCATGGATGCGCTGCGCGTGAACAGCGGGGCATCCGCGCCTGCCACCACAGCCCAGCCGGTCACCGTCACGTGCACGCACTGCCAAGCGTCATTGCACAGGTCTAGCCAGTAGCCCGCTTCGGTCTTGGCGATTCGGGTGAACACCTCGCAGGCTTCCCCCTCGAACTGCGCCTGCCCGCGCAACGTTGCCAGCGCCACCTTCAACGACGTTTCGGTCGGCGCCCGGTCGTGCTGGGTGTAGTAGGCGTGGCTCAGGTAGTCGCTGAAGCCGCTCGAAAGCACACCATGTACCTGACGTGCGCCTGCTGCCTCGAACACGGCATAGGGTTCGCGCTGCGCGTCGTGTAGGAACTGGCACTGACTGCGCGCCAGGGCAATCAGCTTGTCCGCGACGGTTTCGTCGTCGTCGGGCGGCGCGCCATCGCCGTGTTGCAGTTGCTTGCTCAGTTCGGTGACGCCCACCCCGGCCCGCTTCAGTCGCGTGCGCAGCCGCACCCAACCCGCGAAGTCTTGCGCCTGCAGGTCGCGCAGCGTCGCCAGCGCCGCCGGCTCGAACGGTGCACTCACGTCGCCCGCTTCGGCGGCCAGCGCTAGCGCGTCGGCATCGGTGGTGGTCTTGTCGGCGTCTTGCTGCTGCACCGCGTCCAACACGTCGGGGTCGGCCGCCGCCTCGATCAGCGCCAGGTCGTTCAGCAGGGCACTCATGCTGCTGCCTCCGATGCCGCGACGGCCACGGCGGCGCGCTGTGCCCACACGTCGCACCAGTCCGCGCCGGGCGTGGCGGGCGTCATCACGGCTACGCTCAGGCCCGCTCGAATGGCTCGCGCCTTCAGGCTCTGCGCCGCAGCAGCGCCGGCCGGGTCGGCGTCTGCGAACACCACGATGCGCCTGACGCCAGGCGGCCATGTGTAGGCGGCCACGTTGCCCGCGCAGTAGGCGGCCACGGTGGGCAAGCCTGACGCCAGGTGCGCCGCCTGGGCAGTCTCGATCCCCTCTGCGATGCCGATGACACCACGCTGCGGATCGTGCGGCGGGATGCAGGCGCCGGCCAGCGGCCCAGCCGCGCCGGTCAGTTTCTTGGCGGTGGGCACCGGGGCCTTGCTGCCGTCCGCCGTAAGGTAAGTGCGATGCAAGGCCAGCACCACACCATCGGGTCGGATCAGCGGGGCGATCATCGCCGGCCAGGTGCCACGGGCGCCGCCATCCCAATAAGTCAGGCGCGGGTGCAGGCGCAGATGCGCTGGCACCGGCCCGGCCAGCCCGCGCCGCCGCAAGTACAGCGACACCGGATCGCCGTCCGTAGCCCGCACGGTCTTCGCCCACAAAGCCGCATTGCGCTGCGCGTTGTCGGCCCACTGCTGGCGCTGCTGGGCCTCGCGTTGCACCTTGGCTTGGGCCAGTTGCCGGGCCATGTCGGCGCGTTCGGCCGGCGTCACCAGCTCGCGCCGCTGCGCGGTCCACACAGATGACATGCCGCTGCGGAAGTCGCCAAAGACCCCGGCCTGGCCATCCCCGAACAGTTGGCACCATCCGGCCTTGTCGCTGGCGCGAGCGGAAGTGCTGAAGCGGTGGATGCGGCCGGGCTCTATCAGCTCGGGTGCATGTCCCAGCGCGGCCAAGATTACAACGCGGAAGTTGTCGGCGGCCTCACGCATGGGCACCCCCAACTTGATCGCGAAAACGGGCAACTGCCGCCAGGTCGCGCAGATCGCGTGCCATGTCCCAGCGGGTGACGGACAAGCCCACAGGGCCGTCACCGGCAGCGGTGCGGTTCAGGCTGTAGCCGTTCAGCGCTAGGTGCGCCCGCAGTGTGGCGAACCGCTTGCCGTCGTCGGCGGGTTGATCGAGAATTAGGAGTTGCGTTTGTGTGTGTACAAGGCCTTCGACGTTTGCCGCGTCGGGGGCCTTTCCATTTGCGGGCGTCACCAGAGCACTCGCAGCAAGGGCGCCCAGCGGTGCAAGGTCAAGATGAGCTTGGTGGGCCAGCCCAGGCGCGGCCAGGCCCGGCACAGTGCCGCGGTCTTGAGCATCCATGCCGGCCTCATCGCGCAGCCTGGGCGTCAAGCCACTGACGCACGTCTTCTACTCGCCAAGCTGTCACGCGCCCAGACAGCTTCACCGGCCTGGGAAATGTCCCCGCCTTGACCCGGCGCCACAGAGTCGCCGACGAAAATGGCACCGGGGCGGGAATCAGTTGGGACTGGCGAACGTAACCCGTTGCGGGCAGTTCGCCGAAGGGGCGGGAATCTTGTGCCATGTCGTCATACCTCGTGAAACGGGGTGAAGGAACGACATGAAATCTAAGTATCGGCCTGCTGCGGGTCGAAGATATTCAGCGGGATGTTGCTCGCTGAATTCGCGGTAGTTCTGGAAGATTCCGGGCTGGATGCTTACGCAAATCTTCCAGCGGGTCAGCTTGCGATGGTGGCCAGTGCTTTCCTCACGTCGTCATATGTCACAACGAGATCAGGCTCGTTCAACACCACGGTGGCGGTGGTCGCCATCGCATTCATGGTGTCGGCAGTCCATTCGAAGCTGTGCTCATCCCGCAATAGCGCCCCAAAGGCACGCAAATACTCGACCTTCCGATTCTTTTTCTGGCTCGTAAGCGCCGCGCCGATGAAGCCCGATTCGGCAGGTGTGCAGGCCAGGGCCGCGCGGTGCAACGTCGCAATGATCCTGCTCACGCTGGGCGCCGTTCTCCACGCGTAGCGCAGCGTGTTGCGCCTCTCTTCGTCGGGGTCTAACGGCTCGGCTTTGCCGCGGCTGACGAATCGAATTTCGATCTCGGGCGGTTTGCTTGGATCGCCCAGTTCTCTCGGCTCACGCAGCGCCGGCTCTGACCTTCCGAGAATGTAGTCCCGCATGCCCGGCCACATGTGACGGTCGCGGTGGTCAGGCGCGTGTTCGGTCTTCTCCATGAGGCTTTGGAGGGCAAAGAACTCAGGAGGGAAATGCCCGTGCCAGCCCGATGACTCGGCACGTTCCAAAACGCCAGCCAGCACGCCAGCGGCACCGGCCACCTTGCTTGCCAGGTCGGCAGCGTCCGTCATGCGGTCGCGATACTTGGTGTAGTTGATCATTGCCGCCCATGCAGCATGGATGAAGCCCGATAGGTGGGTGTCGGTAACGTTCGGTAGGCTCATTAAACGGGCGTAGGCAGGCTGCATGCGCGAGTCATGCACCAAGCGCTGACAGCAGGCGACTTCAGCGGCGAGTTGGTCTCGCTGTTCCGTGGCCTTGGCGAACTCAATGCGTAGCGTGTTCGACTCGGCTTGGTCGTGTGCGCAGTCCTGCTGCATTTGCTGAACCCGTAGCAGTTCAACTTCAGCACTCTCCAGGGCCGAAATCCAGCCCGAGGGCTCGATTCGATCGCCTTCAAGTCGCGCGGCCATGCTTACCCGCACCGCGTTTGGCACGTAGCTTGGAAAGTCCATTCCGCGCCCCTTCGCGCTCGCCCTTGGAAAGAGGAGCCGCGCCGGGCCGGTAAGGGAGCCGGCAATTCGGGGATCAGCCTAGACGCGACTCCGGATTTCCCCACGCTCAATCCAACGTCCGTGGGTGAACGCAGCCTGGCGCTTGGGGCCAGCGATGGCGTTAGACGTTTCGCAGGTCTTAACGCTCACGTAGAAAATCGGAACGTCTTACGGTGTCGCTCGTCCGGAATGGAGAGGAATGACAGCGCCGCGTGTCGGGCGGGGCATTGCGCAGAAGGTCGCCCAGTCGCCCATCATCTGGCGCCGCTTGGCGAAGAGGTCGCCGCGTCGATAGGCGGCTTCTACCTTGTCGCCAATCGCGTGCGCCAGCGCCATCTCTGCGACCTCTCTTGGGTAGTTCGTGCTCTCGGCACACCAGTCTCGGAACGTCGACCTGAACCCGTGAGGTACGGCGGCAACTGCCATGCGGCGCGTGACCGCCACCAG
>JAYSYH010000254.1:0-35853 GCA_043716645.1 Betaproteobacteria bacterium | reverse complement strand
CACCACACCGAAAACCTGGTCAACGCTACGGCCGACCGCAATTCGGCTGCTGACCTGGAACCCGCCAGCAATATCTCGCAAGCGGTGCGGTAGCGCAGCGCCGCCATCGGCCGGCACGGCCAGCACGGAGGCCCGCTTTTTAAGCCATACACTGCATGCATCTTTGAGGTAAGCCATGCGCCTTTCCGAATACACCGACTACACCTTGCGGGTGCTGATGTACTGTGCGCTGCACCGCGACCGCCTGGTCACGATCGGTGAGTTGGCCGAACAGCACGGGCTGTCGAAGAACCACTTGATGAAGGTCGTCAATGACCTGGCTCGCCAGGGACTGCTCGCGACCACTCGGGGGCGCGGCGGCGGGCTGCGTCTGTCGGCTGAACCCGAAACCATCCGCATCGGTGATGTCGTTCGTGCCACCGAAACCGACTTCCGGCTGGTGGAGTGTTTCGACGCGGCCACCAACGCCTGCACGCTGTCACCGAACTGCCGGCTGAAGCAGCTCTTCGGCGATGCGCTGGCCGGCTACTTCAAAGCCTTGGACGGCGCCACGCTGGCGGACATGACGCAAGGCCGGGCAACTGCGGTCGGCCGATCGAACAGCGCGCCGAAAGGCCGCAAGCTCGCCACGGTGGCGGCACCGACGACCCGGCGGCGTGAGCCCTGATTTCACGCACCAGCAAGGCGGTGCACATCACCGCAGCGGAACTGCCCAAGGCCAGCGGCCACATCGAGCCCAGCGCGCTGGTGAAGCCTGCCCCGCCGACGATGCAAAGCAGGCCGATGGCGTCGTAGCGAAGCGCTGCACTGCGAAGCATGGTCATGGGCAACCGGTTGAATACTTAGAGCGCAGGGTTCAGGCGACCAGGTGCCACACCGCTGCATACGTGCCCAGCAGCACGGCGCTGATGGCCACATTGGCCAGCAGATGTCGGGTGCCTCGATCAGGCCGTATGCCCAGCCTGACGCCGATGCAGGCCCAGGCCAGCACCACCAGCACGGCGCCGGCGTCGAAGCGGGTGGGCGCACCACCCAGCCTGACCATCACCCCCAGACCGGCAAGCCAAACGCCCAGCGCCAACACGCTGGCGGCGGTGAATTCACCGAAGGAAGGAAGCCGGGTAGGAATGCCGAAGAGATTCATGGGGATCCGTCGAGGTGCGAGCAACGGCGTCATCGTGCCTTGCGCAACCTGCTGGCAGAGCCTGGAGTAGCGACTGCAAGGCCTGCCATTTCGGCAGCCGGCGAAACCGGGTTGCGGGCAGGACGGCAGCAACTGGCGCCGCGCGCCAACCTGAACCGGCTACAGGCCGGCGAGTGCCGTTGCGCGGCCCGGGGCGCTGGCTGGGCCGGGCGTACCCGCAAGGCCTGCGCTGCCTGCATGCAAGACCTGCAGGCCGCGTTCGGGCATCACGTAGACCACCGCGCTGCGCTGGCCCAGCAGCGGCTGCACGACGCTTTCGAAGAAGGCCACCGAGACCACCACGCAGCCCTGCGAGACGCGCTTGTCGCCCGGGTTCGCGCTGGCCAGACGGCGGGCGCGGGCGTTGTGCGCCGTGCCCGGCCGCAAGCGGTGTATGGCCAGAGCGGCCGACTCGTCGACCCAGATCACGGCCTCGCCGGTGTGGTTGTGCCCGGGCTGCGAGATGAAGCGCCCGGCCGGCGTGGTGGCATCGCCGGGTTGCAGCGCGGCGCGTTGCGCCCGTTCACCGACACCGGGCACCGTATGGTCGCCCGCTGCGCTGCCCAGCAGCGCAGCTGTGCTGCCGGCCAGGCGGCCGTCGGCGTGGAACACCGCCAGCTGCGCCGCGCGCTTGTCGACGATGGCGAAGGCCATGCCGCCAGAGTCGCCGACGGCGTGAATGTGCCGCGCCAGCCGCCAGACGTCTGCCGACACCGTGACCTCGGCGCGCGCCGCCGTCACGACCGCCAGACCGGACACCAGCAGTACGCCCCAGAAGATCCAGTTTTGCATCCGCAAACTGTAGGCAGGGCGGCCGCTGCCGGCGCGATGAATAGCGGGGGCCATCACCGTTCATTTCTTGTCTCTGGTTAGGCGGTGGCTGCAGGCAAGACCGGCAGTGGACGCAACTCGTGTCCTGCCGCGTTCAGCGGGCAGTGGCCACTTTGCGACGTCGCGCTGCCGGCCCGGCGGGCTGCGGCAGCTGATGCTGATGCTGATGCTGATCCGGCCGACAGGCCGCAGCTAGCGCCAACCGTGCCGAATCGGCCGGGTTCAGGCGCGGCGACCCCGATGGCTCGGGATGGGCAGGCCGCCGGCAACACCAGCGGCAGCGGCTACAACAGTGCGACCAGCATCGGCATGACGCCGGGGTCAACGTCCAATGACCGCACGATGAACGGCCGCGACACCACCAACAGCGACGGCACGATGCGCCGCGCCTGCCGCGCCTGCCGCGCCTGCCGCGCCCGCAACTGAAGCAGCAACGGCTTCACTGCACGCTGGCCCGCCGTCACTGACCGCGGGCCAGCGTTCGACCTTCAGCTGTTGTTCGACTGGCCATTGGCGTCGCGCCAATGCTGCGAAAGGTGGTGTGTGTCCTCTACGTTGCGGGTGCGCATGCCCATCAGGATGCCGCCCTGCTTGATGCCCGTTTCGTACTCCTTGACACGCTCTTCAGGGATACCCCAGCCCACCAGCGCGCCGACCAGGCCGCCTGCCACCCCGCCGGCACCTGCAACGGACAAGGCCGCCGCCAGCGGACCTGCGATTGCCAGATCTGGGCCTGGCAGCGCGATGGAGGCGCCCACGCTGACCCCTTCGGCAGCCTTGCTGAACTCGACGCGCGCCTGTGTGCAAGGCCTTGAGGTGCGTGTTGGCAAACGCCGCGCCCTGGAGTTTTACAAGAAGTGCCTCAATGCTGAAGTCACCGGCCTGGTGCGCTGGAAGAACAGCCCCGACGCGGCCATGAAGGCGCTGCCCGGCTGCGAAGAAAAGATCATGAGCGCTGCCTTTCGCATCGGCACAACCAAATTGATGGCGGCTGACGATGTCGAGGCCAAACGCGTTTTCACGGCACCCGGAGAAGGCGACAACGTCATGATGCCGTTGATGAAAACGTTCTGGACCTTGTCATTCGGCATGCTGACCGACAAATTCGGCGTGCCTTGGATGGTCAATGTGGCCGTCGCCAAGGCTTGAGCCTGCCACCGCCATGACGACGACCCCACTCGCATCCGCCATCGACCTGGCCCGCCGAAACGGCGTGCGCTTTCCGAATGAAAGCGCCGACTACCGGCGCGCGCGTTGTGGACGATTCTTGACAGCACACCCGAGGGGCGCGGGACCGATTGGTATCCAAAGCTCAGTTACTGTCTTCGAAGGTGAAGTGATCCGGCAGCGTCCAGGCGGCCAAAACCGAAAGGATCCACCATGATCAAGAACACGGCTCGCCTTTGGTACGACAAAGACGCGGAGGCTGCTGCGCTGTGCTGACAGTGAAGTTCACCGTTGCCGGAGTTGCCTGCCTCGGCCTCAATGGCGGCAAGATGTTCAAGCGCAGCGTAACTTTTTCTTTCCAGATCGCGACCGAAGATCAACTAGAAACCGGCGGGTGGTGAAGAACCGCGTCGCGCTTTCCGACGCCATGACGGGTGTTAAGACCGTTCAAGCCAAGTCCTCAATCGCTTGTCACCTCTGTATTCAGTAAAACGCTGTAGACCTTTTCGGTCGAACGCTTGGCAAAAGCATCAAGCCTGCTCAGCAAGTCGTCGGTTGCAGGCACGCTGCCTGCGTTCAGACCTGGCGTCGCGCAATAGCGTTATCGCCGGCTCATGAAGCTCTCGAATGCCTGGACGTCGGCGGCAGGTTGGCCGAACATGCGCTAGGTGCTGAACACATCGACCATATTGCCGCCCCAACCCGTGCCCACCTGGGCGCCGGCGGTCCATGAGCCTTCACCGGTCAGGAAGCCGTGATGCCGCCACAACCACAGCTCGCCATTGCTCTTGCGACCGTAGAGATAACCGTTGCCGACCGGCCAGACCCGGTCGACGCCCTGCCAGCCACTGCCCACCTGGATGCGCCCGGCCCAGATCCAATAGCCTTGGTCATGACCGTAATGGCGGTACCAGAGCAGCGCGCCGTCGCGCTGCAAGCCATAGAGCGTGCCGTCGGGGCCGGCCGCAACGGTGACGAAGCTGTTCCAGCCGACGCCGACTTCGAACGGCCCCTGCCAGCGAAATGAGCCGTCACGGCGGCCCAGGTGCCGGTACCAATTCAACTTGCCGTCGCTGGTCAGGCCGTAGATGACCCCGCCGTCGCCGGCGAAAACCTGACGGTACATCTGCCAGCCGGTGCCCACTTGCTTGGCGCCCTGCCAATCGAAGCTGCCTTGATTGCGTCCATCGTGGTAGTACCACAGCAGCGTTCCGTCCGGCTGGATCGCATAGATCACGCCATCGCCGCCGCCGAACACCGAGCGGAAACTCTGCCAGCCCTGGCCGACCAGCCGCGCCTCGTCCCATTGAAAGGCCAGGCGCGAGCGCCCGATGTGCCGATACCAGCGCAGCGCGCCATCTTGCGTGATGGTGTACAAGTTCTGCGCCATCCGACCCTCGACCGGCCAGTCCTTGCCGGCCCATGAGGTGATGCCGCCCAGCAGCCCGTCCTCTTGCGTATGCGCCAGCAGCTGAAAGCGCTGATCGCGGTTGTCGCCGCCAAAGTCAATATGGGCATCGACGCGCTGCGGTGTCGCCGCCGCACCGGCATCGATCCAGGTGCGCCGGCCGACCGCGTCCGCCGCCTGCACATAGGAGGGCTCGGCACCGATGCGCAACTGGCCGCGCCAGCCGTCGTGGACGGTGTCCCACAGCCCCAACGTCTCTGCGCGATTGAAGCCCGAGCCGGCGCCGACGGCCGTGCCGCGCGACATCACCACGCCGAACGGCTGACCGTTCCAGAAGCAACGCCCGCCGGCGCGGTAGGGGTCACGGCTGTGCAGATAGAGCTCGAAGGGCTGCTCGCCGATATTGCAGATCAGGCCTCGCCCGCCGTCGACGAAATGGCCGGTCAAGTCCAGCGCCCGCCCGTCTTCGGCATACCAAGTGCCCAGGCTGATGCGGCTGCCGGGGCCAGGCAACAAATCGTCCTTGCGGATATCGACGAAGCGGCGGATCACCAAGCGGCCGCGCCAACCGTCATGGTCGATCTCCCAGCGGCCCAGCCACATCGCCGCCCACTGGGTCTGCACAGGCTGCACCGCCGTGATGAAGTACATGGCGTTGTAGATGACCCTGAACTGCGCGTCGTTCGCGTATTTCATGGTCGCGAAGCCGGGCTTGGCCTGCGAATTCTTGATCTCGAAGCTCTGGGTCGCGTCGTCGTAGCCGTAGATCAGCAGAGCATGGCCACCGTTATTGATCTTGTCGAACACGTCGACAACCACGTCATAGCCGGCCGCCAGCACGTTGCGAATATCGTCATTGCTGAAGTTGCTCTTGCGGCCGAAATCCTTGACCCGGTACTGCGCGAACCAACGGCCCAGCAAGGGAATATGGCGCAGGTCATATTCAAACCAATCGGCCTGCTCGCGAGCGCCGCCGCTGGCGTTCGCCAGTGCACCCGCCGTACCAGGAATCGAATTCGCCAGTTGTTGCAGCGCCGGCTGGTCGATGTAGGGTACATACGCGGACTTCGGCACCGCCCAGTACTTGAGGTGATGCACGACGTCGGAGCTGCCTTGAAAACCCAGCAATGAATTGATGCCGCCGCCATCGCTGTGGTTGCCGAAGGCCTTGGAGATGTGGAACAAATACTGCTCCGACAAGTCCTCGCGCACGTTGACGCGCGCATAGGCAGCCTCCAAAGCCGCGATGCCGGCGAATGCCCAGCAAGTACCCCGGCCGCCCTGACTCACATCCAATAGGGATTGAAACTGGCGGTGCGACACGCGCGCCGGCAGCGGTGCGCGGCTGACGCCCAGCTCAAATTCCCGCGCCAGTTCGCGCTTTCCTGGTTCGTGCCGATCGGGGCGCTCGCTGCCCTCAAGGCGTTCCATCAGGCTGTCCAAGGGTTCCAGCAGCAAATGGCCCGCGGCGCCGGGGCCTTGTCTGGCCTCGGGAGGCGCCGGTTGAACAAGATTGGGGGCCTCGTTGGACAGGCCCGAGGACGGCGCCAGCGGCACGGCGATCGTGTGCGGGTCGGTTTGCATTAAAGCGCCCTTTGCAATGAAGGTGTCTGAGGCTAACCACGCCTGTCACAACGAACAAGGGCAAAGCTAGGGGTAAGCGCAGGTCGAATCACTGCCGCAATGATTGACATCAAGTCAGCTCAGGGAGCGTTTTCCTATCCCTGTGCGTCAGAGCGTCTGCCAGACCGATGGAACAGGTTTGGCAATACGGGGTAATCCGCAACCGTTGCCCCAGCAACGCTTTGTGCTTTGTCAATCGACGATGGCCTGCATGACCGTGTTGTGGAAGCCGAACTGCAGCTCCTGGTCGCCCGGCATAAAGGCCTGCTGCACGAACAGCATGAGGATCAGGTCCTCCTTGGGGTCGATGCGGAAGTAGGTGTTGTAGCCACCAGACCAGCCGTAAGCGCCGGCCGAGCCGATCAACCCCGATTCGCCCCCCGCCGTGCGCACCGCCACACCCAGCCCCACGTGCTGACCGGCCAGCCAGGGCATGGGGTACGACTCCGCGTGGCGCGCCGTCATCAGCTCCACCGACTTGCGGCCGAGCAGGCGCGGGCCGGCGGTCTTGCCATCGGCGCTGCGCGGGCCCCGGCCCTGACTTTGCCCACTCTCCAGCAGCATCTGGCAGAAGCGCAGGTAGTCCATCGGCGTCGAAAAGACGTTGCCTGCGGCGGAGAAGAACTTTGGCGCCATCGCGTACGGCGGCACGGCCGCCAAGGCGCCTTCTGCCGACCGCCGGTACGCCGTGACGACGCGGGCGCGTTTGTCCACCGGCACGGTGAACGCTGTATCCACCATGCCCAGCGGCTGGAAGATGCGCTCGGCGAAGAACTCCGGCAGCGTGCGCCCCGACACCACTTCGACCAGGCGCCCCAGCACCTCGGTGGCCGGGCCGTAGCGCAAGCTGGTGCCGGGCTGGCTGTCCAGCGGCGAAGTGGCCAAGACCTTGACGTACTGCTCGAGTGTGAAGTCGTAGTTCGCCGGCAAGGTCTGCAGCGCCTTGCGCCGCAGCGCCTCGGCTGGCGGGTTGATCGACGGCGGCACGCCGACGAAGCCGGCGCGGTGGGTCAGCAGGTCGTGAATCGTGATGCCGCGGCGCAGCGGCGCCAGCACGTGGCCGTCGGGCGCGTCGGCTTGCGGCACCACCACTTTCATGTCGGCAAACTCGGGCAGAAACTGCGCGATCGGGTCGCTGAGCAGGAAGCGCCCCTCTTCCAGCAGCATCAGCACCGCCACCACGGTGATGGGCTGCGTCATCGACTGGATCTGGAAGATGTCGTCCACACGCAGCGCGCGCTTCGCTTCGAGATCGGCGTAGCCCTGGGCCTTCAGCGACACCACCTGGCCGCGGCGCGCCACCACGGTGACGGCGCCGGCCAGCTTGCCCTCGGCCTGCAGGCGTGCGATGAACGCGTCCACGCGCTGCAGGCGGGCGGCCGACAGGCCCACGTCCTCGGGCCGTTTGACGGGCGTCTGGGCCGCGGCCGTGGCGCACTGCAACGACAGCAACGACAGCAACGACAGCAGTGCGGGCCACAGCAACGCGTGCAATGTCTTCATCGAAGGCTCCCGTGTGGGCTTTCAGTATGCGCCGCCCGCCGACGGGCTTTGAGGCCGGCCGCGTCAGGGCACCCGTGTCGAGACGTCGCCGGCGCAGGCGTTCTGCAGCACGGCGCCGGCCACGTCGAGCACCTGCGAGGTGTTGGTCGAGGTCTGCGTGTTGCCGTCGGCAGACAGCGTGAACAACCGCGTGACGCGCTGGGTGCCAGCCTGCTGGGTGCGCTGGGTGCGTTGGGCGAGCCCGCTTCACCCGCGAGGGCGGCGCCGTCGCGGGTGCCAACGGCGCCTACACCGCCTTCGACGGCGCGGGCAGCTCGGCCGGCTCAGCCACCTTCAACAACATGGGCGGCGCGTTGTCCGCGCGTGGCGGCAGGTTCAACTTCAATGCAGGCACTGCGGCCAACGCCACCATCACCAAAGGCCCCGCCACGGGCGCAGGGCGCGATGGCTGCGTCACCAGTTTCTACGCATCGGCTGACGCTGGCGCCGCCACGATCCTCAACACCGGCTGCATTGGCTTTGGCGCATTCGGCGGGCTCACCGTGTTCAGGGGTCAGTCCTCAGCCGGCAGCGCGAGCATCACGAACCCGAGCGCGGGCGCGAGCCTTGCCTACGGCGGCGATACCGGGTTCATCGATGGCGCCAGCGCGGGCCGCGCCACCTTCACTTTGCAGGGCCCACAAATCGCGGATGCCCGGCCCGGCGCGTTGACCTTCAGGAATTCCAGCAGCGCGGCCGACGCCCGCTTCACGATGGGCGGTGGCGCCGTGGCGGGCGGACGCGGCGGCCAGATCGCGTTTTACGACGCGAGCAGCGCGGGCCGTGCCGCCTTTCAAATCCAAGGCGGCACGGTGTTCGGCGCGCTGGGCGGCCAGACGGCCTTCACCTCGGGCACCAACGCCGGCACGGCCACGCTGTACGCGCATCCTTCCGCAGGCATCGCCGCCGACGGCGGCATCGTGTTTCTCGACAGCAGCAGCAGCAGCAGCGGCGGCACGGCGCGCGCCATCGTCGAAGGCAACGCCACCTCGTCGGGCGGGCTCGACATCTCCTTGCATGCCGGCACCGGCATGAGCATCGGCTCGATCGAAGGCGGCGGCACCATCAGCCTGGGCAACAAGGCGCTGCGGGTCGGCATCAACGATCGCGACACCAGGTTCTCAGGGCTCGTGCGCGACGGTGGCTTCAACCCTGCCACAGGCGGCTCGCTGTTCGTCAACGGCGCCGGCGGCGTGATCGCGCCCGGCGACCCGGTCACGCTCACGCTGTACGGCAGCCTCAGATGGGACGGCGGCGGCGTCATCCGCCTGGTGCTGGGCGCCGACACGGCCGGCAGCGACCAGCTCTTCATGGACGCCCTGATCCGTGGCGCCGACGGCGCGTTCCTGATCGACCAAGTGAATGCCGGCACGGTGGTCGGCGAGACCTACCGACTGATCCACTTCAACAGCGTGATCGGCTTCGCGGCCAGCGACTTCAGCTACGGCGGCGTGGCGGGCAACTTCAGCCTGAGCAACGGCACGCTCGGTTTGACCGTCGCCGTGCCCGAACCCGGCGCGTCGGGGTTGATGCTGGCGGGCCTGCTGATGCCGGCCCGCGTGCTGTGCGTCCGCACAACCCAAAGCAGGAGTGCGACATGACCCGCCGGTGCCCGCCATCAAACGGTTTCACACTCATCGAACAGCTGGTGGTGATCGCCATCATCGCGGTGCTCATGGCTTTGTTGCTGCCTGCGGTGCAGAAGGTGCGGGAGGCCGCCGGCGCAGCCCCACGCTCTTTCCGGGGCTGGCCGCGCCAAAGGCCTCGTGGACGCAGCCTACCCAGGTTCATCGGCAGCATGATGTCCACCTGCTGGCGCTCCAGGTCGGTGGCCATGCGGCGTTGGTCCAGCTCGCTGAGTTGCGGTTTGACACTGTCCTGGTGCTGCGCATCGATCCTGTCAGCCTGGTCGTGCAGGCTGCGGTACTTTTCGTCGATGACTTGCGCAGCGGCCTTATCGCCGGCTTTCTCGGCGTCGCGCATGGCCTGCCAGGCGGCATTCGACTGCTGACGCAACACCTGCTGCTCGGCGGCTTTGTCGGGCGGCGTTGTCTTCAGCGCGTGGAACTGCGCGGTCACCCGGTCGTATTGCGCGCTCCAGGACTTGCGCTCGGTCTCGCTGTGTTTTCCGACGTACTAGCGCCGCGCCGTGATGCTGAATTCACTCTCTTTCGAGAAATCGCACAGCACCTCGTAGATGCCCGGCGGGCTCTTGAAGTCGAACGGCCTGGCGCCGACAGCCACGACGCCGGCGGGGGCGGGCGGTAAGACCGCCACCAGTGCCGCCATGGCGCGCGCATTGAACGCGGTTTCAGCCGGCCGGGCCGGGCGCGATTCGCAGTCGGCGAAAGCCGCCGCCGATGCGAGGCACGCGGCCGCGCAGGCTGCAGCAGCAATGAAATGGCAAGTGGCCACCGAGAACTTGTGCATGGGTGCCTTTCGGGGTTCAGCGGCCGAGCACGCCGCGCAGGATGTCGAGCGCACTGGGCTTCTTGACGACGTCATTGTTCTTGGGCTCGGCGTTGGCTGAGGACAAGGGCGAGGGGGAGGGCGAGGGCGAGGGCGAGGGCGCGGGCCTGCCGTCGGCCGACTTGTCCATGTCGCCCATCTCCGGCATGCCGAGCATGCTGCTGGCGACCGACTTGACGCGCAACTTCACGGCCCACACCGGCTCCCACGCTGCTTTCGGGTCGGCCGGCCGCGGCGGATGCACCAGGTTCAATTCGTTGCCGTAACCGATCAGGCGCAGCATCGCGCCCTCGGCGCTGAACACGCCCTTGGGCACGCTGCAGCGGGTGGTGGCGGGTGCCAGCAGCACCTTTTCTTTCAGCCAGCGGTCGACCGCTGCGTTGGTCTGGTAATCGGTCAGGCCGAAGCCGGTGTCGGGCAGCTCACTCGACGTCCACAACACCATTTCGTCCTTCGCACCGGCTGCCATGCCGGCGGCGAAGTAGGCCCGGGCGGTGGGTGCAGCGGACCAGCTCAGTTCGACGACGCCGCCGACGTCAAGCGTCTTCAGGTCGAGCGGCGGCATCAGTTCTTGCAAGGCCGGAATCTGGAAGCGAAAGCCGTCCGGCACGCCGCTGCCGCTGAAGGCGTGTTCACCGGCCAGCGTGGCTGCGGCCGGCAGCATGCGCGGGTCAGACACGCTGGGCCACACTGGCCGGCCGACAGCGCTGTGCGTGCCGCGCTGGGTGGCGCGTCGGCTGATGAAGAACTTCGCCATGTCGGCCGAGCTGGCACTGGCCATGTCCAGCACCTTCGGCTGGCCGGTGCGCACCGTGCTGCCGCAGCCCCAGTACAACAACAACTTGCCGCGTGGGCGTTCGATCTCTGCTTCGATGACCGCGTCGTCGTTGTCGGCTGCCTTGCGCCCGTCCTTCGGCGCTTGAAGCTTCAGCGGGCTGGGCAAGAAGCCGGTCGGCACCGCTTGCTGCGCGTCAGTCAGCGACGGGTTGTTGCGGCTGAGCAGTGTCACGTCGACCCAGCGCCCGGCGCTGCCGGCCTGGCTGTTGCCGAAGTTGTTCTTTGCGCCGCCGAGACCAACACCGCCGAACAGGCCGGCCAGGGCGGCCATCGGGTTGGCCGCCGCGCCACCCGTTGGCATGCCCATGCCGCTGAATGTGGCCACGTCGATCCAGGCCTGCGCTTGCGGTGGCTTGACGTTGGCCTGCGCCTGCACGACGGCAGGCACGGCGAGCAGCGCAGCGCACGCGGCAACGGCAGCCAGCCCGTTGGGAGCGTGATTCAGGGCTTGGCCGATGGGCCCTGCTGCGGTGGCTGGGCCAGAGGCAAGCTTGCCTCGACTGTCGTGTGTCTGGACCATCTCAACTCCTGTCGTGACGCGGGTTGGCATCGTGCGCTCTTCTTGTACGGCACCGCGCGTTATGAATGCGTTATGACACCGGTATCGCCATGCTGGTGTTCGACTGCGACTGCCACCGCGTGCTGCAACAAAGCGACCGCGCTGATGTCGCAGCCGACTCCATGCCTCGTCCCTTGACAGCACGGCCGCAGCCCGCACGTGGAGTTTGTGGTCGACAAGCGCCAGGACCAGCGCACCGCGGCGAAGAAGCACCGCCGCAACCGGTGCTATGAAAAGCAGTTCATCCGCAATACGCTCGCGCACCCGCCGGGACCCGACGGCGCAGGCGATTGCCCCACAGACTGCGCAAAAGTTTCAAACGGCGCGAAGGGTTAGCTGCAGCCGGCAGGCGCAGCAGTGGCCTGCGGCCGACCGGAGATCTTTGCCCGGCCAACTGGTTACGCGCCGCCAGACCCGCCTTCGTGCAGGGTCGAGTCGCGCTGTCCACACCCGGTTCGGGCCATGCCGCCCAGATCCCCAACGGAGACCCGCCACATCTCGTTTCGAAGCCTCACTTAGAGCCTGGCCGTGGCCTGCGCTGCCCTCGTCACCGCTTGCGCCGCGCCGCACATCCACTACGGCAAGGCCCAGACCGAGACCGAGACCGAGACCGAGACCGAGACCGAGACCGAGGCCGAGGCCGAAGTGAAACTCGCGCCCGGCACCTACAAGCTGACGGCGCAGTTCGCCAATGGCGCACACCAGAGCTACGGCGAAGCGCTCAGTCACAGCATCACGGTGATGGTGAAGTGAGCCGGGCTGGCCAGCCTGCCGGCCACCGTGACGGCCACCGTGCGGGCCACCGTGCGGGCCACGGTGCGGGCCACGGTGCGGGCTGCATGTCCGACCTGAGGTCGCGGGCGGCGGCTGTCGCGGTCCGGGCGCTGGCCATCCTGGTCACGTCGGTTGGGCGTGTGGGGCAGTGGGCCCATGCCGGCCATGGCCCATGTACCGGACGAAGACGCCAGCGCATTGGTGGCGTGGATCCTGGGACGGTAGTTGCCTGGCACTCTGCAATGGCCAGCCGCGAAGGCCGTGCCGGCGCCGAAAAGACGCGTCAAACCGAACCTGTTCGGCGGCTGGCTCGGCGGCCCGGCCACTAGCATCGCGCGACAAGACGGTGCCCGCCGATGCGCCGCCAGGAGACGACACATGCACGAGTGGCTGCGCCGCATCGACCTTTGGTTTCCGGTTCGCTACACGGCCTGGGTGTTCAGCGGCATCGGCACGCTGGTCTTCGGGCTGGCTTGGCTGGGCATGGGTCTGAGTGGCCTGGCCAGCATCAGCGGTGTGCCCACGCTGCTGTGCCTGTTCCTGCTGACCCTGGGCTGGCGCGACACGCGGCAGACGCGCCACGCCGTGCTGCGCAATTACCCGATCATCGGCCACCTGCGCTTCCTGCTGGAATTCATCCGGCCCGAGATGCGCCAGTACTTCATCGAAAGCGACAGCGAAGCCGCGCCCTACTCGCGCCAGCAGCGCAGCCTGGTCTACCAGCGTGCCAAGGGTGAGCCCGACAACCGGCCGTTCGGCACCCAGCTGGACGTGCAGGCCGGCGGCTACGAGTGGATCAACCATTCCATCGCGCCCGCGGCGGTGGACGGCCACGACTTCCGCGTCACCATCGGCGCCGGCGGTTCGTCGTGCACGCAGCCCTACAGCGCCAGCATCTTCAACATCTCGGCGATGAGCTTTGGCGCGCTCAGCGCCAACGCCATCCTGGCGCTAAACGGCGGTGCGAAGAAGGGCGGCTTCGCACACGACACCGGCGAAGGTTCGATCAGCGTGCACCACCGCGTGCACGGCGGGGACCTGATCTGGGAAATCGGCAGCGGCTACTTCGGCTGCCGCAACGACGACGGCAGCTTCAACGCCGAACGTTTTGCAGCCAATGCGCTGGACCCGCAGGTGAAGATGATTGAGTTGAAGCTGAGCCAGGGTGCCAAGCCCGGTCACGGCGGTGTGTTGCCCGGGCCGAAGGTGACGGCGGAAATCGCGCAGGCGCGCGGCGTGCCCGAGGGCCAGTCCTGCATCAGCCCGGCGCGCCACGGCGCCTTCAACACGCCGCTGGACATGCTGCAGTTCATCGAACGGCTGCGCACTCTTTCGGGCGGCAAACCCATCGGCTTCAAGCTGTGCATCGGCCACCCGTGGGAATGGTTTGCGTTGTGCAAGGCGATGCTGGAAAGCGGTTTGCTGCCCGACTTCATCGTCGTTGATGGGGCCGAAGGCGGCACCGGCGCCGCGCCGCTGGAATTCACCGACCACGTCGGCGCGCCGCTGCAGGAAGGCCTGCTGCTGGTGCACAACACGCTGGTCGGGCTGGGGTTGCGCGGGCGCATCAAGCTGGGCTGCGCCGGCAAGGTGGTGAGTGCTTTCGATATCGTCAGGCTGATGGCGCTGGGTGCCGACTGGTGCAACGCGGCGCGCGGCTTCATGTTTGCTTTGGGCTGCATCCAGGCGCAGACCTGCCACACAGGCGGTTGCCCGACCGGCGTGGCCACGCAAGACCCGCAGCGCCAGCAGGCGCTGGTGGTGTTGGACAAGACCGAACGCGTCTGGCGCTTCCACGAAAACACGCTGCATGCGCTGAAGGAACTGGTGCAGGCCGCCGGGCTGACGCACCCCGACCAGATCACGGCTTCGCACATCGTGCGGCGTTCGGCGGACCACGGCGTGAAGCTGCTGGCCAACCAGCTGCATTTCCTGCAACCCGGTGAGCTGCTGGCCGCGATGGCCGGGCAGGCGCCCTGGCCGCACCGCGTCTATGAGCTGTACTGGCCCCTGTCGCGTAGCGACAGCTTCCAGCCCCTGCGTAGCGACAGCTTCCAGCCCCTGCGCAGCGCTAGTCTTCAGCCGCTGGCCGCGGATGTTGCCGCCGGCTGAGCGTCGCGCCGCAGCTTGACCATCGGCAGATCGTCAACGCCGACCACGCCGTAGCGATAGGGCCTGAAGCCCATCGCCCGGTACAGCGCCAGCGCCGGTGCGTTCGCCGCCGCCGTGACGACCGCGCAAGGGGTGCCGGGCAGATGGGCGAGTGCCGCCTCGACGAGCCGCCGGCCGGTGCCTTGGCGCTGCGCGCCGGGGTGGACCACCAGGGTGTTGATGCACCGTTGCTGCGCCTCGGGGTCAGGGCCCAGGCTCAGCACGCCGACGATCTCGCCGCCGACGCGCGCACCGAGGTAGAGGTCGCCATCGGCCGCGATGTCGGCGGCAGTCCGGGCCAGCGGCGGGAAGTCTGCGATCTGCAGCAGCTGCGCTTCCTGGGCATAAGCCAGTGCCATCACGGCCCGTATGCCCTCGGCCACTGGCAGCTCGCGATGGGCCAGCACCTCGATGCAGACCCCGGACGCCGGGGCGTTCAGCAGGCTGCGCCCCGGGCCGCCCGCTGCCGCACGGACCAGCCACCGGCCACGCCCAGGCCGACCAGCAGCAACAACGCTGAGGACGGTTCGGGGATGGTCGCCACGCTGATCCAGCCGCCGTTGATGTTGCCCTGGATCAGCGTGAAATTGGTGTTGTCCTGAACGCCCAGTGGATTGACGGTGCCCAGGCCGCGCACCGCGCTGCCGCCGCCGGCTTCGCTGATCAGGTACTGCCCGTTGGCCAGTTCGTACACGCCGCGCACGCCCAGGCCCGGTGTACCGGTCCACTTGCTGACGATGGCGCCGGTGGGGCTCAGTTCGTACAGGCCGAAGCTGCCGGTGGGCGTGCTGCCGTTGGCAGCCAGCAGCACGTTGCCGTTGCTGCGCACGAAGATTTCGGCCGGGATGTTGTTGATGGCCGCCGGCGTGAAGGCGCCCGAGTAGCTGCCGTCGGTGTTGTACAGCTGCAGCCCGCGCGACGTGCCGTCGCTGACCAGCAGCCGGCCGTTGTAGCTGGCGATGTCCCACGGCGATGAGCCCACCGTGGTGGCGCCCACCGTGGTCACCGTCGAGAAGAAGCCCAGGCTGTTGCCGGCGGTGTCGTAGCGCGCGATACCGATGCCCGGCGCGCCGTTGGTGGTGCCGGCATTGACGACGTAGACCGTGCCGTCGATCAGCCGCATGCCGCGCACATTGCTCAACCCGCCAGCCGCGCCGCCGATCTTCGACAGGTAGCTGCCGCCCAGGTCGAAGCGGTAGATGGCGTTGATGTTGGGGCTCTGGTCCGAGACCCAGATCTCGTTGCCCACCTGGATGGCTGCGCGCGGTGTCTGGAAGTCGTAGGTGGCAGCGCTGTTGGCGTCGGTGATGAAGTTCGCGTTCAGCACCGCGCCGGTGGTCGGGCTCAGCGTCAGGATACGGTTGGCGCCGGTGTCGACCTCCAGCAGCACCTGCTGGGCATGGGCGGTGCCGACGAAAAGCGCCAGGCTGACGATGAAAAGGGCGGTACGGCGCATGGCGATGGCTCCTTGAAAAAATCGATGGGAACGTGAGATCAGCGCGGTCTGGACATCCGGAAGCGCCCTTCGGCGCTGATGCCGAAGTAGTCGGCCGGACCGCCGCCGCGCAGGATGGGCTGGGCGGCGGCGGTGTCGTAAACGCCGTCGACCAGCAGTTCCCGCGCGATGTGCACGGCCACCACCTCGCCCAGCGTCAGCCAGGTCGGCACGGGCACGCCGTCCACGCCCTGCAGCTGGATCTGCTGCGTCAGCCTGCATTCGAAAGCGACCGGGCTTTCGCCAACGCGGGGCACGTTCACTACGTTGCATGGCAGGGCCGTCAGGCCGGCCAGCTCGAATTCATTGACTTCGGGCGCCACTGCGGCGCAGCTGGCATTCATCGCGTCGGCTAGCGGCCGCGTCACCAGGTTCCAGACAAACTCGCCGGTCTCGGTGATGTGGCGCAGCGTGTCCTTCGCGCCGATGCTGGCGAAGCCGATGATCGGCGGCGTGTAGTTGAAGGCGTTGAAAAAGCTGTAGGGCGCCAGGTTCACCAGGCCGGCACGGCTCTTCGTGCTGATCCAGCCGATAGGCCGCGGGCCGACGATGGCGTTGAACGGGTCGTGCGGCAGGCCGTGGCCGTCGGCCGGACGGTAGCTGTGCAGGTCTTCGTAGAGCATCGCTGCGCGCCGGCCGCTTCAGGCCGCCGGCGGGGCGGATTCGATGAAGCTGGGCCGCGTCGCCAGCTTGTCGAGCAGCTTGTGCAGATTCGGGTGCGGACCGCGCCAGTCAATGTGGACGTAGCGGAAGTCGAGGTAGCTGAGCGCGCAACCGACGGCCACGTCGGCCAGCGTGAAGTGGTTGCCGGCGCAGTAGGGCTTGTCGCCCAGGCCCTGGGCCATCGCGGTGATGGCGGTCGTCACGCGGCTCATCTGGCGGGCTATCCAGGCCTGCGAACGCTGTTCGGCCGTGCGGTGTGTCCAGTGCGCTTCCATGCGCGCGGCGATGCTGGCGTCCAGCAGGCCGTCGGACAGCGCCTCCCAGGTGCGCACTTCAACGCGTTCCCGACCGCTCTGCGGAATCAGTTTGCCCACTGGCGACAAGGTGTCGAGGTATTCGACGATGACGCGGGAATCGAAGACCGCTTCGCCGCCGTCCAGTACCAGGCAGGGTACCTTGCCCAACGGGTTGCTCTTAAGAATGGCGTCGTTGTTCCAGACGTCTTCCACCAGCAACTGGAAGTCGAGCTTCTTTTCGGCCATCACAACGCGCACTTTGCGCACGTAGGGGCTGGTGAGTGAACCGATCAGTTTCATCTTTGTGCGCAGGGACTACTTGAAGCCAGGAAGCGCAACGATTCTAGCCAGCGGGGTAACGGCAGCGCGGCCCGGCAGCGCGGCCCGGCGGCTTGGCCGGGCTGGTGCGTGACGACGGCCCGCGAACTTTTCGCCCGCACCAGGCACGTTGCGCGCAGAAATGAAGGGCCCGAAGATATCCGTCACAACGTCAATCCCTGATTCGCGGTGCAGCCTTGTCAGTCCTGTGCAACCGGTGCACACTGAGTTCGTCGGCACCCGCCGGACCGATCTTCCAAATCCCCCCCTCTCTTTATCTCTACAGATTCCCCCCTGCCGGCGGCTTCGCTGTCGGCGTTTCACTCCCTTCCCCCAAGGAGGTTCTGATGAACTTGACGATCAGCGGACATCATCTCGAAGTCACCCCGGCCCTGCGTGAGTACGTGCGCACCAAGCTGGAGCGCGTGACCCGGCACTTCGATCAAGTGGTCGAAGTCGCGGTGTTGCTGACGGTGGAGAAATTGAAGGAGAAGGAACGACGGCAGAAGGCCGAGGTGACCCTGCACGTCAAGGGCCGGGACATCTTCATCGAGAACGCGGCCGAGGACATGTACGCGGCCATCGACCAGTTGATGGACAAGCTCGACCGCCAGGTGGTGCGCCACAAGGACCGGCTGCAGAACCACCACCACGAGTCGCCCAAACGGCTGGACATGGGTGCTGCCTAGTTGCAGCGCAACCACCTTCGCCCCGATTTGCGGGCTACAGCGCCTGCCGGCAACACGGCCCTTCGGGGCCGTTTTCCATACCGGTGCCGTTTGTTGTTGCAGTGCCGCATCAACTGAGGAATACACCCGTTTCGGGGTCTTCAGGCTGGTCTTCGCCAGGAGGCTGCGGTCTATCATCCTCGGCTCTGTCACCCCCCCAAGGTCGCCGTGCAACGAGCCGTTTGCGGCGCCAGGACATGGCCCCATGAACCGTCTCGCCGCGATCTTGCCGGCCAGCAACGTGCTGGTGAACGTGGATGCCACCAGCAAGAAGCGTGTCTTCGAGCAGGCCGGCTTGCTGTTCGAAAACCAGCACGCCATCGCGCGCGGCACCGTCACCGACAACCTTTTCGCCCGCGAGCGCCTGGGTTCCACCGGGCTGGGTCACGCGGTGGCTATCCCGCACGGCCGCATCAAGGGCCTGAAGCAGCCGCTGGCCGCCGTGTTGCGCGTGTTGCAGCCCATCCCGTTCGACGCACCCGACGACGTCCCTGTCGAGCTGTTGATCTTTTTGCTGGTGCCCGAAGCCGCGACGCAGCGGCACCTGGAAATCTTGTCCGAAATCGCCGAGATGCTGTCCGACCGCGAACTGCGCGAGCGCCTGCGAACCGAGCCCGATGCGGCCACAGTGCACCAGCTGATTGCTGACTGGGAACCCTTGAAATCCGTCGCCTGATGGCCTTCGAGTCGACCAAGGCCTTGTGCGGAACCGGCTTTGCCGGGACGCTGCAAGAGGCCCCTCGGGGGGTAGCGAACGCAGTGAGCTTGGGGGCTCCATGAAGCCGACATCCATCAGCGCCGAGGCGCTGTTCGAAGCCCACCGCGAGGCGCTGCGCTGGGAATGGATTGCGGGCCACGCCCACCCTGAACGCCGCTTTGCCGACGCTGCCGTGCGTGACGCCCGCAGTGCGGCCGATCTGGTCGGCTACCTGAACTACATCCACCCTTACCGCGTGCAGATCGTCGGCGTGCGCGAGGTGGAATACCTGACCACCTCGTCGGCCGACGATCAGGAACGCCGCATCTCGCGCATCGTGACGCTGGAGCCGCCGGTGCTGATCGTCGCCGACGGCGTGGCGCCGCCCGACCGGCTGGTGGCGATGTGCGACCGCGCCGAGATTCCGCTGTTCGTCACCGGCGAATCGGCCGGCCATGTCATCGACGTGGTGCGGGGCTATCTCGGCCAGCACTTCGCCGAACGTGTCACGCGCCACGGCGTGTTCATGGACATCCTCGGGCTGGGCGTGCTGCTGACCGGCGAATCGGGCCTGGGCAAAAGTGAACTCGGCCTGGAACTGATCAGCCGCGGCCACGGCCTGGTGGCCGACGACGCGGTGGACATCTACCGCACCTCGCAAACGCTGCTGGAAGGCCGTTGCCCCGAACTGCTGCAGAACCTGCTGGAGGTGCGCGGCATCGGCCTGCTCGACATCAAGGCCATCTTTGGCGAGACCGCCGTGCGGCGCAAGATGAAGGTGCACCTGCTGGTGCACCTGGTGCGCAAGGAAACGATGGAGCGCGAATTCGAGCGCCTGCCCTACGAGCCGCTGTACGAGGATGTGCTGGGCCTGCCGGTGCGCAAAGTCGTGATCGCGGTGGATGCCGGGCGCAACCTGGCGGTGCTGGTGGAGGCCGCCGTGCGCAACACCGTGCTGCAGCTGCGCGGCATCGACACCTACCAGGAGTTCATCAAGCGGCACCAGGCCGCGATGGAGCGCGGCGACCCGCTGTAAGTCGGCTGCCTGCGGGCCGACCGCGGGCTATTTGTTCTTGTGTTGGCAGTCGGTTTTGACGCAGCGCGCGTACAGCGCCAGCGTGTGCTCTTGCAGCTCGAAACCACGGGCGCTGGTGACTGCGCGCTGACGGGCTTCGATCGCGCTGTCGAAGAACTCTTCCACGCGGCCGCAATCCAGACACACCAGATGGTCATGGTGCTGGCCTTGGTTCAATTCGAAGACCGCCTTGCCCGACTCGAAGTTGCTGCGCGACAGCAGGCCCGCTTGTTCGAACTGCATCAGCACGCGGTAAACCGTGGCCAAACCGATGTCGGCCCCTTCAACGAGCAGGGCCTTGTAGACATCCTCGGCCGACATGTGGCGTTGCGCTGCGCCCTGGAAGATTTCCAGAATCTTGATGCGCGGCAGCGTGGCTTTCAAGCCGCTGCTTTTCAGCTCGTCAACATGCGTCATGGCTTGCTCGGCAACCGGGGCGGCGGCCCTCGCTAGAATCTTTCGATGATCTTTCGATCATAGCCAGCCCGTTTGGCCGTCCCGATTCCTCTCTCGTGCTGTCGCCCATGCCCCGTTTCTTCTTGATTTCCTGCGCGCTGGTCTCGGCCTTTGCGCTGGTCGGCTGTGAAGCGCTGCAACGCACCGACAGCCTGGTGGGTTTCGTTACCCCTTACCGCATCGACATCGTGCAAGGCAATGCCATCACGAAAGAGCAGGCCCAAGCGCTGAAGCCCGGTCTGACGCGCTTGCAGGTGAAAGACCTGCTGGGCACGCCGCTGATGGCCGACCCTTTTCATGCCAGCCGCTGGGACTACATCTTTACGCTGCGCCGGCCCAACGCCGTCTTGCAACGCCGCAGCGTGGTGGTGCTGTTCGACGGTGATCTGGTGAAATCCGTCGAAGCGCCCGATCTGCCTTCAGAGCGCGAGTTCGTCGCGTCGATCAGCCGCTTCAAGGACCTGCGCGCGCCAAAGCTGGAACTCAGCGAAGCCGAACGTGCCGCGCTGCCACTGCCGCCAAAGCGCGAGGCGCCGGTGGCTGAACCGGTGGGCCCGATCCGCGACTACCCGCCGCTGGAGTCCTGAGTGCCGGGCCATTTGCGATGCTGAACGTCGCCGTAGCCGGCGCCGGTGGACGCATGGGCCAGATGCTGATCGAAGCCGTGCTGGCCAGCGCTGACTGCCAACTCTCAGGCGCGTTGGACGTGGCCGGCAGCAGCGCTATCGGCCGTCAAGCCGGTACTTCTTTGGCCAAGGCCGCCGGCGTGGCCATCACCGCCGACTTGCGTGCCGGCCTGAAGGGCGCCGATGTGCTGATCGACTTCACGCGCCCTGAAGGCACGCTGGCCCATCTGGCCGTGTGCCGTGAACTCGGTGTGCGCGTGGTCATCGGTACCACCGGCTTCACGCCCGCGCAGAAGGCGGCCATCGCCGACCACGCGCAGCACGTCGCCACGGTGTTCGCCGCCAACATGAGCGTGGGCGTCAACGTGATGCTCAAGCTGCTGGCGCAGGCCGCGCAGGCGCTGGGGCCAGGCTACGACGTCGAGGTCGTCGAGGCCCACCACCAGCACAAGGTCGATGCGCCCAGCGGCACCGCGCTGGCCATGGGTGAAGCGGTGGCCCGTGCACGCGGTGTCGATCTGGCGGCGCAAGGCGTATTCACCCGCCATGGCCACACCGGCGAACGCGTGCCAGGCAGCATCGGCTTTGCCATCGTGCGCGGCGGCGACATCGTCGGCGAACACACGGTGCTGTTCTGCGGCACCGGCGAACGCATCGAGATTGCGCACAAGAGCAGCAGCCGCGCCAATTACGCCGACGGCAGCCTGCGCGCCGCGCGCTTCCTGGCTGGCCTGCCCGAAGGCCGGCCCGGCCTTTACGGCATGGACGACGTGCTCGGACTGCACTGAGCCGATGACCGGTCTGTCGCAATTTTGGGACGCCAGCGACGCCGTCGGCCGCACGGTGGCCTTGCTGCTGTTGGCCATGTCGGTGACGGCCTGGGTGCTGATTTTCTGGAAGGGTTGGCTGCTGCGCCGCGCCACCGGCGATATCTCCCGCGCTGTGCCTGCGTTTTGGGACGCCGCCACGCTGGACGACGGCCGCGCACGCCTGCAGTCGCTGGACCGCGAACGCGTGCTGCTGCCGCTGCTGGACGCTGCCGAGGCGCAGCCCGCACGCGGCACGCTGGAAAGCACCGGGCAGCTGGAAAGCCAGCTGACGCGCCGTCTGCGCGACGCGCTGCACCGCGGCCTGGCGCACCTGCAGTTCGGCCAGGTGCTGCTGGCCTCCATCGGCAGCACCGCGCCTTTCGTGGGCCTGTTCGGCACGGTCTGGGCGATCTACCACGCTCTGGCGGGCATTGCGGCGGCGGGCAGCATCACCATCGACAAGGTGTCGGGGCCCATCGGTGAATCGCTGGTGATGACGGCCGCCGGCATTGCCGTGGCCGTGCCGGCGGTGCTGGCCTACAACGTCTTCGGCAAATGGGTGTCGGCCTGCGAGGCCGAGCTGGAAGGCTACGCGCACGACCTGCGGCAGATGGTGCTCGACAAGATTTTGGGCCACTGAGATGGCGTTCGGCCGGCTCGAACGCAACCCGGGTTCTCAACCGATGAGCGAAATCAACATGACGCCGCTGATCGACGTGATGCTGGTGCTGCTGGTGATCTTCATCCTGACCGCGCCGCTGATGAGCAGCAGCTTGAAGCTGGACTTGCCGAAGGCCGACGGCGCGGCGGCGAGCGATGCGCCGGCAACGGTGGCGTTGGCCATCGACGCGCAGGGGCGGCTGTTCCTGGGCGAAGAAGCGTTGGATGCCAAGACTGAACGCGAGCAGATTGCGGTACGCGTGCGCGCCGCCGCGCAGCGCAACCCCGCCACCGAGGTGCAACTGCGCGCCGACGGTCGCGTGCCCTACGGCCGCGTGGCCGAACTGATCGGCTGGGTACAGACAGCCGGCCTGACGCGCATCGGATTGGTCACCGAAACGGCCAGCCCCGTCACGCCCACGGCCCCGACCCCCGCTCGCTAGTCGGCGTCTGCGGTCACCGCCGCGTCGGCCACCCAACGATGTCGACCACCTGCCGACACCCCGGCCGTCGATGCCGCTGCCGCCCGCCATGCCGCCCGCCGCGACCCGCAACAACGTCTGGGCATCAGCGCCGTCACCGGCACCGTGGCCGACAGCGCCAGCACCGAGGGGTCGTTGTAGAAAACCGAACCGCCGCGCAGCAGGATGTCGGTGCGCAAGGCAAGCAGTTGGCTGTCGAAGCTGGTGGCGTTGATCAGCACCTTGACGTGCTGCACGCCCGACAGTGACTTGCCCCAGAGGACCGCGGGGGGCAGTGCCCACATTGGCTGCCGCCACGAAAGCGCGCAGGTCGGTGGACAGCTTGGTGTTGGTGGCCGTTACCGCGCTGGCCGCCGCCGTGCGCGCTTGAGAGCGTTGGCGAGACTTGAATCGCAAAAGGCGGGTCGCGCGTGCACTTTTCCGCAGATCGACCGCAGCGCCGCCGTGCAAGTGCTGAAGGCAGGACGCTGTGGAGGCGGTCCCTACAATTGACGGATGAACGAGAAATACGTCCCAGCCGAAGTCGAAGCCGCCGCCCAGGCGCACTGGGCCGCGACCGATGCCCACCGCGTCACCGAAGACGCCAGTCGGCCAAAGTTCTATGCCTGCAGCATGCTGCCCTACCCCAGCGGCAAGCTGCACATGGGGCATGTGCGCAACTACACCATCGGCGACATGATGGGCCGCCATCTGCGCATGAAAGGCATGAACGTGCTGATGCCGATGGGCTGGGACGCCTTCGGCTTGCCGGCGGAAAACGCCGCGATGGACAACAACGTGCCGCCGGCGCAGTGGACGCGCGCCAACATCGCCGACATGAAGGCGCAGATGCAGCCGCTAGGCCTGGCCTTCGACTGGACCCGCGAACTGGCCACTTGCGACCCCAGCTACTACAAATGGAACCAGTGGTTCTTCCTGAAGATGCTGGAAAAAGGCATCGCCTACAAGAAGACCCAGATCGTCAACTGGGACCCCGTTGACCAGACCGTGCTGGCCAACGAACAGGTGGTGGACGGCCGCGGCTGGCGCAGCGGCGCCATCGTCGAAAAGCGCGAGATTCCGGGCTATTACCTGGCCATCACGCAGTACGCCGACGAACTGCTGGCCGGTGTGTGCGACGCCACCGCACCGCACTATCTGGAAGGCTGGCCCGAGCGCGTGCGCCTGATGCAGGAACACTGGATCGGCAAGAGCGAGGGCGTGCGCTTTGCCTTCCCGCACACCATCCGGGGCACCGATGGGCAACTGGTGCAAGACGGCAGGCTGCATGTCTTCACCACCCGCGTCGACACCATCAAGGGCGTCACCTTTTGCGCCGTGGCGCCCGAGCACCCGCTGGCCACGCTGGCCGCGCAAGGCAATGCCGATCTTGCGGCCTTCATCGACGACTGCAAGAAGGGCGGCACCACCGAAGCCGAACTGGCGCTGCGCGAAAAGGAAGGCCGGCCGCTGGGCCTGACCGTGACGCACCCGCTGACCGGCGCCGATGTGCCGCTGTGGGTGGGCAATTACGTGCTGATGGGCTACGGCGACGGTGCCGTGATGGGGGTGCCGGCACACGACGAACGCGATTTCGCCTTCGCCAAGAAGTACGGCCTGGACATGCTGCAGGTGGTGCAGGTGGACGGCGAGCATTTCAGCTACGACCACTGGCAAGAGTGGTACAGCGACAAGGCCCGCGGCGTCACCATCAACAGCGGCAACTACAGCGGGCTGCCGTACAAGCTGGCGGTGGATGCGATAGCCGCAGCGTTGTCGGCCAAGGACCTGGGCGGCAAGAAGACCACCTGGCGTTTGCGCGACTGGGGCATCAGCCGCCAACGCTACTGGGGCACGCCGATCCCCATCATCCATTGCGATGGCGCAGACGGGCCCGGCGGTCGCACCCCGGGGTGCGGCAGCGTGCCGGTGCCCGAGAAGGACCTGCCCGTCCTGCTGCCCGAAGACTTGGTGCCCGATGGCAGTGGCAACCCGCTGAACAAGTGCGCTTCTTTCCTGAACGTGGCCTGCCCGCAATGCGGCCAGCCGGCGCGGCGCGAGACCGACACCATGGACACCTTTGTCGACAGCGCCTGGTACACCATGCGCTACTGCTGTCCCGACAACGACCGTGCGATGGTCGACGGGCGCACCGAGCACTGGATGCCGATGGACCAGTACATCGGTGGCATCGAACACGCGGTGCTCCATCTTCTTTATGCGCGTTTTTGGACCAAGGCCATGCGCGACCTCGGCCTGGTCACGTTCAGCGAGCCCTTCACCAGATTGTTCACGCAGGGCATGCTGCTGAACGAGAGCTACTTCCGCGAAGACGCCGCCGGCCCATCGACCGGAAAACGGCGCTGGTTCTACCCGAGCGAGGTCGACGTGCACTTCGATGACCGGGGCCAACCGGTGGGCGCCACGGCGAAGGCCGACGGCCTGCCGGTCACGCTGGGTGGCATCGAGAAGATGTCCAAGAGCAAGAACAACGTGGTCGAGCCGCGCGACATCATCGCCAAGTTCGGCGCCGACACCGCGCGCCTGTTCACGATGTTCGCCGGCCCGCCCGACCAAAGCGCAGCCTGGTCGGACAGCGGCGCCGAAGGCTCGTTCCGCTTCCTGCGCCGGCTGTGGAACAGCGGCGTGAAGCTGGCTGCGCGCGGCGGCGTGGCCGGCCCTGGCTTGGACGGCATCAGCCCGGCCGGTGCTGCGCTGCGCCGCGAGACGCACCTGCTGCTGCGCGCCGTGACGCACGACTACGACCGCATGCAATACAACACCGTGGTGTCGGGCGCGATGAAGATGCTCAACGCCATCGACGACGCGAAACTGGGTGACGGTGCCGATAGCGCTGCTGCCGACAACGCCGCCCTGAAGGAGGCCTTCGGCATCCTGCTGCGCACGCTGTACCCGGCGGCGCCGCACATCGCCCACGCGCTGTGGTCGGACTTGCACTACGACATCGCGCTCGGCGACATCACCCACACGCCATGGCCGCAGGTCGACGAAGACGCGCTGGTGCAGGACGAAATCGAACTGATGCTGCAGGTCAGCGGCAAGCTGCGCGGCAGCATCCGCGTGCCGGCTGGCGCCGACCGTACGGCCATCGAAGCGGCAGCGCTGGCTTCACCTGAATTCCTGCGCTTTGCTGAAGGCAAGTCGGCGAAGAAGGTGGTGGTGGTGCCGGGCCGCCTGGTGAACGTGGTTGTCTAGACCCATGCCCATGCCTATGCCCCTTCCCACGCCCACGCCCACAAGCCGGCGCGCCACGCTGACTGCACTGGCCGGGGTGGCGGCAGGGGCTGCCGCGAGCCTGGTCGGCTGCGGCTTCGCGATGCGCCAACCGGCCCGGCTGTCCTTCAGCAGCATCGCGCTGGTCGGCTTCGCACCGCGCTCGCCGCTGGCCGAGGCGCTGCGCCGGCAACTGCTGCTGCAGGTTCGCGAACTGCCCACCCCCGACAAGGCCGACGTGGTGTTGCAGACCTTGCTCGACATGCGCGAAAAGAGCGTGGTGGCGTCGACATCGGCCGCGCAGGTGCGTGAATTCCAGTTGCGGCTGAAGTTCAATTTCCGCGCGACCACGCCTTCGGGCCGTGAACTGATACCGCGCGTCGACCTGCTGCTGACTCGCGACCTCAGCTACACCGAGGTGCAGGCACTGGCCAAGGAAAATGAAGAGGCTGAGCTCTACCGCGCGATGACCGATGACGTGGTCGCGCAGGTGCTGCGCCGGTTGGCTGCGGTCCAGGTTTAGGCCCGTCACGCGCCATGCAAGTCCGCCCCGACCAGCTTGAAACCCACCTTGGCCGTGGCCTGAAGCCGCTGTACACGGTGCACGGCGACGAGCCGCTGCTGGCCCAGGAAGCGGCCGACGCCATCCGCGCAGCGGCCCGGGCGGCGGGCTACACCGAGCGCAAGGTTTTCACCGTCAGCGGCGCCCACTTCGACTGGAGCGCCGTGCTGGGCGCGGCGCAGGCGATGAGCCTGTTTGCCGACCGGCAGCTGATCGAGATCCGCATCCCGTCGGGCAAGCCCGGCAAAGACGGCTCCGAGGCCTTGCAGCGCTATGCCGAACGGTTGCGGTCCGGCGAGATTCAAGACGTGCTGACGGTGGTGCAGCTGCCCAAGCTGGACTACCAGCAGCAGAAGGCCGCCTGGTTCGGCGCGCTGGACGCCGGCGGCGTCACGCTGCGCGTGGAAACGTTGGACAGGAAGCTGCTGCCGGCCTGGCTGGCGCAGCGCCTGGCGCGCCAGGGGCAGAAGGTCAAGGCCGGCGACGAAGGCGCGCGCACGCTGGCCTTTTTCGCCGACCGCATCGAAGGCAATCTACTGGCTGCGCACCAGGAACTGCAGAAGCTGGCACTGCTGCACCCGCCCGGCGAATTGGGCTTCGAGCAAATTGAAGCGGCGGTCTTGAACGTGGCCCGTTACGACATCACCAAGCTGGCCGAGGCGCTGTGGACCGGCCAGGTGGCGCGCACGCTGCGCATGCTGGACGGCCTGCAGGCCGAGGGCGAAGCCGCAGTGCTGGTGCACTGGACACTGGCCCAAGACCTGCGGGCGCTGGCCCGCGCCCGCGCTGAGCTGGATGACGGCAAGCCGCTGCCAATGGCGCTGAGGGCGGCCAATGTCTGGAGCCTGAAGGAAAAACTGTTCGAGCGCGTGCTGCCGGCGCTGGCCGGCCACCAGCTGGCCCACCTGGTGGAAGGCGCCAGCATCTGCGACGGCATCGTCAAAGGCCTGAGGCATTCAGAATGGCCGCACGAGGCCTGGCCGGCGCTGCGTCAGCTGGTGCTGGGCATCCTGCAGGCCAGCCAGCTGGGCGGCGCCAAGAGCCGGGTGCGGATGGCGTTGTCGGCCTGACCGGGCGCTGTCAGTAGCCTCGCTGGCGGTCAACCAGGTGCTGCAGCGCACCGCCGTCACGCACCGCCCGCAGGTTGCGCACGGCCACGGCGGCCGCGCTGCGCGGGTCGGTTTGTGCAGCCGCGTGGGGCAGCACCGTGATTTGCGGGTGCTGCCAGTAGGGGTGTTCAGCCGGCAGCGGTTCGGTCTGGAAAACGTCCAGCACGGCGTGGCGCAAATGGCCGCGGTCCAGCGCAGCCAGCAGGTCGGCATCGACGACGTGGGCGCCGCGCGCCAGGTTCACCACGGCGGCCTGCGCGGGCAGCGCGGCGAAGAAGCGGGCGTTTAGCAGGCCGCGGGTGTCGGGTGTCAGCGGCAGCAGGTTGATGACGATGTCGGCCTCGGTTACCGGGCGCAGCAGCGGCGTGCCGTCGCGCCGCCAGGTGCGCACCGCGTAGCCCAGGTCCGCGACGCGCCGGGCCGCCGCGCGGCCCATCTCGCCGCTGCCCAACACCAACACGCGCACCTCGTCAGCGCGCCGCTGCGGCAGCACCTGCCAGCGGCCGGCGCGCTGCTGTTGCGCATAGGTGAAAAAGTCGCGGTGCAAGGCTAGCGTGGCCCACAAGGCGGTTTCGGCCATCGCGGTGTTCATGGCCGGGTCGACCATCCGCGTCAGCGGCACCTCGGTCGGCAGCGTGGTGTCGGCCAGCAGGCGGTCCACGCCGGCCCACAGGCTCTGCATGAGTTGCAAATTCGGCAGGCCTTGCAGGCTGCCCGGGGCCGGGTTGGCGACGACCGCGGCGGCCACAGCGGCGGGCTCCCGGCAGGCGGCGTCCAGGTCCAGCCACTGCGCTTCGGGCATCGCGGCCGACAGGGCGGCCAGCCAGCTTGAACGTTCAGCGGGGTCGAGGTCGCCACACAGCAAGACTTTCACGCCGCCGCCGCCGCCGCCGCCGCGATCAGCCGCTGCAGCGCAGCCCGTACCGTGGCCGCGCGCACTGCGCTGCGGTCGCCCGGTAACTGCAGCAATTCGGCCTGCACGCCGGCCGCCGTGGCCCAGGCCAGCCAGACCGTGCCGACGGGTTTGCCGGGCACCGCACCGCCCGGCCCGGCAATGCCGGTGACGGCCACCGCCAGTTGCACCGGTGCGTGCTGCAAGGCGCCTTGCGCCATCGCCAGCGCCACCTCGCGGCTGACGGCGCCGTGGGCGGCCAGCAGCGCTTCGGGCACGCCCAGCAGCGTTTGCTTGGCTGCGTTGCTGTAGGTGACGAAGCCGCGCTCGAACCAGTCGCTGGAACCTGCCACGGCCGTGCAGGCGGCCGCGATCAGGCCACCGGTGCAACTCTCGGCGGCGGCCAGCCGCCAGCCGCGTGCGCGCATGGCGTCGGCCAGTTGCAGCACGGCGGGTTCGAAGTCCGGCAAATCCATCAAGCCCACAGCCGCACCCCCAATGCCAGCACCAGCAGCGTGCAGCCCGCCGCCACCAGGTCGTCCAACAAGATACCGAAGCCCTGCCACCAGCCGATGGCCTGACCAGGCTGCAACTTGCACAGCCGATCAGCCCAGCCGACGGGGCCGGGTTTGGCGGCGTCGAAATAGCGGAACAGGCCGAAGGCCAGCACCTGCATCCAGAACCCGGCCGGCAACAACAGCCACAAGACGAGCCAGATGGCGACGATCTCGTCCCAGACGATCGCGCCCGGGTCGGCGGTGCGCAGGTGGCGTGCGGTGGCCGTGCAGGCCCACCAGCCGACCAGCAACGAAGCCGCGATCAGCCAGCCCCACTGCGCAGCGCCCAGCCAGCGGCTGAGCACCAGGAAAGAGATCCAGCCCCACAACGTGCCGACAGTGCCCGGCGCCTTCGGTGACAAGCCACTGCCGAAGCCCAACGCGATCCAGTGCGCGGGGTGGCGGCGCATGAAGGCGGCGCTGGGGCGCACGGGGCCCGGGGCGGTGCCCGGGATCGCGGCAGCAGGGGGCGGGACGGGCAGGGCGGTGGCGTCGGTCATCGGGCGGCTTCGATCAGGCGAAATGGTCCCAGCCGTGGAAGGCTCGGGCGAGCGGCCGGCCGGTGGCGTCGACCACGCGCAGGCCGGGTTGCGCTTCGATGGTGCCGCAGCGCGTCACGGCCACACCGGCCATGCGGCCGGCGGCCAGCACGGCGTCGCGCTTTGCGGGCGCTGCGGTGAACAGCAGTTCGTAGTCGTCGCCGCCGGCCACCGTGCATTCGTGTTGCAACGCCACCGTTTGCGCCGCCAGGATGGCGCTGCGCGGCAGCGCATCGACGTTCAACGTGGCCCCGATGCCCGAGCGTTGCAGGATGTGGCCGATGTCGCCCGCCAAGCCGTCGCTGAGGTCGATGGCGCTGCTCGCGACGCCGCGCAGGGCCAGACCCAGCGCCACGCGCGGCTGCGGTTGTTCCATCGCGCGGCGCACGGTTTCGAAGTCGCTGCCGCTCAACGCGACGCTGCCCCGGAAGACCTCCAGCGCCAGCCGCGCGTCACCCAAAGTACCGCTGACCCACACTTCGTCGCCCATCCGCGCCCCGCTGCGCAGCAGCGCCTGCCCCGGCGGCACCTGGCCGATGGCCGTGATGCAGATGTTCAGCGGCCCGGCGGTGGTGTCGCCGCCCACCAGTTCGATGCCGTGCGCGTCGGCCAGCGCGAACAGGCCCTTTGCAAAGCCGGCAATGAAGACTTCGTCGGCACGCGGCAGCGCCAACGCCAGTGTGCAGGCCAGCGGCTCGGCGCCGCAGGCGGCCAGGTCGCTGAGGTTGACCGCCAGCGCCTTGTGGCCCAGGCGTTCGGGGGCTACGGTGGCCAGGAAATGCCGGCCTTCGACCAGCATGTCGCTGGACACGGCCAGCTGCATGCCCGGGCTGGGCTGCAGCAGCGCGCAGTCGTCGCCCACGCCCAGCACAACATGCCGGGCGCCGCGCTCGTTGCCCAAAACCGCGCGCGCAACCGGGCGCGTGAAGTGCCGCGCAATCAGGTCGAATTCGCCGGCCATCAATCGGCCCCGCCGTCGCGCAACAGGTTCGCCAGTTCCACGGCCGACTTGACGTTCATCTTGTCGAAGACGCGCGCCCGGTGCACTTCCACCGTGCGCACGCTGATGCCCAGTTCGTCGGCGATCAGCTTGTTCGCGCGGCCCAGCGTCACCAGGCGCAACACATCGCGCTCGCGTTCGGTCAGTTCGGCCAGCAAACGGCTGGTCGCGCTGAGCGTCTTGCGGTCCAGTAGTGCCTGCGCGCTGGCCTGCAGCGCCAGTTCCACGCGGTCCACCAGCGCGTTGTTCGAGAACGGCTTCTCGACGAAATCGAAAGCCCCGCGCTTGACCGCCGCCACCGCCGTGGGCACGTCGCCGTGGCCGGTCAGGAAGATCACCGGCAGCAGCGGCAGCAGGCCGCGTGCGGCCAGGCGTTCGAACAGCACCAGGCCGCTGGTGCCCGGCATGCGCACGTCCAGCAGCAGGCACGACGGCGACTGCGGCCAGGGCGTACGGCCCGGCGCCTGCTGCTCAGTCAGCCACACTTCGAAGGCTTCTGCGCTGGCGTAACCCTGTGACAACAGGCGGCGCGAGCGCAACAGCCAGGCCAGCGCGTCACGCACCACGTCCTCGTCGTCAACGAGGTAGACGACGGGGATGCCGAGTGTGGGGTCGAGCGCGACAGTCACAGTGCGGTGTTTCGGGTGGCCGGGTGCGTGCGGCGTTTCAACCGGCCGACACCGGTTGGCCAGTTTCGCCGCTTTGTGCAGCGGTGGCGCAAGACGTCGGCATCGCCAGCGTGAAGCGGAATTCGGTGCCCTTGCCGCCGGGCCCGGGGCCGAAGTCCAGCGTGCCACCGTGTTGTTCGATGACCGTGCGGCACAGGCTCAGGCCCAGGCCCATGCCTTCGGCGCGCGTGGTGAAGAAGGGCGTGAACAGGCGCGCGGCCACGTCGGGCGCAATGCCGGGGCCGCGGTCGATGACGCTGAAGGTGGCGCGGCCCGGCTGCACCACGCGCACACGCAGCGTCAGCACGCGGTCGGCCGGCAGCGTGACGCCTTCCATCGCCTGGATGCCGTTGCGCGCCAGGTTCAGTAACACCTGTTCGACCATCGTGCGGTCGCAACGCACCCGCGGCGGACGGCCTGCTGCGGCCACCCCGCCGCCTGCGCCGTTGCCGTCGGCCATCGGCATATCCAGTTCGATGCGCGTGCCGCTCTTGCGCGAATGCATGCGGGCCAGCGGCAGCACGGCTTGCAGCAACACGTCGGCGCCCAATGTCTCGTGCAGTTGTTCGCGGCGGCGCACGAAGTCGTGCACGCTCTTGATCACGCGGCCGGCGCGTTCGGCCTGCTCGGCAATCCGTTCCAGCGCCTGCTTCAGCAGGCCGGGCGTGTCGGCGGCCGGGTCGGCCATCAGGTTCAGCGAACCGCTGGCGTAGCTGGCGATGGCCGTCAGCGGCTGGTTCAATTCGTGGCTCAGCAGCGAGGCCATCTCGCCCACCGTAGCCAGCCGCGCCGTGGCCTGCAAACGCTCTTGCTGCTGGCGCGAGATGTCTTCGACGCGGCGCTGCGCGCTGAGGTCGAGCACCGCGCTCATCCAGCCCGTCTGCAGGCCCTGGCCATCGACCAGCGGGGCCTCGTAGATCATCACCGGGAAGCGTTCGCCGTTCTGCCGCATGAACACGGTTTCGAAGCCTTCGCGCAGCTCGGCCGGATTGCGGCCCGAGCCTTCCAGGCGTTGCTGCTGGCGCTGCTGATAAAGCGCCGCGTATTCGGGCGGCCAGTAGGGCGGTGCGTACTGCGAAGCCTGTGATGGCGGTCGCGGCGGTCGCGGCGGTGCCGCAGCCCGGCCCTGCGTGGCGGCTGCGGCCAGCAGCTCATCGGCCGAGAAACCCACCATCGCGCAGAAAGCCGGGTTGACGTAGCTGATCACGCCTTGCATGTCGCGCGCGCGCAGGCCGGTGGACAGTGAATCCTCCATCGCCTTGCGAAAGGCCAGCGCCTCGGCCAACGCGCGTTCGGCCTGGGCCCGGCGGCGCACGTCGCGGGCCAGCAGCAGCACCACGCCGAACAGCGCGATCGACAAGCCCAGCACCAGCGCGGTGGCCAGGTTGGGGATCAGGCTGGGCCGGCCGGCGGCGCTGTCGGCACGCACCTGCAAGGTGGCGCCCGGCAGGTCCACGATGCGTTCGGCGACATAGATGCCCGCGCCGCGGCGCACGCCTGCCCGCGCCAGCCGGGTGCCGTCGGCCTCGACGAAAGAGAACTCGTGGCGGCGCGCCTGGCGGGTGGGCAGCACCGCTTCCAGGATCGGCGTCAGCGCGAAGCTGCCGACCAGGAAGCCGGCCTCGTGGCCGGCACGTTGCTCGGGCACGCACAGGTCGATGACCTCCAGCCCCAACGCGCCGGCCTGCGGCACGAAGTAGCTGCGCGAAAACATCGGCGCTGCCGCACGCCGCGCCGCGTTGCAGGCCACTTCGGCTTCGACGCCCAGGTCGGCGCGCGGCATCTGGCTGAAGAGCTGCGGCAGGAACGGCGTGTCGACGGCCTCGGCAACGCGCAGGTGCAGGTCGCGCCATTCCACGCGCTTCAGAGACGGGCGGACCTTCAGCAGCGCTGCGGCGCCGGCAAGACCGTCGGGCTGTGGCGTTTGGCTCCAGGCCAGGGCCTGCAGCGTCTGGATGGCCCCCAGCAGTTCGTGGCGGATGTCGGCGGCCGCTTCGGTGGCCACCGCGTCGACCTCCTCTTGCGCGCGCACCGATTCGTAGCTGATGGTCAGCGCCACCAGCAGCGTCTGGGCCACGCCCAGCAACGCCAGCAGCGCGCCCCATAGCAGCGCGCGGCGCCAACGCCGCGGTCGCGTCGCCGCAGCCGCGTCGGCCGCTGCAACGTCATGCAGCGAGCCGACTTCCAGGCTCGGTCGGGGCGGGGTCGGGGCGGTTGCAGGCATCACGAACCTGCAGTTTCGCCCATCGCCGCCCAGGGTCGGCACCGCGCCACCCGCGACCTACAATCCGCGCCCGTTCGGGCATGCCGAGTTCGGCACCGTCTTGAACCCTTCAGGAGACGACAGCGATGGCGAGCAGCAGCAACACCGAAGGCCAAAAAACCACCGATCCGGCGCTCCATGCAACAACCGACCTGGCCACCGATGAACAGGCCCGGCAGCTGGCCCGGCAACGCGCCGCCGAGCTCAAGCAAGCCGCGCTGGATTACCACGAGCATCCGGTGCCCGGCAAGCTGCAGGTCACCGCCACCAAACAGCTGATCAACCAGCGCGATCTGGCGCTGGCCTACAGCCCCGGCGTGGCGTATGCATGCGAGGCCATCGTCGAGGACCCGGCGAATGCCTTCCGCTACACCGCGCGCGGCAACTTGGTGGGTGTGATCACCAACGGCACCGCGGTGCTGGGTCTGGGCAACATCGGCCCGCTGGCCGCCAAGCCGGTGATGGAAGGCAAGGCTGTGCTGTTCAAGAAGTTCGCTGGCATCGACGTCTTCGACATCGAAATCAACGAGACCGACCTGGACAAGCTGGTCGACGTGATCGCTGCGCTGGAACCGACCTTCGGCGGCATCAACCTCGAAGACATCAAGGCGCCGGACTGCTTCTACGTCGAGCGTCAGCTGCGCGCACGCATGAAGATTCCGGTGTTTCACGACGACCAGCACGGCACCGCAATCGTCGTCGGCGCGGGCTTGCTGAATGGCCTGAAGGTCTCGGGCAAGAGCATCTTGGAGGTCAAGCTCGTCACCTCGGGCGCCGGCGCCGCCGCGCTTGCCTGTCTCGGCCTGCTGATGAAGCTAGGCCTACCGCGCGAGAACATCTGGGTCACCGACCTCGCCGGCGTGGTCTACGAGGGCCGCACCGAGCTGATGGACGAGGACAAGGTCGGCTTCGCGCAGAAGACCGAACACCGCTCGCTCGCCGACGTGATCAAGGGCGCTGACATCTTCCTCGGCCTGTCGGCCGGCGGCGTGCTGAAGAAGCACATGGTCGCGACGATGGCGCCGAACCCGATGATCTTCGCGCTCGCGAACCCGACGCCCGAGATCCTCCCCGAAGAGGTTCAAGAGGTGCGCAGCGACGCGCTGATCGCGACCGGCCGCAGCGACTACCCGAACCAGGTCAATAACGTCCTGTGCTTTCCGTACATCTTCCGCGGCGCGCTCGATTGCGGCGCGACCACGATCACGATCGGGATGGAGATCGCCGCGGTGCACGCGATCGCCGAGTTGGCGCAGGCGGAGCAGAACGAGGTGGTGGCCGCCGCCTACGTCGGCGTGGCGTTGGGCTTCGGCCCCGAGAACCTGATCCCGAAACCGTTCGACCCACGCCTGATGATGAAGATCGCGCCAGCGGTCGCGAAGGCGGCGGCCGACTCGGGCGTGGCCGCGCGTCCGATCGAGGACATGGACGCCTACCGCGAGAAGCTGCAGACCTTCGTCTACGCCTCGGGCACGACGATGAAGCCGATCTTCACGATGGCCAAGCGCGCGATCAACAAGCGCGTGGCCTACGCCGAGGGTGAAGAGGAGCGCGTGCTGCGCGCGGTGCAGGTCGTGGTCGACGAGAACCTGGCCCGCCCGACGCTGATCGGCCGCCCCGAAATCATCGCGCAGCGCATCGAGAAGTTCGGGCTGCGCCTGACGGCCGGCACCGACTACGACGTCGTCAACACCGAGAACGACCACCGCTTTCGCGATTACTGGCAAACCTACCACCGCATGACCGAACGCAAGGGCGTGACGGTGCAATTGGCGAAGATCGAGATGCGCCGGCGCCTGACGCTGATCGGCGCGATGCTGCTCAAGACCGGCGAGGTCGACGGCATGCTCTGCGGCACCTGGGGCACGACCGCACTGCACCTGCACTACATCGACCAGGTCATCGGCAAGCGTGAAGGCGCGAAGACCTACGCCTGCATGAACGGGCTGATCCTGCCGGGGCGCCAGGTGATGCTGGTCGACACCCACGTCAACTACGACCCGACGGCCGAGCAACTCGCCGAGATCACCCTGATGGCGGCCGAGGAGATGATGCGTTTCGGCCTGCAGCCGAAGGCCGCACTGCTCTCACACAGCAACTACGGCACGAGCAACCAGCCCTCGGCCGTGAAGATGCGCGACGCGCTGGCGCTGCTGCGGGCTCGCGCGACCTGGCTCGAGGTCGACGGCGAGATGCACGGC
>JAYSYH010000253.1:0-12563 GCA_043716645.1 Betaproteobacteria bacterium | reverse complement strand
TACGACGTGATGAACGATTTGATGTCCCTGGGTCTGCACCGCGCCTGGAAGGCTTACGCGGTGATGGTGGCCGATGCCAGGCCAGGCCAGAAGGTTCTCGACATTGCCGGCGGTACCGGTGACCTGGCCCTGGCCTTTGCGCCCAGGGTGGGCCCTGGCGGCTGCGTGGTGCATACCGACATAAACGAAGCCATGCTGCGCGAGGGGCGCGACCGGCTGCTCGATGCCGGCCAGGTTTTGCCAAGCACCGTCTGTGATGCCGAGCACCTGCCTTTTGCGGACGCGAGTTTTGACCTGGTGACCGTGGCTTTTGGGCTGCGCAACATGACGCACAAAGACCATGCGCTCCAGGAAATGAACCGTGTGCTCAAGCCCGGCGGCAAGCTGCTGGTGCTGGAATTTTCGAAAATTGCCCGGCCCCTGACAAAAATCTACGACTGGTATTCCTTCAATGTCCTGCCCAGGCTGGGCAAACTGGTGGCCAATGACGATGCCAGCTACCGCTACCTGGCAGAGTCGATTCGCATGCATCCGGACCAGAACGAACTAAAGGCCCTGATGCATAAAGGTGGTTTTGGTCATGTGGACTATCACAACCTGACCGGTGGCGTTGCGGCATTACATGTTGGAATCAAGTGTTGAGAAACCCATTAGAGGAGACGTTATGAAATTCTGGTCTGCAATTCTCGCGGCCGTACTGGCCACAACCATGATGCTGGCGTACTCGCCTGCAGAAGCCAAACGCATGGGCGGCGGCGGCTCGGTGGGGCGCCAATCGTCCAACGTGACACAACGGCAGGCCGCACCGCCGGCGCAAGCACCTGCTGCCCCTGCTGCACAGGCGCCCAAGCGTCCGTGGGGCGCCATGCTGGGCGGTCTGGCTGCGGGCCTGGGGCTGGCCTGGCTGGCTTCCTCGCTCGGCCTCGGTGGTGCTTTCGGGCAAATCATCATGTTTGCCCTGCTCGCCCTGGTGGTGATGGTGGTGATCGGCTTCATCATGCGCAGGTTCAAGGGCGGCGCTGCGCAGCAGACGCCGTATGCGATGCAGGGGGCTGGCAATGCCAGCACGCCGCGCAACTACAGCCCTGAAAATGTTGGCAATGACGCCTCGGCCCGGCCGTGGGAGCGAAACAGCATGGCTTTTGATGCAGGCAAGGCAGGCACTGCCGCGACTGGGGGCTCCATGATTGGTTCGGCTTTGACCGGCTCGCAGGCCTGGGGCGTGCCTGACGGCTTTGATGCAGAAGGCTTTCTCAAGGCCTGCAAGGCCAACTTTGTGACCTTGCAGGATGCCTGGGACCGTTCCGACGTCAACAGCCTGCGCGCCATGATGACCGATGACATGCTGGAGCAGATCAAGGCCCAGCTGGCAGACCGCGAGTCGCACACCGGTGGCGTGGCCAACAAGACCGATGTCGTGATGCTGGACGCCAAGCTGCTGGGCATTGAAGAGCTCAGCGATGTGTACATGGCCAGCGTGGAGTTCTCCGGCATGATCCGCGAGGACGCCTCGGCCGGCGCCAGCCCATTCCGCGAAGTCTGGAACATGACCAAACCGCGCAGCGGCGGCGGCTGGCTTGTCGCCGGCGTCCAGGCACTGCAATAGGACCCCCACGGTCGCTCACTTCGTGTAGCTTCCTGCACCTTGCAGGCCGCCGCTCGCCAGAGGCTTCGCTTCTGATGCCTGTCCAAACCTGCTCAAGCAGGCCCGGAGCCGCAGGCACCAGCCCCGAGGGGGCCGTTGCGCCTGCGGACCGGCGGAGCCGAATCCGCGGCCCCGGCTGAACCAGGACCCGCAATTCCGTGAAGCCTGTGCTGGCTTCTTTCAATCTGCTGCAAAATCGGGGACGTATGAATACCACGTCCCCATTTTCTTTTCTGCAATCCCTTGCAACCCGCTTTCAGCCACCTGCCTGGGTGGTGGATGAGGGGCAGCAGAAGCTGGTGCTTTTCCTGAACCATGTGCTGATGCAGGAAAAGGAGGCGCAAAACCGCCTGCTGCGCAAAAAGGGCAGCGTCATCCATGTCCGCTGGGGCGTCTTTGCACTGGATTTGCTGGTCACGCCGGCCGGCCTGCTGGACCGCGCCGCGCCGGGCACCAAACCCGACCTGTTGCTGGCTGTGGCTGCCGAATCGCCCGCTGTGGTGCTGCAGTCGGTGCTGGCCGGCAAGGCGCCGCCGGTGAAGATTGAAGGCGACGTGCAGCTCGCAGCCGAAATTGGCTGGCTGGCGGACAATTTGCGCTGGGATGTGGAAGAAGACCTGTCGCGCCTGATCGGTGATGCCCCGGCGCACACCCTGGCTGGCTTCGCCCGCCAGGCCATGGACGGCCTGCGGCAGTTCCTGGCCCAGGCGCCGGCGCCGGCGGCACCCCTCCCCTCCGGTGCCGTGACGGTGCCGACCGCCCCTGAGCCGAAAGCCACTTCATGAGCCGGCTGTTCCGGGGCGTTTTTATCGTCTGGACGGTGTTGCGCTTCGGGCTGGACGAGCTGGTGCTCTCGAGTTTCAGCAAACCCTGGATACGCACGCTGACGCGGGTGGTGTCCATCGGCCGCGACCTGCGCTCGCCGCGGGGCGCACGCCTGCGTGAGGCGCTGGAAAGCCTGGGCCCGATTTTTGTGAAGTTTGGCCAGGTGATGTCGACGCGCCGCGACCTGCTGCCGCTGGACATCGCCAATGAACTCGCGCACCTGCAGGACCGGGTTCCGCCGTTTGACCCGGATATCGCCATTGCCATCATTGAAAAATCCTTTGGCCGGCCGCTGGGGCAGATTTTTGCATCCTTTGAACGTGTGCCGGTGGCCAGCGCCTCCATTGCACAGGTGCACTTTGCCACTTTGCCAGGTGGCCGCGAAGTGGCCGTCAAGGTGCTGCGTCCGAACATGCTGCCGGCCATCGAAAAAGACCTGGCGCTGATGCACATGATGGCGGGTTGGGTCGAAAGCCTGTCGGCCGATGGCAAACGCCTGAAGCCGCGCGAGGTGGTCGGCGAGTTTGACAAGTACCTGCACGACGAGCTGGATCTGCTGCGCGAAGCGGCCAACGCGGCGCAGTTGCGGCGCAACATGCAGAACCTGAACCTGGTGCTGATTCCCGAGATGGTCTGGGACTTCTGCATGCCCGATGTGATGGTGATGCAGCGCATGAACGGCGTGCCCATCAGCCAGGTGCAGCGCCTGCGCGACGCTGGCGTGGACATGAAAAAACTGGCGCGCGACGGCGTCACCATCTTTTTCACCCAGGTGTTCCGTGACGGCTTTTTCCACGCCGACATGCACCCCGGCAACATCCAGGTCAGCCTGGAGCCGGCCACCTTCGGCCGCTACATCGCGCTGGACTTCGGCATCGTCGGCACGCTGACCGACAGCGACAAGGAATATCTGGCCTACAACTTTCTGGCCTTCTTCCAACGGGATTACAAGAGAGTTGCCGAACTGCACATCGAAAGCGGCTGGGTGCCGGCCAACACGCGGGTCGACGCGCTGGAAAGCGCCATCCGCGCGGTCTGCGAACCGCAGTTCGACCGTCCGCTGAAAGACATTTCGTTGGGCCAGGTGCTGATGCGGCTGTTCCAGACCTCGCGCCGCTTCAATGTCGAGATCCAGCCGCAGCTGGTGCTGCTGCAGAAGACGCTGTTGAACATCGAGGGCCTGGGCCGCGAACTCGACCCCGACCTGGACCTGTGGGTGACCGCCAAGCCCTTCCTGGAACGCTGGATGAACGAGCAGATCGGCTGGCGCGGCCTGCTCGACCGCCTGAAGAACGAAGCCCCGCGCTACGCTCAATTGCTGCCCGAACTGCCCCGCCTGCTGCACCAGGCCCTGCGCCAGCAGGGCGACCCGGCTGAGCGCGCCGCACTGCAGGCCTTGCCGGCGCTGCTGGCCGAACAACGGGCCACGCGACGGCTGCTGCAAGGCTTGCTGTGGGCGCTGGCCGGTTTCGTGATGGGTCTGCTGGCCACCGCCTTCTGGACGCGCATCGGCTGAGCACGGTCGCCGCGGGCAGCCGTAGGCTTCGCCAGGTGTCTTCGGCCGGACCCGCCCGCCTATACTTCGGGCCTTTTGGACGGCCGCCCCCACCATGCCGATTTACGCCTACCGCTGCGCCACGTGCGGCCACGCGCAAGACGTGTTGCAGAAGATGTCCGACGCTGTGCTCAGCGTCTGCCCGGCCTGCGGTGCCGCGACCTACCAGAAACAGGTCACGGCGGCCGGTTTCCAGCTCAAGGGCTCGGGCTGGTACGTCACCGACTTCCGCGGCGGCAACACGGCCGCAGCGCCGAAGGACAAGAACGAGTCGAATGAGTCGAACGAGTCCAAAGACGCCAGCGACGCCAAATCCGACGCCAAAGCCGAAGCCGCCCAGTCTGGCGAAAGGCCTGCAGAAGGCGCTGACAAGTCGGCCGCGCCGCAACCGGTGCCCGCAGCAGCCGCGCCGACCACGGCCACGCCGTCTGCCTCGCCAGCCTCGCCAGCCCCGGCGCCGGCCGCTGCGGCCAGGCCACCGGGCAGCGGCTCGTGACCTTCCGCCGGGGTTGATACCGTGAGGAAATACATCGTCGCCGGTCTGCTGGTCTGGCTGCCGCTGGCCATAACTATTTGGCTGCTGTCGTGGTTGCTGGGCGCGCTGGACGGCGTCTTCGCCGGCCTGCTGTCGGCCACGCAGGCGGTACTGCCGGAATCGACGCGCGCCAACATCGAACAGTTGCGCCACGTACCGGGCCTGGGCGTGCTGGTGCTGGTCGCCACGATGCTGCTGACCGGAGTCTTTGTCACCAACATCTTCGGCCAGTGGTCGGTGCGCCAGTGGGACAGGCTGATGGGCAAGATCCCCATCGTCAAGAGTATCTACAACTCGGTCAAGCAGGTCTCGGACACGCTGTTCTCCAGCACCGGCAACGCTTTCCGCGAAGCGGTGCTGGTGCAGTACCCGCGTGCCGGCTCCTGGACCATCGCCTTCGTCACCGGCAAGCCGGGCGGCGAGGTGGCGGCCCACCTTGACGGCGAGCACCTCAGCGTTTACGTGCCGACCACGCCGAATCCCACCTCGGGCTTCTTCCTGATCATGCCCAGGGCCGATGTTCGCCCGCTGAACATGAGCGTGGACGAGGCGCTGAAGTACGTCATCTCGATGGGCGTGGTAGCGCCCGGTGCCGAGGCTTCGAAGCCGGCCTTGCAGTCCGCCGCAACCGCGCGAAATTGACCGGGCTGGCAGGCTCGGTAGCCGGTCAGCCCTGATGCCTGTCGGCTTCGCAACGAAGCCCTTGAAGCTGACCCCAGCGCCGCAATCCCCCTCGACCGATTTCCGTTTGGAGTGAAGCCATGAGAACCACCTACTGCGGCCTGGTCAGCGAAAAGCTGCTGGACCAGACCGTCACCCTGATGGGCTGGGCCCACCGCCGCCGCGACCACGGCGGCGTCATCTTCATTGACCTGCGCGACCGCGAAGGCCTGGTGCAGATCGTTTTCGACCCCGACCGTGCCGAGACCTTCAAGGTCGCCGAAGGCGTGCGCAACGAGTACTGCGTGAAGGTCGTCGGCAAGGTGCGCGCGCGCCCCGAAGGCACCGAGAACGTCGGCTTGACCAGCGGCAAGATCGAGGTGCTGGCGCATGAGCTGGAAGTGTTGAACGCCAGCGTCACGCCGGTATTTCCGCTGGACGACGAGAACCTGTCCGAGACCGTGCGCCTGACCCACCGCGTGCTGGACCTGCGCCGCCCGCAGATGCAGAAGAACCTGATGCTGCGCTACCGCGTGGCCATCGAGGTGCGCAAGTTTCTCGACGAGCAGGGCTTCATCGACATCGAAACGCCGATGCTCACCAAAAGCACGCCCGAAGGTGCGCGCGACTACTTGGTGCCCAGCCGCGTGCACGACGGCCAGTTCTTTGCGTTGCCGCAGTCGCCGCAACTGTTCAAGCAGTTGTTGATGGTGGCTGGCTTCGACCGCTATTACCAGATCGTCAAGTGCTTCCGCGACGAAGACCTGCGTGCCGACCGCCAGCCGGAGTTCACGCAGATCGACATCGAGACCAGCTTCCTGGGCGAAGAGGAAATCCGCGCCATTACCGAAGCCATGATCCGCACCGTATTCCGCAAGACGCTGGGGCTGGAGCTGCCGGTGTACGCGCAGATGACTTACGCCGACGCGATGTTCACGTACGGCAGCGACAAGCCCGACCTGCGCGTCAAGCTGGAGTTGACCGAGCTGACCGAAGTGATGAAGACGGTCGACTTCAAGGTGTTCTCAGGCCCGGCGACCACCGTGGGTGGTCGCGTGGCGGCGCTGCGGGTTCCTGGCGGCGGCGAGATGAGCCGCGGCGAGATCGACGCCTACACCGAGTTCGTCAAGATCTACGGCGCCAAGGGCCTGGCCTGGATCAAAGTCAACGACGCCGGCAAGGGCCGAGAGGGTTTGCAAAGTCCGGTCGTGAAGAACCTGCACGACGCGGCAATTGCCGAGATCCTTGCCCGCACCGGCGCCTGCAACGGCGACTTGATCTTCTTCGGTGCCGACAAGGCCAAGGTTGTCAACGACGCCATCGGCGCGTTACGCCTGAAGATCGGCCATAGCGAATTCGGCCGCGCCCGCGGCCTGTTCGAAGACAAGTGGGCGCCGCTGTGGGTGGTCGACTTCCCGATGTTCGAATACGACGATGACGCCAAGCGCTGGAACGCCGTGCACCACCCGTTCACGGCGCCGAAAGACGGCCACGACGAGCTGATGAAGACCGACCCGGGCGCGTGCATCGCCAAGGCCTACGACATGGTGCTGAACGGCTGGGAGATTGGTGGTGGATCCGTCCGCATCCACCGCGCCGAAGTGCAGGCCCGCGTCTTCGAAGCGCTGAACATCACGCCCGAAGAGCAGAAGGTGAAGTTCGGCTTCCTGCTCGACGCGCTGCAGTACGGCGCGCCGCCGCACGGCGGCCTGGCCTTCGGCCTGGACCGCATCGCCACGCTGATGACCGGCGCCGAAAGCATCCGTGACGTGATTGCTTTCCCCAAGACCCAGCGCGCGCAATGCCTGCTGACCGGGGCGCCGAGCTTTGTCGACGAAGCGCAGCTGCGCGAGTTGCACATCCGGTTGCGCAACACGACGGCGGCGGCTTGATCAGGCGTTTTAGCTAAAATAGTGGGGGTCTGAACAGGAGCCCGGCCATGGACGTCACCGCCACCGAAGCCAAGAATCGACTTGGGCACATGCTCGACCACGCCCAGCGTGAGCCGGTTTTCATCGAGAAGTCCGGCCGTCGCCACGGCGTGTTGTTGTCGGCGGCGCACTACGCGGCGCTGGTCGCTGCGGCCGACGCCGCTACCGCACCCAAGCGGTCGCGCAGCGACCCGGGTCGCGCGTTTTACGAGCGCCACCAGGCCTGGATCGACGAGATGAACGCCGAGGTCGCACAGCGCGGGCTGTGGAACGACGGCCTGCGGCTGTGGTGAGGCGGCCGTGGCGCAGTTCGATGTCTACATCAACCCCAACCCCGCGTCACGCGGCCTGGTGCCCTATGTGGTCGATGTGCAGAGCCGCCTGCTGAGCGCGACCGCCACGCGCCTGATGGTGCCGCTGCGCAGGCTGTCGGCCGCGCACGCCGACTTGCCGCGCCGTCTGGTTCCGCAAGTCCAGGTTCGCAACGAGTCCTTCGTGTTGTATGCCCACCAGGCTGCCCCGGTCGAGGCCTGCTTGCTGAAGAAGTCCGTCACCTCGCTGGCCGGGCAGTCGGCCGATATCGTCGGTGCCATCGGCGCGGTCATTAGCGGTGTCTGAGCCCCTGTCGTCGCAGGACCGCCCGCCCAAAATTCCCGTCTCCGTGCTGGTGGTAATCCACACTCACACGCTGGACGTGCTGCTGATCGAACGCGCCGACAGCCCCGGTTCCTGGCAGAGCGTGACCGGCTCGCTGGACGTCGTCGACGAGCGGCTGGACGCCACCGCACGGCGCGAGGTGCTCGAGGAAACCGGCATCAGCGAGGGCCTGCTGACCGATTGGCAGCACATCAACGGGTACGAGATCTACGCGAAGTGGCGCCACCGTTACGCGCCTGGCGTGACGCGCAACACCGAGCACGTCTTCGGCCTGTGCCTGCCCGGCCCCCGCCCCGCAGTGCTGAGCCCGCGCGAGCACCTGGCCTGGCGCTGGCTGCCGTGGCGCGAGGCGGCGGCGCTGTGCTTTTCACCCAGCAACAAGGCCGCCATCCTGCAACTGCCTGACCGGGTCGGCCCGCCCGCCAAGTTCGGGGCAGCGCCGTGAACGCCCTCAAGACACTGCAGTCTTCAGCGATGCCGCCGCGCAGCAGCGGCCCTGACACGCTGCGCGTGGCCACCTACAACATCCACAAGGGTGTGCGCGGCGTGGGCCTTCGCAAACGGTTGGAAATCCACAATTTGGGCGCCGCCGTGGAGTCTTTCGAAGCCGACCTGGTGTTCCTGCAGGAAGTTCGGCTGTTCCACACCCACGAAGCGCGGCGCTTCGACCGCACCAGCTTCGGCTGGCCGGCGCAGGGGCAGGCCGAGTTCCTGGCACCCAAGGGTTATGAATCGGCCTACCGCACGAATGCCGTGACGCGCGGCGGCGAGCATGGCAACGCCTTGCTGTCGCGCTGGCCGATGGGCGACATCGGCCACCACGACGTCAGCGACCACCGCTTCGAGCAGCGCGGCCTGCTGCACGTGCCGGTGCACTGGAACGGCTTGAAGGTGCATGCCGTCGTCGTGCATTTCGGTCTCGTCCACCGCAGCCGCGTGCGCCAGGTTGAAAGGCTGGCGCGTTTCATTGCCCAAGAAGTGCCGCCCGACGAGCGGCTGGTGGTGGCCGGCGACTTCAACGACTGGGGCGAACGGCTGGACGGCGCGATGGCCGAGCTGGGCGTGACGCGCGCCGTGGACCCGCGCGCCCGGCGGGCGGACTGCGCCACCTTCCCGTCGCTGGCGCCGATGTTTGCGCTGGACCGTTTCTACCTGCGTGGCCTGGCCTGTATCAGCACCGCCGTGCCACGCGGCACCACCTGGGCGCGCATGTCCGACCACCTGCCGCTGGTGGCCGAGTTGCAGCCCGCCTGAAGCGATGGCCCTGGACGCCACCCGCCTGCGCAACTGGGCCACGGTGCCAGCGCCGCGCTGGGTCGGCGGCAACGGGGTCGAACTGCTGCAGGGCGGTGACGAACTCTTCCCGCGCATGGTGCAGGCCATTGAAGCCGCCCAGCGTGAGGTCTGGCTGGCCATCTACATCTTTCATGACGACCCGGCCGCGGTGCGCGTGGCCAACGCGCTGAAGCAAGCCGCCGCGCGCGGCGTCGCGGTGCATCTGGTGGTGGATGGCTTCGGTTCCATCGCCACGCTGCCGGCGGTGCGGCGGCTGTTCGCGGGCAGTGCCGTGAAGCTGGAAGTCTTTCGCCCGCTGGACCGCTGGTACGCCTGGCTGCAGCCGGGGCAGTTGCGTCGCCTGCACCAGAAGCTGTGCGTGTGCGACGAGGCGGTGGCCTTCGTCGGCGGCATCAACCTGATCGACGACCGCCACGACATGAACCAGGGTTGGGGCGACGCGCCGCGGCTGGACTTCGCGGTGGTCATCACGGGTCCGCTGGCGCCGGCCGTGCACGCCACCGCACGGGCGATGTGGGCGCGGGCCCACCTGTGGCGTGGCTGGCGCGAAGAAGTCCGTTCGCTGGCCCGCAGCGCGCGTCCGGTGAAGCAGGCTCTGGCGCTGGTGCGCGAACTGCGCGGCGCGCCTGCAGACGCCAGCGCAGCACAAGCCCCAGCGCTTGAATGGCAACCGATGCGCGCCGCCTTCCTGGTGCGCGACAACGTGCGCCAGCGCCGCACCATCGAACGCAGCTACGTTGAAGCCATCCGCCATGCCCACACGCGCGTCGACCTGGCGGTGCCGTATTTCTACCCCGGCCGCAGCTTCCGCCAGGCGCTGCGCGCGGCCGCGCAGCGCGGCGTCTGCGTGCGCCTGCTGATGCAGGGCAAGTTCGACTACCGCATCGCCGCGCTGGCCGCCCGCGCGATGTACGACGACCTGCGCGACCACGGCGTGCGCATCTACGAATACATGCCCGGCCCCCTGCATGCCAAGGTGGCCTTGGTCGACAGCGACTGGGCCACGGTGGGCAGTTCCAACATCGACCCGCTGTCGCTGCTGCTGAACCTGGAAGCCAACGTGGTGGTGCGCGATGCCGGCTTCGCTGGCGTGCTGGCCGAACGCTTCGAAGCCGCCTTCGCGGTGTCCAGCGAAATCACCGGCGAACCGCAACGTCGCGGCTGGCGGCGCTGGCTGCATGCCGGGCTGGTGGCCTGGCTGGCAATGGTTTATTTGCGCGTTGCGGGGATCACCGGGCGGTACTGACCCACCCCCGAAGCGCCTGCGGCGCTCTCCCTCAAGGGGGCAACGCCAGCGGCCCGGCAAAGCCGGTTCCGCGGCGTTTGCTGGGTCAACTAGCGGTTAGGCTCATCGCATGGCGCGCAAACCCCATCCTGTCCAACCTGTCGCCCTGAACCTGGCGCTGCAAGGCGGTGGCTCGCACGGCGCTTTCACCTGGGGGGTGCTCGACCGCCTGCTCGACGACGAAACGCTGGTCTTTTCCGGTGCTTCTGGTGCCAGCGCCGGTGCGCTGAACGCCGCCGTGCTGGCCACCGGCCTGGCGCAGGGCGGCCGGCCCGGCGCGCAGGCCGCCTTGCGTGCTTTCTGGATGGACGTGGCGGCGCAGGGCGCCTGCTTCGGTCGTTGGGCACAGCTGCCGCACCTGGCGCACCTGCAGCAACTGCCGCACCTGCCGCAAGTGCCGCAAGTGCTGCAAGTGCCGCACCTTCCGGGTGCCGATCTGGCCCGCTACAACTTCGACAGCAATCCTTACTTTGCGGCCTTCTACAACGCCAGCAACCTGTTCCTGCGCGCCTTCAGCCCCTACCAGTTCAACCCGCTGGGCGACAACCCGCTGCGTGCCGTGCTGCAGCGCCACGTCAAGCTGCAAGCGCTGCGCGAAGGCGAACTGAAACTCTTCATCACCGCCACGGCCGTGCGCACCGGGCAGCCCCGGGTGTTCCGCCGCGCCGACCTCAGCGTCGACGCGCTGCTGGCCTCGGCCTGCCTGCCGCAGATGTTCCGCGCGGTGGAAATCGACGGTGAACCGTATTGGGACGGCGGCTACAGCGGCAACCCCGCGATCTGGCCACTGACCTACAACACCGCCGCGCTGGACGTGCTGCTGGTCAAGATCAACCCGCTGGTGCGGCCCGACCTGCCCGACACGCCTGAAGAAATCGCCGACCGCGTCAACGAGATCACCTTCAACGCCGGTTTGATCAGCGAGATGCGCGCCATCGCCTTCGTGCAGCGTTTGATCGAAGAAGGCCGCGTCGACAGCGGCGAATACAAGAACCTGCGTCTGCACATGGTGGCCGACGACGCCGGCCTGGCGCCGCTGCACGCCAGCAGCAAGCTCAACACCGACGGCGAATTCCTGCAAGCGCTGCACGCACTGGGCCGCGCGGCGGCAGATCGTTTCCTGCTGGAACACCGCGCCGACCTGGGCCGTCGTTCGACGCTGGACGTGCGCAAGACCTTTCTGCTGCCGCCATGAAGACCGCCACGACCGCGCCACGACCGCGCCACGACCGCGACATGACCGCGCCATGACCGCGACCCCCGGCGACCTGATCGCCCTGCGCCCCGAGGGCCTGTATTGCCCGCCCGGCGACTTCTACATCGACCCATGGCGGCCGGTGCCGCGCGCCGTCATCACCCATGCCCACGCCGACCACGCGCGGCGCGGCCACGGCGCCTACCTGGCCACCGCGGTCAGCGCCGGCGTGCTGCGCTCGCGGCTGGGTGACATCAGGCTGCAGGGCCTGGCCTACGGCGAAACGGTGCAGCTCAATGGTGTGACGATCAGCCTGCACCCGGCCGGCCACGTGCTGGGTTCGGCGCAGGTGCGCGTGGAACATGGCGGGCGGGTCTGGGTGGCTTCGGGCGACTATTTCGTCAGCGGAGCACCGTCAACCGGCCCCTTCGGTTCCGGGGCCGACGAACACAACAGCACCTGCGCGCCCTTCGAGCCGGTGCGCTGCGACTGCTTCATCACCGAGAGCACCTTCGGCCTGCCGATCTACCGCTGGGCGCCGCAGGCCAGCGTGATGGCCGAGATCAACGCCTGGTGGCAAGCCAATGCGGATGCCGGCCGCGCCAGCCTGCTGCTGGGCTACAGCTTCGGCAAGGCGCAGCGGCTGCTAGCCGGCGTTGACCCCGGCATCGGCCCGATCTTCGTGCACGGTGCCGTGGAGCCGCTGAACGAGGCCTACCGCGCCGCCGGCGTCGCGCTGCCGCCCACCCACAAACTGGACGCCCGCGACAAGGCCCAACACAAGGCCCGCGACTTGCGCCGTGCGCTGGTGGTGGCGCCACCCTCGGTGCTGGGCAGCGCCTGGGCGCGCAAGCTGGGCGACTGCAGCGACGCCTTCGCCAGCGGCTGGATGCAACTGCGCGGCGCCCGCCGTCGAAGAGCGGTCGACCGTGGTTTCGTGCTCAGCGACCACGCCGACTGGCCGGGCCTGCAGCGTGCG
>JAYSYH010000252.1:0-12594 GCA_043716645.1 Betaproteobacteria bacterium | reverse complement strand
TTCGCGGCTGGCGGCTGCTGTCGGACGAACTGGCGTTGCTTGAGCCTGACACCGGCTTGCTGGTGTCCAACCCGCGGCCGATCAGCTTGAAGAACCGTTCCATCGACGTAATACGCGCCTACGCACCACAAGCCACTTTTGGTGAGGTGGTGCACGACACGCTGAAGGGTTCGGTCGGCCACGTGCGCCCGCCCGCCGATGCCGTGGCCCGGTTGGCGGTGCGGGCGCGGCCGGCCTGGGTCGTCTTCCCCACCTACCGGTCCGATGCGCCTGCTGTGCTCACGCCCATGCCGCGCGCACAGGCATTCATGCAGTTGATGGGCCAGACCTTCAACCACGCCGTGCACGGCCGCGAAGGTTTTGCGGCAATGGCCGCGCTGATCGAAGCCTGCGATTGCTACGCGTTCAGCTACGGCCAGCTCGACGAAGCGGTGGCGTTGTTCGACCAACTGGCCGAGCAGGGCGCAGAAAATGCGCGACATGCCACCCCAAGCCCTTGAACGTGACCTGGTGATCCAGATGCTGCGCGACCCCGCTGGTCTGCGCAGCTGGACACCACGCCAGTTCGACCTGTTGATGCGCCAGGCTCAGGCCGCAGACCTGCTGGGCCGACTGGCGGTGGTCGTCGAAACGCATGGGCTGACGCCACACCTGCCGCCTGGCATGGCCGAGCACCTGGAAGGCACGCGTCGGCTGATGCGGTCGCACACCGCGCAGGTGCAGCGCGAGCTCGCGCACATCGCACGGGCGCTGGGCGGGTTGAACATGCCGGTGCTGCTGCTGAAGGGCGCGGCCTATGTGGCGGCGGGCCTGCCCACGGCGCGGGGGCGTTTCTTTTCCGATGTCGACGTCCTGGTGCCCAAGGCGCGTCTGGGTGAGGTCGAGGGCGAATTGCTGCGGCACGGCTGGGTGGGCACGCACACCTCGGCCTACGACCAGCGCTACTACCGTGTATGGATGCACGAACTGCCGCCGATGGTTCACATCCGGCGCCTATCGGCGATCGACGTTCACCACGCGATTTCGCCAGAGACAGCGCGCTGGCGGGCCGATGTGGCGCAGCTGTGGGCCAGCGTGCGCGATGTGCCCGCCCCTGAGGGCTGCAGTGCAAACCAGCGCTACGTGGTGCTGGCGCCGGTGGACATGGTGCTGCACAGCATGGTTCACCTGTTTCTGAACGAAGAACTCAGCCACGGCCTGCGCGACCTGGCCGACATCGACCAACTGCTGCGGCATTTCAGCGCTGATCCGGGTTTCTGGGCCCGGCTGGTGGCGCGTGCCGACGAACTGGGTTTGCAGCGGGCCTTGTTTCATGGCCTGCGTTGCACGGCAGACCTGCTGGCCACGCCGGTGCCGGCCGGCACGGGTTCGGCTATCGCCACCTGGGGGCCCGGGCTTGTGATGGGTGCGTTGATGCAGGCAGCCTGGCGCCGGGCGTTGTGCACCCCGCATGTCAGCACGGCCGATGTCTGGACCCCGCTGGCGCGTTTCGCCTTGTACGTGCGAGCGACCGCGATGCGCATGCCGCCGCTGTTGCTGGCGCGTCACCTGACGATCAAGGCTCTGGGCTTGAATCGAGTCCAAAGCGACAAGCCTCGGCAGCCCGCCTGATGGGGGACCCACCCGCACTGCTGCCAGATGGCAAATCAATCGGATGCTATGCCGGGTCCAAAAGCGAAATATAGTGAGCACGGCCGAAGTTCGGCCTTGAAGAGGCCGCCATTTTTCGACCTGAAACAGATGTCGAGACCTGAGCAAATCGATCGACACGCTGGGGAGCGAACTACATGAAATTGCCGCACGGATCGCTGGTCCACAAGTTGCCGTTGGTGGTGGTCTGCCTGGGGCTGGGTTTGACAGGATGTGGCGATAAATCACCGCAGGCGTTGGTTGCCGCCGGCAAGGCGGCGGCAGCCAAGCAGGACTATCAAACTGCGGCAATTCAATTCAAAGCCGCTTTGCAGGCCGATCCCAATTCGGCAGAGACGAATTACCTGTTAGGTCAAAGTTTGCTGGCGGCCGGCGACCCCGAAGGCGCCAGCGTCGAACTGGGCAAGGCGCTGGAACGCGGCTATGCGCCTGAAAAAGTCCTGCCGACACTGGTTCAGGCGCTGTTGTTGAAGGGCGAATTCAAGAAAGTCGTCACGCTTTACGGCGACAAGACCTTCGCCGACACGGAAGCAACCGCCTCGCTGCAATCCAGCGTGGCCACGGCCTGGGGCTCGCTGGGCAACCTTGACAAGGCCAGCGCGGCCATTCAGGCCGCGCTGGTTTCGGTGCCGGACTACGGGCCGGCGCGGCTGCTCGAAGCGCGCGTGGTTGCGCGGCGCGGCGCCCCGGCCGATGCATTGATCCTGGTTGACCGCATCCTGGCGCGTAACCCGGCCATGTTCGACGCCTGGATGCTGAAAGGCGAGATCCAGGCCGACACGAAAGACAACGCGGGTGCCGACGCATCTTTCCGCAAGACGATCGAGTTGCAACGCAACTACCTGCCGGCCCACATGGTGTTGATCGCACAGCGTCTGCAACAAGGCGACATCGCCGGCGCCAAAAACCAGCTCGCGCAGCTCAAGGCCGCATTGCCCAACCATCCGATGGCAACCTTGGCTGAGGCCCAGCTTGCCCTGAGTGAAAAGAATTTGCCGCGGGCGCGTGAACTGGCGCAAAAGATGATGCAGATCGCGCCCGACAACGTGAGCGTGCTGATGTTGTCGGGCGCCACCGAAGGCCGCCTGGGCTCGCTGGTCGTGGCCGAAACCAACTTCGCCAAGGTCCTGCAACTGGAGCCTGACCTGCAAGCTGCGCGGGTGAACCTGGGCATCGTCTACCTGCGTTTGGGGCAGCCGACCAAGGCTATCTCGACGGTGCAGCCATTGCTGGAAGGTAAGGCTGAATCGGCACAGGCGCACTCGCTGGCGGGCGACGCCGAAATGGTTCTGGGCAATGCCACCGCTGCGCAGGCGCATTACAAGCGGGCATTGGCGCTGGACCCGCAAGACAGCGGCGCGGCGGTGTCGGTGGCTGTTGCCGGGTTGAACAAGGGCGACGCCAATGCATTCGTGGAATTGCAGTCGCTGTCGTCCAAGAGCAAGGACCTTTTCGCCGACCAGGCCATCGTTGCGGCCCGCGTGCGGCGGGGTGAATTCGATGCCGCATTGGCTGCCGTCGACGCGATGGCCGCCAAGCAGCCCAACAACGCCACCATCTGGGAGCTGCGCGGGCAAATTCACAACGCGCGCCGCGATGCAGCGGCAGCCCGCACGGCCTTCGAGCAAGCCTTGAAGCTCGACCCGACGCGGTATTCGACCACCGCTGCGCTGGCAGCACTGGACATCGCCGAGCAAAAGCCCGAAGAGGCCCGCAAGCGCTTCGAGGCCAGCATTCAGGCCGATGCGCAGAACTATTACGCCCGCATGGCGCTGGCCGCGCTGCAGCGCCGCACCGGCGCACCGCTGGACCAGATCAAGGCGACCTTGACCGAGGCCATCAAGCAGACGCCGACCGCGGCGCCGCCGCGCTTGATGTTGATGGAGCTGGTCTTGCGCCAGCGGCTGTACAAAGAGGCGCTGGCGCTGGCCCGTGATGGCGTGGCCGCGTTCCCCAACGACGTCGCGATGCTGGCGGCCGCCGGCCAGGCGCAGACGCAGGCCGGCGAAGTCGAGCAGGCCTTGAACACCTTCCGGCGGTTGACCAGCCTGACGCCCGCCTCGGCGACGCCCTGGTTGCGTTTGGCGGACGTCTATCGCGCATCGGGGCGTGCCGACGCGGCGCTCAACGCCGTCAAGAAGGCCCTCGATGCCGAGCCGCAGTCGGCGCCAGCGCAAGGTGTGCTGATCGAGACGCTGGTGGCCGCTGGGCGCGGCAACGAGGCCCTCGACGTGGCGCGCGAGCAGCAGCGGCAGCGGCCGGGTGACGCCTCGGGCTACCTGTTCGAAGGCACGGCACAGCTGCGTCTGAAAGCACCGACCGCAGCCATCGCGGCCTATCGCAAGGGTCTGGCTGCAAGCCCTAGCAACACCGACCTGGCATTTGCGCTCTACGCGGCGCAGCAGGCATCGGGCAAAGAGGCCGACGCGCAACGCTACGCAGCCGGTTGGCTGAAAGAACACCCGGCCGACTACACCTTTGAGTACAACCTGTCGGTGGCCGAGATCGACCGCCGCGAGTTCGCCCAGGCCGAGCAACGCCTACTGCGCATCGTGGCCAAGCTGCCCGACAACGTGCTGGCTTTGAACAACCTGGCCTGGGTGATGAGCCTGCAGGGCAAGCCCGGCGCAGTGCCTTATGCACAGCGCGCCGTGGACGCGATGCCCAACCAGGCGGCGCCGCTGGACACCTTGGCGCTGGCGCTTTCGGTGGAAAAACAGTATGCGAAGGCTGTGCAGACCCAGCAGCGGGCCATCGAGCTGGAACCTTCGAACAACCGGTTCAAGTTGAATCTGGCACGGATTGCGGTGCAGTCGGGCGACAAGCCCTTGGCGCGTCGCGAACTCGAAGCCTTGAAGGCCATGGGCACCGGCTTTGCCGGGCAGGACGAAGTGACGAAATTGCTGAACACCTTGTGACCTTGGCCGTCGGGGTCTGAATGGTGCGGCAGTCGCCGGCCGGGCGACTTCGTCAAATCAATGGCAATCCGGAAACGAAAAACGCCCCGCGATTGCAGGGCGTTAGGTCAACCGAAGCCACGTTAGCGGCCTCTGCCGAGCTTAGGCAGTCTTGCGTTTGCGCAGCGTAACTGCAGCGCCCAACAAAGCGAGACCGGCCAACGCCAAACTGCCAGGTTCAGGAATCACGTTCGTGCTCAACAGCCCACTGTAGAAACCACGAGGACTAGTTGAATTGCCGCTGATCCTGAACACGTACTTACCGCTCGACAGGAAGGTCGGGCCCGTGGTCAGGTTAGGGTTGTTGGCACCGTTGTTCACTAGCGCGATCTGCGACAGCCCAGCAATGTTGCTGAACGTCGTGCAAGTGCCGCCGCCGATAAGGGCGGTAGTGTTGTTCGCTGTAGCACAACCCGAAATGTTCGCCGTACCCATAGAGAACAGCGTAACCGTCAAGCCGCCAGGGATTTGAGCCGAAGGATTGAACGTCGCGTTGATCTCGACGTTGCCAGCGGGACTCAGGTCAAACGCCCAGTAGTCGATGAAAGCCCCAGAAAGCGGGCCGTCTTGGCTGAAGGTAATTCGATCATCCAAAGCGGGGTTAAATGTCCCGGCGTAGGTGTTGCTACCGCCGACGCTAGCGAAAACAGTGCCGAAGTTGGCTGCCGAAGCGTGCGTGGCCCACAGGGAGGCCATCGCCACCGCAACCGGTCCGAGCATTTTGGAGAAGTGTTTCATGACTGTCCTTAAGTGGTTGATACGTGAGGGAGTTGGTTACCGACTCGGTTCCTCCCACCCTGCCGTTCACGTATGCATCCCGCGTGCCACGTCGTGAAAGTACAATGAAATCAACGCTGTAGGCTTCAGAGCGTCGGTTTTCCAGCGGGGAGTGTAAAAATTTCCAACAGCGCGGTCATCCACATGTCGCCCAGTGGGCTGGGGTTCCTGTGCGCTGCGGGCCATTGCCGTTGCCGTTGCCGAGCGGTTTGCAGGCTGAAGGGCCGGCGCCGCGCACCCGGATCAGCGAAGGCATCGCCCGGCCGCAGCGCGAGCGTGAAAAATAGACTGTTCAAGCTGCCGCCGTAAATGAGGGGAGCGTTGCGCGCCAAACGCTGTGCCATGATCGTCCGGCGCCATCTGCCCTGACTGGGTCAGCGGCAGCTTTGCGCACACACCAATTACAGATTCGTGTCCCACGGGCCGACATCCCAGGCACGACAGGAGCTTGCATGCCATCCACGCCGTTTTCCTTGATTCACCTGCTCGCCCGTGCCCGTGCTGATGGCATCGGCCGCCTCGCCCGCGTTGCCGGTATCGGTCGTTTCGTCCGTGTCACGTTGGCCACGGTGGCCGTTGGCGGCATGGCCGCCTGTGCCACCGCGCCCGGCAGCACTTTGCCCGCCGCAGGCGGCCCCGCAGCGGACTACAACTATGTGATCGGCGCCGGCGACAACATCAACATCATCGTCTGGCGCAATCCTGAGTTGTCGATGTCGGTGCCGGTGCGCCCCGACGGCAAGGTTTCGGCGCCGTTGGTGGAAGAACTGATGGCGCAGGGCAAGACGCCGCCGCAACTGGCGCGTGATGTGGAAAAGCAGCTTTCCACCTATGTGCGCGACCCCATCGTCACGGTCATCGTGACCGGTTTCGTGGGCCCTTACAGCGAACAGATCCGCGTCGTCGGCGAAGCCGCCAAACCGCAGTTCCTGCCCTACAAGCAGAAGATGAGCCTGCTGGACGTGATGATCGCCGTCGGCGGCCTGACCGATTTCGCCGACGGCAACCGCGCCACCATCCTGCGCGGCTCTGAGGGCAACAAGCCCTACACCGTGCGCCTGAAAGACCTGATCCGCCGTGGCGACGTGTCGGCCAACGTCGACATGCGCCCGGGCGACATCCTGATCATTCCGCAGAGCTTTTTCTAGCCGCCGCTGCATGCAGGGTCTGTTGAAAGACTTGGCCAACGATGTGTCGAGCGACCCGTAGAACGACCCGTAGAACGACCCGTAGAACGACCCGTAGAACGACCCGTCGAACGACCCGTAGAACGACCCGTCGAACGGCGCGTCGAAAGGTGCGTTGAAAGGTGCGTTGAAGGGCGCCTGACCCCACCGCCGACTGCCCTGCCAACCTTAGCTGTCAACCCAAGCTGCCACCGCCGAATGCAAGAATTTCTTCAACAAGTTTCGATCACGCTGCGCGGGATCTGGAAATTCCGCTGGCTGGGTCTGATCGTGGCCTGGATCACGGCGATCCTGGGCGTGGCCACGGTGTGGCGCATCCCCGACCGCTACGAGGCAGCGGCGCGCATCTATGTCGACACCGACTCCATCCTCAAGCCGTTGATGTCGGGCCTGGCCGTGCAGCCCAACGTCGACCAGCAGATCGGCATGCTCAGCCGCACCTTGATCAGCCGGCCGAACATCGAAAAGCTGATCCGCATGGCTGACCTGGACCTCAAAAGCCAGTCCAAAGCGGACCAGGAAGAACTGGTCGAGCGCTTGCTGAAAACCATAGAAATTCGCAGCGGTGCAGGCGTCAACCTGTATGCCATGGCCTACCGCGACAAAGAACCCGAGCGCGCCAAGCGCGTGGTGCAGGCGATGGTGTCCATCTTCGTGGAATCGGGGCTGGGCGCCAGCCGCAAGGACACCGATTCGGCCAAGACCTTCCTGACCGAACAGATCAAGTCCTTCGAGTCGAAACTGGAGGCGGCTGAGACGCGGCTGAAGGAATTCCGCTTGCGCAACCTGGCCATGCAAACCGGCGACGGCAAGGACTCCACCGCGCGGCTGGTCGAAATGAGCCAGGCGCTGGACGCCGCCCGTCTGCAGCTGAAGGAAGCCGAAAACTCACGCGACGCGGCGCGTCAGCAGCTGGCGCATGAACGGCAGGTGGCGCCGGTCGGTAGTTCGCAGGCCTCGCAGGAGCTGGCCTTTCCGGTGACCACGCCGGAACTCGACGGCCGCATCGAGGCGCAAAAGCGCGGCCTCGATTCGCTGTTGCAGCGCTACACCGACCAGCACCCCGACGTGGTCAGCACCAAGCGCTTGCTGAAAGAGCTGGAAGACCAGCGTCGCAAGGAAGTGGCGGAACTGCGCCGTGCAGCAATCGCCGCTGCCGCAGCAGCTGCCCAGGGAACGGGCGCGCCCGGTTTGAATGCCAGCCTGGCGGCGCAGGAGCTGGGCCGTTCGTTGGCCGCAGCCGAGGTGCAAGTGGCCGGCCTGAAGGCGCGCGTCGGTGAATTCACGGCCCGCTACAGCGCGGCCCGCGAAGCGATGAAGACCGCGCCCCAGCTGGAAGCCGAGGCTTCGCAGCTGAACCGCGACTACGCGATCACGAAGAAGAACTACGACGACTTGGTGGCACGCCGCCAGTCGGCGGTGATGTCGGGTGAACTGGACGTGGCGTCGGGCATGGCCGACTTCCGCCTGATCGACCCGCCGCGCGTGTCGCCGCAGCCGGTGTCGCCCAACCGCGTGGCGCTGTACCTGCTGGTGCTGGCAGCCTCGCTGGGCATGGGCGTGGTCTTCGCGCTGGCCGCCAGCCAGTTGCGCCCCACCTTCAGCGACGGCGATGAACTGCGCCTGAAAACCGGCCTGCCGCTGCTGGGCGTGGTGACGATGCTGACCACAGACAACGACCGCCGCAAGGAACGCATGGGCCTGCTGCGCTATTTCGCGGCCTCTGGCGGCTTGATCGGTCTGTTCGTGGCCGGCCTGATCGCCATGTCGCTCACCTCGCGTTTCGGAGGCTGAACATGGCCAGCCTGATCGAACAAGCCGCGCTGCGCCTGGAGCAACTGCGCCAGGCCGGCATCACCATTCCCGAGACCGGCGTCCCGGCCGCTTCGGCTGGGGCTGCAGCGCAACCTGCCCCCGGGCCCTGGGCCTACATCGCAGGGGCCACCGCCGTGGTCGAAGCGCCAGGGCGCGGCGTGCACGCTTTGGTCGCGGAGCCGGGGGCGTTGGCAGCTGCTGCAGCGGGCGCCACGGCAGCTAAAGGAGCAGCCGAAGAACCGGCCGAAGAAGCGGCCGACATTTTTCAGCAGTCGCGCCTGGTCGAGGTTGACCTGGCCGCCATTACCGCGGCTGGCATCGTTGCGCCGAACGCCCCCCGCTCGCACATAGCCGATCAGTACCGCGTCATCAAGCGGCCGCTGATTGCCAACGCCATGGGCCGCGGCGCGGCCACCGTGGCGCACGGCAACCTGATCATGGTGACCAGCGCGTTGCCCGGTGAAGGCAAGAGCTTTTCATCGATCAACCTGGCGATGAGCATCGCCGCCGAACTGGACCACACCGTGATGCTGGTCGACGCCGACGTGGCGCGGCCTTCGGTGCTGCGCATGCTGGGCCTGCCACCCGGGCCGGGCCTGCTCGACCTGCTGGAAGGCAAGGCTGAAATGGCCGACGTGTTGCTGCGCACCAACGTCGACAAGCTGACCATCCTGCCCAGCGGCCGGCCGCACCCGCGGGCCACCGAATTGCTGGCCAGCGATGCCATGTCCGAGCTGCTGGAAGACATGGCCACGCGTTACCCCGACCGGATCATCATCTTCGACTCGCCGCCGCTGTTGCTGACCACCGAGGCACGTGTGCTGGCCACCCACATGGGGCAGATCGTGTTGGTCGTGCATGCCGACCGCACGCTGCAAAGCACGGTGCTGCAGGCTCTAGCCGCCATCGAACACTGCCCGTTGAAGTTGATGGTGCTGAACAAGGCCCGCGGCGGCGCTGCCGGGGCCTACGGCGAGGGCTATGGCTACGGCTATGGCTATGGCTACGGATATGGATACGGCTATGGTGCCGACGCGGCCCGGGCCCACCCCGACGACGACGGTTTTCGGCCAACACCCGCTGCGGGCCCCGAGCCCAAGCCAAGCGCGTGACCGCCGTGCTCAGGCCCCGCTACCCGGCGCCGGCAGGTGGCGCGCCGTTGGCCGCTGTGCCCGCTGTGCCCGCTGTCGCGGTTATGGCCGTTCTGGCCGTTCTGGCACGGGCAGCTTGCGCGGTTTGCGCCGGGCTGGCCGCACTGCCGGTGGCTGCACAAAACGCCGGTGCCTTGCGCATCACGCCGTTGCTGGACACCACGTTGAGCGTGGTGCGCAGCACCTTGCCGGTGTTGCAGGGGCAGGGCGACGACGTCGTGCTGCAGGTCCGCCCGGGTGTGCAGATCACCGCCGGCAGTGGCCGTGTGCGCGGCACGCTGGACTACGCGCTGAACGCTATCCACCACAGCCGGTCGGCGCCCGGGCAGGGCCAGGCCGACAGCCTGCAGAACAACCTCACCGCGGCATTGAATGCCGAGGTGCTGGAGCGCTGGGTCTATGTCGACGCCAACGCCGCGATCACGCAGCAAGCCATTTCGGCCTATGCCCAGCAGTCGGTGGACGGCGTGCAGACCAACACCAACCGCACCGAAGTCAGCCGGGTGTCGATCAGGCCTTACGCCCGCGGCAACCTGGCCGGCTGGGCGGTCTACCAGCTGGCCATCAGCGCCGATGTGTCGCACAGCCGGGGCACGGCCGTACCCGATTCGCACAACACCGGCGTGAACCTGTCCCTGGGTTCGCAGAGCGGCGGCACGCTGCTGGGCTGGAGCGCACTGGCCACGCAGCAGACCACCACCTTCAGCGGGCGCGCCACCGACAACGGCCGCTTGTCGGTCAGCCTGCTGGTGCGTCCGTCCCCCGAATTGAACGGCGCGCTGCGTGTCGGCCAGGAAACCACCTCGGTGGGCAGCGTCTACCGCCAGACCTACAACAACTGGGGCGGCGATTTGCGCTGGACGCCTTCGGTGCGCACCACGGCCAGCGTCAGCGCCGACCGGCGCTATTTCGGCGACGGTTACCAGGTGCTGCTGGAACACCGCTTCCCGAATTCCAGCGTGCGCTTCAGCAGCAACCGCGACGCCAACAACACCGCCAACGGTGCCGGCGTGGGGCAGCCCGTCACGCTGTACCAGCTGCTTTACGCGCAACTGGCTTCCGCCTACCCCGACCCCGCGCTGCGCGACCAGGTCGTGCGCGACACGCTGCGGACCCTGCAGCTCGATCCGAACGCGGTGGTGGCCGGTGGTTTCGCCAGCGGCGGCGCCACGGTGCAGCGCCGCAACGACCTGTCGATGACCTACATCGGGCGGCGCACCACGTTCACGCTGCAGGCCTTTGGCAGCGACACCCAACGCATCGACACCACCACCGTCGGTGTGGACACCACACCCGTGCGCCAGGCGGGTTTGAATGCCATCGTCAGCTACCGGCTGACGCCGACATCGAATGTCAACCTCACCGGTTCTGGCCTGCGCACGCGCGGCACGGCCACCCAGGCGGGCAATCAGTTGAAGTCGGTCGCAGTGAGCTGGGGCACCAAGCTGAGCCCTTACCTTGGCACCAGCCTGAGCGCGCGCTACAGCGCCTTCGACGGCGCTGCCAATCCCTACCGCGAATCTGCGCTGAGCGCCTCGCTCAACCTGCGGTTCTAGAGCCATGTACGAAGCCTTTTACGGCCTGAGCGCCAAGCCTTTCCAGCTCAATCCCGACCCCAGTTTCTACTTCGCCAGCAAGCAGCACCGGCGGGCCAAGGCCTACCTGGAATACGGCGTGTCGCGCAACGAAGGCTTCATCGTCATCACCGGTGAAATCGGCGCCGGCAAGACCATGGTGTTGCGTTCGCTGATCGAAGGGCTGAACGGCAGCAACGTCATCACCGGCCACCTGGTGACCACGCAACTCGGCGCCGAAGACACGCTGCGCATGGTCGGTGCGGCCTTCGGTTTCCGCGTCAAGGACGTGCCGAAGAGTGAACTGCTGATCACGCTGGAAGCCTTTCTGATCAGCCAGACCAGCAAGGGCAAGCGCTGCCTGCTGATCGTCGACGAAGCGCAGAACCTGACGCCGCGCGCGGTGGAAGAACTGCGCATGCTGAGCAATTTCCAGTTCGGCAACCAGGCTCTGTTGCAGAGCTTTCTGGTCGGCCAGCCGGAATTCCGCGAGATCCTGCAGCGGCCCGAGATGGAGCAGTTCCGCCAACGCGTGGCGGCCACCTGTCACATCGGCCCGCTGGACGCTGAAGAGACCAAGGCCTACATCGAGCACCGCCTGAAGTGCGCCGGCCACCAAGAGCCGGGCTTGTTCGATGAAGCCGCCATCGCCGGCATTTTCATGGCCACCGACGGCATACCGCGGCGCATCAACGCCATCTGCGACCGCATGATGCTGGGCGGCTTTTTGGGCGGGCGGCAGCAGCTCACGGTGGAAGATCTGAACGAGGTGGTGACCGAACTGCGGCAGGAGAACACCGTGCCCAAGCACGCGCCTGCTGGCGCCTTCACGGCTGCAGCGGCCCTGGCCAGCGCCGATGTGCAAATGCCCGGCGGCCTGGCCGGCGAGGAACTCGAGCTCGACGCCAGCCGCCTGCAACTCGACGCCGAACAGGTTCAGGGCATGCACCAGCAGATTGCGGCGCTGGCGGCCGACCAGCGCGGTGACCAGTTGCAGCGCCTGGAACGCGGCTTGCTGCGCCTGGAGCGCACCAACCTGCAGACCCTGGCGTTGCTGCAGACCCTGGTTGCGGCGCTGAAGAAGCCCGGCGGGGGCGAGCGTTGATCACCAACGCCCTGACCATCGACGTCGAAGACTATTTCCAGGTCTCGGCCTTCGCGCCCTACATCCGCCGCGACGAGTGGGACAGCCGTGAATGCCGCGTCGAACGCAATGTCGACCGCATCCTGGCGATGCTGGACAGCCACCGCATCCAAGCCACCTTTTTCACGCTGGGCTGGATCGCCGAACGCTACCCGCAACTGGTGCGGCGCATCGTCGACGGTGGGCACGAACTGGCCAGCCACGGCTACGGCCATGAACGGGCCAGCGACCTGACGCCGGCCGCTTTCAATGCCGACATCACGCACGCCAAGCAGTTGCTCGAAGACCTGGGCGGTGTGGAGGTGCGTGGCTACCGCGCGCCGAGTTTTTCCATCGGCA
>JAYSYH010000251.1:0-4192 GCA_043716645.1 Betaproteobacteria bacterium | reverse complement strand
TTGCAGCGGTGTTGCAGCGGTGCAGCCTCAGTGTGTCATCGCGCTGGCCGCCTCAGGCGCTGCCGGCACGGCGTAGGCCAGCGGCGCCAGCGCGTCCTGGATGCGCTTGTGCTGCTCTGAATTGACGAGGCTGCCGAGCACCTTTTGGAAGCGCGGCTCCATCGCGCCCGACACGATGTACTGCCAGCGGTAAGCCTTCAGCACTGTCGCTTTGACGGCCTCTGCCTGCGCGCCTTCAGGCGCCATGCCACCGACCGACAGGAAGTACGCCGCGTCGGCCCCGGCCTGCGCCTGCAGGATGCCATCGACACCGCCCACCAAGGCGATTAGGTCCGTCACCGCAGCGTCGCGTTCGGCGCTTGAACTCAGCTTGGCGTCCTCGCGCGCCCACTCCAGCTCATCGACGGTGACGTGCTGCGACTCCTCCTTCCAGTGGTACAGAAACACGTCCTTGAACAGAGCCGACAGGCCTTCAGCCGATTCGATGCTGGCGCGGTAGTGAGCCAGCGAGAAAAGCTCGATGTCGCAGGTCAACGCGAGCACGGCCCAGCTGCACTTGCCCAGCACGAAGGACGCCACGTCGTTCGGCGCCGGTACGAAGACATAACCCGCCGGCATACGAGCGCCGGCCAGGATCTCGATGCGGCGAAACAGTTCTTGGTGCTTCAGTTCTTCGTCGGTCAGGCGCACGATGGCTTCGAGCGCCGTCTGGTCACCCAGCCCGTGGCCGAGGCCGAGTTCGAGCATCTTGACGCCAATGAAGCGCTCGACCAGCGCAAACATGTTGGCGTAGGTGCGGCCCTGCACCTGGCTCAGAAAGCGCTGCTGGTCTGCGCTCAAAAACGGCAACTCGTTTACCAGCGACAGACCATCGGGCAGGAACTTGTGCGCGAGGTCGAACTCACGACTGCGGATGACGTCACGGTCGATGTCCCAGCGCACACGCTTGGAGGCTTCGATGGTGCGGGCATAGCGCTGGGTCTCGGGTGACATTGTTTGGATCTGCATGGCGGCTCCTAGCTGTGCGTGATGCGTCGGGTTGACGCGCAGCCATCATTTGCGCGCGCGCTGCCCCCGGGCAAGGGACCGAAGTCCCACGGTGTGGGTCATGGCGGCCCCAGGTGGCTCACCGTTCTAGGTGCAGCGTCCCACGCCGACCCCCAGCAGGCGCCCCACAGCGAGACAATGGCGCATGCCGATCCTTGAGCCTTTGCGCGAATCCTCACGCCAGACCTTGCGCTTCTGCACCGCCGCCGACGGCACCAGGATCGCGATCGCCTCGATCGGCTCAGGCCCGCCGCTGGTGCGCGCCGCCCACTGGCTCAGCCATGTCGAGCACGACCTCCACAGCCCTGTGTGGCGCCCGTGGCTTGCCGAGCTGGGTTCGCAACATACCTACATCCGCTACGACCAGCGCGGCTGCGGCCTGTCGGACAGTGAAGTCTCGGACTTCTCACTCGAGGCTTGGGTCGGCGACCTCGAAGCCGTGGTCGACAGCCTGCAGCTGCGCCGCTTCCCGATCATCGGCATGTCGCAGGGCGGCGCGGTGGCCATCGCCTACGCCTTGCGCCACCCGGAGCGGGTCTCGCATTTGATTCTGACCGGCGCCTATGCGCGCGGCGCCCTGCAGCGCGACACCGGCGACAGCGGGCGGCTCGAAGCAGAGACGCTCGTCAACCTGATCCGGATCGGCTGGGGGCGCGACAACGCGGCCTTCCGCCAGGTCTTCACCAACCAGTTCATTCCCGGCGGTACACCGGGGCAGCACCAGTGGTGGAACGAGTTGGAGCGCCTCACGGCCAGCCCCGAGAACGCGGCTCGTATATTGGACGCCTTTCACTACGTCGACGTCGTCGCCATGGCGAGCCAACTGCGTGTGCCCACCCTGGTGCTGCATGCACGCGGCGACGAGGCTGTGCCGTTTGACGAAGGACGCCGACTGGCAGCCCTGATACCGGGGGCGCGCTTCGTGCCCTTGAACAGCTGCAATCATGTGCTTCTTGACACCGAACCCGCGTGGGCCGAATTCCTGCGCGAGGTCCGCAGTTTCCTCGGCACCGCACCGGCATCGGCCCTTGCGGGCAGTGCGCAATCCGATGGCGCAACTCTGACGCCGGCCGAGCGCGACGTCCTGCAGCTCGTCGCGCGGGGCCTGGACAACACCGCCATCGCTGCCCAACTGCACAAGAGTGAAAAGACGGTGCGCAACCAGGTGTCGAGCATCTTCGACAAGCTGGGCGTGCGCACACGAGCCGAGGCGATCGTGCGTGTACGCGACGGCATGCCGGGGTCCTGAGAACGTCGGCGGATCAACCGACACAGCCGCCCTGCGCTCAGAGGCTGAGAGTTTTTCGGGCGTGCCCGCGCACAAACGGCGACCGCTTCCGCGGCGCCTTCCGGGTTTCGGAGCTCTATGGTCGCAAGACCTAGCGCAGCGGCCGTTCGAGTAATTACCGGGCCGACACCCCAGCGACTGCTTAGTGCCAGTGGGCGTGAGCTCGCCGGTTATCGGCCAGCGGCGGCGACCGCTGCATAGCCGACGCTCAGACTGGCGGTCCAAACGCTTGCAACGGGTCGAGAGCGCCGGTCCGCGGACCGAGACAGCAGACGCCCGGGACGGCCTCGCGTCCGACCCATCCTTGCCTCCACAAGCTGGCGTCGGTCAGCTCGCGCCATTGCAGCAAATACACCTGCCTGGAATGCACGGCCTCCAGTTCGAGCTGCTCGACGCGTATCGACGGCGGCTCGGGCTCGATAACCCGCAGCACCACGAAATGCTTCTCGCGATTGCGCGGCCGTCCACTTTGTCAGCAAAAGCTTTTTCGGGCCGAGCGGGTTCTTTCGCGTGCAGTGATCGAGCGCTGGAAGCGCTGGCGCTATCGCCCCGAATTCAGGAATCGATCTCATAGCTGGTGATGATGCGCCACAGTCAGTCCTGCGTGTGTCTGACCCGTGCACGCATGCGGCCCGCCGAGAACTCGCTGCATCGGGTCTGGGCCAGTCAGTCCGAAGCCGGCAGGGTGCACATCACTGGCCCGGCTGGTGCTTACCATGCGACATGCCAAAACCGACCCGCGCTCTCGATGCTGCTGACGTGTCCCGGGTCATCGAAATGGCCTGGGAGGACCGTACTTCCTTCGAGGCGATCAAGATCCAGTTTGGGCTGGACGAAGGCGCTGTCATCGCCCTGATGCGTCAGCAACTGAAACCTGGATCATTTCGCCTCTGGCGCGACCGCGTGCATGGCCGGAAGACGAAGCACGCTGCCATGCGACCGGTTGCCCTGAAGGGGGGCCATCGGCATCAGGCGCGCCACCGAACGCCGCAGCGCTGAAGCGACGGCAGGCCTGTTTCAGGTGACTGCCAGTGACCTGCCCGATTCCGTAGTTTGGGTAAAGGCAGCAGGGTGATGGCCGCTCCGACGCGCAGCGCAGTGAAAGCTGTGGGTCTTTGAACGTCAGCTGCAGGACAATCACGCTGACTTTCCCAAAGGCCGCTTTGGGTCGATACCGCCAATACAGGTGAAGGCAAAGCGGTCGGTGGCGTGTTGCCATCCGAATCGCCGGAGGCCTACGACTGCGCCGCCTCGTACAGCGGCCGTTCGGGCCAGCATAGGCGGCAGCGTCCAATGACCGCTTGATGCCAGTCAGCGTGAGTACGCCCGCCAGCGGCCAGCGGCAGCAACCGCTGCGTTCCTGCCGGTGGTCAGAGCAGATGCCTAGTCAGAGCCGAAATTGGCAACCAAGCGTTGCGTACCAAAACTCGACAATCTGATCATCGCGGCCACTTAGGCCACGCATTAAGATGAACCCAACGGTCGACTGCAACAACAGCCAACATTGCGCGGGCCACGAATGGGCCAGCGATGGGCCATGGTTGGGCCACAAAGCAAAACGCCAACCTTTTGGTTGGCGTTCACTACGGCGCTAGGCCGCGTATTTCTAAGCTATTCAGTGGTTGCGGGGGCAGGATTTGAACCTACGACCTTTGGGTTATGAGCCCAACGAGCTACCAGACTGCTCCACCCCGCGACTGAGTTATAAAGTATAGCAGCATCGATGCGAAGCGCTCAAAGGTCGACGCTGTCAAGCGTTTGCAGAAAGCGTGACGTGTCCTGGTAGCCGATCACGCGGGCGCGCTTGATTTCCACGCCGTCAGCGCTGAAGAACAGCGTCCCGGGGGGACCGAAGAG
>JAYSYH010000026.1:0-7744 GCA_043716645.1 Betaproteobacteria bacterium | reverse complement strand
TGTGCATGGAATCTCCTGAAGCTGTCTGCTGTGCGCCGGGCCAGCGGAATGCTGGCTTGCGGCATGCAGTGCTACGCGCGGTCCGCCCGGGTGGACGCAGTCGTCTGCGCGCTTCCTGATGCTTTCCCCCTGACCCAGGGGGTGCGGCGCTCAGCCGGTGTTGCGCAGCCCGGCCGCGATGCCGTTGATCGACAGGTGGATGCCGCGCTGCAGCCGTTCCACGCCTTCCTGTCCGTGACCTGGCGAATTCGGCCGGTTGCGGTAGCGGCGCAGCAGTTCGACCTGCAGGTGGTTCAACGGGTCCAGATAGGGGAAGCGGTGGGCGATGCTGCGCGCCAGTGCCGGGTTGGATTGCAGCGGCTCGGTCTGCCCGGTGATCAGCGCCAGCGCGTCGTGGGCGCGCTGCCATTCGGCCTTCAGCAGCTTGAAGATGCGCCGGGCCGCGGCCTTGTCTTCCACCAGTTCGACGTAGCGCGAAGCGATGCGCAGGTCGCTTTTGGCCAGCACCATGTCCAGGTTCGACAGCAGCGTGCGGAAGAACGGCCACTGCTTGTGCATGCGTTGCAGCAGTTCGACACGCTGCGCCCGGTTGTCGCCCGGGCCTTTAGCCCCTTCAGCATTCGCCAGGAAGGTTTCGATGGCCGTGCCGAAGCCGCACCAGCCCGGCAGCGCCATGCGGCACTGGCCCCAGGAAAAGCTCCACGGTATGGCACGCAGGTCTTCGATCGCGCGAGTCGCTTTTCGGCTTGCCGGCCGGCTGCCGATGTTCAGCTCGGCAATCTCGCGGATGGGCGTGGCGGCGAAGAAATAGTCGGTGAAGCCCGGCGTTTCGTAGACCAGCTTGCGGTAGGTCTTAAAGCTGGCTTCGCTGATTGCGTCGGCAGCGTCCAGAAAGGATCTGGGTGCGCTTTTCGTCGGGTGCAGCAGCGTGGCTTCCAGCGTGGCCGCGACCAGCGTTTCCAGGTTGCGCCGGCCGATTTCCGGGTGCGCGTATTTGCTGGCGATGACCTCGCCTTGCTCGGTCAGGCGGATCTGCCCGTTCACCGTGCCGGGCGGCTGCGCCAGGATGGCCTGGTAGCTGGGGCCGCCGCCCCGGCCCACGGTGCCGCCGCGGCCGTGGAACAGGCGCAGCGTGATGGGGTTGGTCTTGCGGATCTCGTCGAACAGCGCCACCAAGGCCGTCTCGGCGCGGTAGAGCTCCCAGTTGCTGGTGAAGCTGCCACCGTCCTTGTTGCTGTCGCTGTAGCCCAGCATCACGTCCTGTTCGGCGCCGCTGGCCACCACCAGCGGCGTGATGCCGGGCAGGGCGTAGAAGTCGCGCATGATGGCTGCACTGCGCTGCAGGTCGGCGATGGTTTCGAACAGCGGCACGGTGATCAGAGCGGCACGGGCGCCAACGGCGCCTTCGGCTTCGGTCGCGGTGTTGTCCAGCGTCCCCGTCAACAGCCCGGTTTCCTTCTGCAGCAGCAACACTTCCAGCAGGTCCGACACCTCTTCGGTATGGCTGATGATGCAGTGGCGGATGGCGTTGCGACCGTAGCGCGCCAGCGCGCTGCGGGCGGTCTCGAAGATCTCCAACTCGTCCAGCGTCAGCGCGGAATAGACCGCGCCGTGCACGCGCAGCGGCCGGGCGTCGTTCAACAGCCGCAGCAGGCAGGCGCGCCGCGCGCTTTCGTCCAGCGCGCTGTAGTCGGCTTCGATGCGCGCGATGCGCAGCAGGTCGGCCACCACGGCCTCGTGTTTGTCGCTGCTTTGCCGCAGGTCCAGCGTGGCCAGATGGAAACCGAAGACCTGCACCGCGCGCAGCAGCGGCGCCAGGCGCGGGCCGACCAGCGCGGCCGCGTGGTGCGACATCAGCGAACGTTCGATTACCCGCAGGTCGTCGAGCAAGACTTCGGGACTGGTGTACGGGTCCTGTGGCGCGACGGCGTGGCGCAGCGCCTCGGTGCCCGTCAGCACCTGCAGCGTGGCGGCCAGCCGCGCGTACACGCCGATCAGCGCGCGGCGGTACGGTTCGTCCTGCCGGTGTTCGCTTAGGTCGGGCGAGCGGGCGGCCAGCACCTTCATTTCGGTGCTGACCGGGGCCAGGGTGCCGCTGATCGACAACTCGGCGCCCAGTTCGTGCACCTCGGTCAGGTAAAAGCGCAAGGCCACTTCGCACTGGCGCGACAGCGCGTGGCGCAGTGTGGCCGCGGTCACGTTGGGGTTGCCATCGCGGTCGCCGCCGATCCAGTGGCCCATGCGCAGGAAGCTGGCGATAGGGTGGCCGGGCAAGGCGCGTTCGATGTCGCGGTACAGCCGCGGAATCTCGTGCAGGAAGGTGGTGGAGTAGTAGCTCAGCGCGTTCTCGACCTCGTCGGCCACGGTCAGCTTGGCGGTGCGCAGCATGCGCGTCTGCCACAGCTGGGTCACGCGGGCACGCATCAGCGCTTCGTTGTCGGCCCGCTTGCTGCTGGCCTCGTCCGCGGCCGGCAGGTCGTCGCGTTCGCCCAGCAGGCTGGCCACCGCGCGCTCGGCGTCCAGGATGCTCTTGCGCTGCACTTCGGTGGGGTGGGCCGTCAGCACCGGCGAGATGTAGGCGGTGGCCAGCGTCTGCGCGATGTCGGCCGCCCGGTGGCCGGCGCGTTGCAGGCGATCGAAGGCCAGCGCCAGCGAGCCTTCTTGCAGGTTGCCGGCCAACTCGTGCACTGCGCGGCGGCGCACGTGGTGGCGGTCTTCGGCGATGTTGGCCAGGTGGCTGAAGTAGCTGAAGGCGCGGATGACGGTGACCGTCTGGTCGGTCGACAGGTTCTTCAGCAGGCGGTCGAGTGCGCGGCCGGCACTGGCATCGGATTTCAGCCGGTAGGCCACCGACAGCTGGCGCACCCGTTCGATCAGGTCGAAAGCCTGCGCGCCTTCCTGCTCGCGGATCACGTCGCCCAGGATGCGGCCGAGCAGCCGGATATCTTCAACCAGAGGTTTGTTCTTGGCGGCCGCGGCCTGTTCGGCCCTGTTGCCGCCTGATGGGATGCGTGCTGTGGACGGGGCGTGAACGGTCGTGGCGTGAACGGTCGGGGTGCGTGGCATGGGGGGTTCCAGACGGCGTGACGGAATGACCGATGGTCGAACGGGTTGGGCACCGGCATCGCCCGCAAGGCGCGTGCCGGGCGGTCAGGGGCTGGTACCGGTCGGCGGGCCAAAACGGCTGGCTATCATCGCTCGCATGCAAGCATCCACCGTCATCGCCACCCGCGAAAGCCGGCTCGCCCTGTGGCAGGCCGAACATGTCCGCGACGTTCTCGTCGCCCGTTTTGGCCTGGCCGTTGAACTGCTGGGCATGACCACCCGGGGCGACCAGATCCTGGACCGCGCCTTGTCCAAGGTTGGCGGCAAGGGCCTGTTCGTCAAAGAGCTGGAAACGGCGCTGGAAGAGGGCCGCGCCCACCTGGCCGTCCATTCGCTGAAAGATGTGCCGATGGACCTGCCGGCCGGCTTTGTGCTGGCCGCCATCTGGGAACGCGAAGACCCGCGCGACGCGCTGGTGTCCAACCGTTACGCCACGCTGGACGAACTGCCGCAGGGCGCGGTGGTCGGCACCTCGAGCCTGCGCCGCGTGACGCAGCTGCTGGCCCGCCGGCCCGACCTGCGCATCGAGCCGTTGCGCGGCAATCTGGACACGCGGCTGCGCAAGCTGGACGACGGCGGCTTCGACGCCATCGTGCTGGCCGCGGCCGGCCTGAAGCGGCTGGGGCTGGCCAGCCGCATCCGCGCGGCCTTCGACCCCGAAATGATGATCCCGGCAGCCGGGCAGGGCGCTTTGGGCATCGAGGTGCGCGAAGATGCCACCGAACTGCGCGCGCTGCTGACGCAGACCATCCATGGGCCGACCTTCCTGTCGGCGCACGCCGAGCGTGCGGTGTCGCGCGCTTTGGGCGGCAGTTGCAGCATGCCGCTGGCCGCGCACGCGGTGTGGGACGGCGCTTCGTTGCGCATGCACGCAGCGCTCGGCGACGCGCTGGAACCGCAGCGGCCTTTGCTGCGCGTGCGAGTGGCTGCGGCGGTGACCGACGAAGCCTCGGCCCGCGCGCTGGGTGAGGCCGCCGCTGCGCAATTGAAGGCCGTCGGTGCGGCGGGTTACCTGGCCGCGCTGACGCTGGCCTGAGCGCGAGCGCGGACGTAAACCCGAGCGCGAACCCGAACCCGAACGCGTCGCAGAGCTGATTGCGAGGCCGAAACTGATGCTGCCGTGCGCCTGATCGTCACCCGCCCTGCCGCGCAGGCCGCGGCCTGGGTCGTCGCGCTGCAGGCGCTGGGTTGCGACGCGCAGGCGCTGCCGCTGATCGCGATTGCCGCTGTGGACGACACCGCGCCGCTGCGCGCCGCCTGGCTGGCGCTGCCACGCTATACGCTGGTGATGTTCGTCAGTGCGAACGCCGTGCAGCACTTCTTTGGGGCTGCCCTTGCGGCGGGGGGCGTCGCCTGGCCGCCCGGTGTGCGCGCCGCCGCCACCGGCCCGGGCACTGCGTCGGCTTTGCGTGCGGCGGGCGTGCCCGAGGGCTTGCTCGTCGAGCCCGCGGCCGATGCCACCCGCTTCGATTCGGAAGCACTGTGGGCGCAGGTCGCGCAGGAAGACTGGGCCGGCCGACAGGTGCTGGTGGTGCGCGGTGAAGACGGCCGCGACTGGCTGGCCGACACGCTGCGTGAGCGCGGCGCGGCGGTCGACTTCGTGGCCGCTTACCGCCGCCTGGCGCCGCTGCCCGACGCTGCCGGCCGGGCCTTGCTGGCGCAGGCCGTTTGCGAACCGGCCGCCCACCTGTGGCTGTTCAGCAGCAGCGAGGCTGTCGCCCACCTGCGCGAATTGGCGCCCGACGCCGGCTGGTCGCGCAGCCGGGCACTGGCGACGCATCCGCGCATCGCCGCCGCAGCGCGGTCGGCGGGCTTCGGGCAGGTGGCGCTGACCGCGCCGGCCGCCCAGGCCGTGGCCGAGGCGGTCGCCAGATGGCCGTCGATACAATCGAAGAAGCCGTGAGCGATACCTCTTCGACCCCTTCGACCCCTTCCGCTGCGCCTGTCGAGGCGCCCGCCGCCGCGGCGACAGCGGCTGTTTCGCCGTCTTCTGTCGCTGCCGCCCACGGCACGATGGGTCGCTGGATCGCCGCCGGCGCCGTGCTGCTGACCGCCGTGGCCACAGCCGCGCTGGTGTTGGCCTCGAACACGCAGCAGCGCGTGAAGACGCTAGACGCCGAACTCGTGAAACGCCAGCAAGACAGCGGCAGCCAGGCCACCGAAGCGCGGACGCTGGCGCGCCAGGCCGAGACCACGGCGCGCGAATCGAGTGCCCGCCTGGCTTTGCTGGAAGCCCGCGTGGCCGAGACATCGATGCAGCGCAGCCAATTGGAAGAGCTGATCCAGTCGATGGCCCGTTCGCGCGACGAAAACGTGCTGGCCGATCTGGACGCCGCCATCCGCGTGGCGCTGCAGCAGGCGGCCATCACCGGCAGCGCCGACCCGCTGGTGCTGACGTTGAAGCAGGCCGACGAGCGCCTGGCACGCTACAACCAGCCGCGCCTGGAACGCGTGCGCCGCGCCGTGGCGCAAGACCTCGACCGCACGCGCAGCGCAGGCGTGACCGACATCACGGTGCTGACTTTGCGCCTGGACGAGGCGATCCGCATGCTTGACGATCTGCCGTTGCTGGCGACGCCGGAACGCCGCAGCACAAGCCGCGGCGCAGCCGTTGAGGCTGCCGCGCCGGCATCGGCGGCCAGCGCGGCCTGGCACAACGGGTGGGGCGTGCGCTGGAGCGACGGCCTGGGCCGGGTGTGGCAAGAGGTGCGCACGCTGGTACGCGTCACGCGCATCGACCAGCCTGAGGCCATGCTGGTGGCCCCCGACCAAGCCTATTTCCTGCGCGAAAACGTCAAGCTGCGTCTGCTGAACGCCAGGCTGGCGCTTCTGTCGCGCCAGTTCGACACCGCGCAGTCCGATCTGCGCGACGCGCAGTCTGCGCTGGACCGTTATTTCGACCGCAGCACCCGCCGCGTGGTGGCTGCCAGCGACTTGATACGCCAGGTGACGGCGCAGGCCAAACTGGTCAGCGCGCCGCGACCCGATGCGACGCTGGCGGCCATCGCCACCGCCTCGGCCGGGCGCTGACCAACCCTGTCCTACGGCTGAACCCGGCAGCGAGCGAACCCATGCGCGGCGTCATCTGGCTGGTCTTGCTGTTCCTGGTGGCCGTGGTTGCAGCCACCACGCTGGGTAGCAACGACGGTCTGGTCAGCATCTACTGGAGCGGCTGGCGCACCGACCTGTCGCTGAATCTGTTCGTGCTGCTGCTGCTGGGCACTTGCGTGGTGCTGATGTCGGCGGTACAGGCGCTGAACGCGCTGGTCGGCCTGCCGCGCCGGGCCAACGCCTGGCGTGAACTGCGCCGCGAACGCGCTGCTCAGCAAGCCCTGCGTGAAGCGCTCAGCGAATACTTCAGCGCACGCTACGGCCGCGCCCGCAAGGCGGCGCAGCGTGCCCTGGCCATCGCTGAACGCAGCCCCGAGCTGGCCGGCGATCTTGAATTCCAGACCTTGGGTCTGTTGCTGGCGGCCGGCAGCTTCCACCGCCTGCAAGACCGCCCCGGCCGCGACGAAGCCCTGGGGCAAGCGATGAAGGCCAGCAAACCGCTGCGCAGCGGTCCGCGCAGTGCCGACGACGGGGCCCGTCTGCTGGCGGCTGAATGGGCGTTGGACGACCGCGACGCGGCGCGGGCATTGGAACTGCTGGACGCGCTGCCACCCGGTGCCGCGCGTCGCACGCAGGCTCTGCGTTTGAAGCTGCAGGCGTTGCGCATGGCGCGTCGGCCGCTGGAAGCGTTGCACACCGCGCGTCTGCTGGCCCACCACCAGGCCTTCACGCCCGTGGTGGCGCAAAGCCTGTTGCGCTCATTGGTCGGCGAAGCGCTGGAAAGTGCGCACGACGTGCAGCAGCTACGCCGCCTGTGGTCGCAGTTCGATGCGGCCGACCGGCGTGACCCGCAGGTGGCGGCACGCGCGGCCCTGCGGTCCGTGCAGCTCGATGCCGCGGACGACGCCCGCCTGTGGTTGCGCCCTTTTTGGGATCGCCTGCCCGAACTGGCTCGCGAAGACCGCGAGCAGCTTGCCCTGGCCACGATCGAAGCGCGCGCCGGCCTGGGCCAGGACTGGCTGCCGCGGCTGGAAAGTGCCGCGCAAGCCTTCGGCCATGAAAGCGCCGTGGTGGCGGCGGTGGGCATGCTGTTCGCCGAACGCCGGCTGTGGGGCAAAGCCCGACGCCTGCTGGAACAAGCCGCCGCGTCGCCCAGCCTGCCGGCGCGCACCCGCCGGGCATGCTGGCGCGAGCTGGCTGCGCTGGCCCGTACCGAAGGCGACGAAGCCCAGGCTTTGCGTTGCGAACAGGCCGCTGCCGGCCTTGACTGAACAGCGCCAAGGCGACCACGTGCTACAATAAAGAACTAAATGCGGCTGTAGCTCAGCTGGATAGAGTACTTGGCTACGAACCAAGGGGTCGTGGGTTCGATTCCTGCCAGCCGCACCATACGAATCAACGGGTTAGCTCCGCAAGGGCTAGCCCGTTTGGCTTTTTGGGCCTCGTTTTCCGGATTTCTGGCAATTGTCTGGTAATTCGGTTCGTGGTGGGAGCATGCCACAGCGGTGCGTTCGCCCAGTGCGCCTCGTTGGGCGCATTCAAACCTGTGTAACGAGCGGCGCAAGCGCCAAGTCACTGCCGTGTCTGG
>JAYSYH010000250.1:0-12596 GCA_043716645.1 Betaproteobacteria bacterium | reverse complement strand
ACGTCGCGACAAAGAAGTTCTGCCCTGAGGCGACGAACTTGCCCACCGCCGCACCGTCTTCGGTGATGCCGTAGCCGAAGCCCTGGTAAGCGAGGTCCAGGAAAGGCACCAGCTTGCGCGCCTTCAAGGCCGCGACGACCTGGTCCCACTGCTCCTGGCTGATGTCGTAGCCGGTGGGGTTGTGGCAGCAGGCATGGAGCACGACGATGGTTCCTTCGGCGGCTGCGTTGAGTGCGCCCAGCATCCCGTCGAAATCGATTCCGCGCTTCTCGGCGCTGTAATACGGATAGGTGTCGACGGCAAACCCCGCCTGGGTGAACAGCGCCCGGTGGTTTTCCCAGCTCGGGTCACTGATGAGAACTGTTGCACCGGGGCTCATGCGCTTGAGAAAATCGGCGCCGACCTTGAGCCCGCCGGTGCCGCCCAGCGCCTGGATGGTCGCCACCCGGCCGGTCTTGACAGCCTCGTTTTCAGCCCCAAATACCAGGTTCCTGACAGCCGAGTCATAGGCGGCGATGCCGTCGATCGGAAGGTAGCCGCGCGCCTTGGGCGACTCCATCATCTGCCGCTCGGCCTCCTGGACGCACTGCAACAACGGCAGCTTGCCGTCGTCGTCGTAGTACACCCCCACGCCCAGGTTGACTTTGTGCGGATTGGCATCGGCGTTGAACTGCTCGTTGAGACCCAGGATGGGGTCGCGCGGCGCCATTTCTACGGCGGTGAACAAAGACATGGCATTCCTTCTGGGGTGGTCGCAAGCGAAGAGTCCGGCGCTGTTGTACTCTGTCCGGTTGGCCCAATTTTAACTGTCCTCCTTCACACCCGATTGCCCATGTCCGATCTCTCCGAAGTGATTCAAGAACCGCAAAAAGGCGAGTTCATCAGCTTCCCCGATTCTCCTTTCGAGCTGTTCATGCCCTATCCGCCGGCGGGCGACCAGCCCAAGGCGATCGAGCAGCTGGTCGAAGGTGTCCGAGACGGCGAGGTGTTCCAGACCTTGCTGGGCGTGACCGGCTCCGGCAAGACCTTCACGATGGCGAACGTGATCGCCCGGCTGGGCCGACCGGCCATCGTGTTTGCGCCCAACAAGACGCTGGCGGCGCAGCTTTACAGCGAGTTTCGTGAGTTTTTTCCAAAAAATGCGGTCGAGTATTTCGTCAGCTATTACGACTACTACCAGCCCGAGGCCTATGTGCCGCAGCGCGACCTGTTCATCGAGAAGGACAGCGCGATCAACGAACACATCGAGCAGATGCGTTTGAGCGCCACCAAAAGCCTGCTGGAACGCCGCGACGTGATCATCGTCGCCAGCGTCAGCGCGATCTACGGCATCGGCAGTCCGGCGGACTATCACAAGATGGTGATGACACTGCGCGTGCACGACAAGATGAGCCAGCGTGACGTGATCCAGCAGCTGATCCGCATGCAGTACAAGCGCAACGAAATCGACTTTTCGCGGGGCTCCTTCCGCGTGCGTGGCGACACCATCGACGTGTTTCCGGCCGAGCACAGTGAATTGGCTTTGCGCATCGAGCTGTTCGACGACGAAGTCGAAAGCCTGCAGCTGCTGGACCCGCTGACTGGCCGCGTGCGCCAGAAAGTACCGCGCTTCACGGTCTACCCCAGCAGCCACTACGTGACGCCGCGCGAACGCGTGGTGGACGCCATCGAGACCATCAAGAACGAACTGCGCAGCCGGCTCGACGAGTTCGTCAAGAGCGGCAAACTGGTCGAGGCGCAGCGCCTGGAACAGCGCACGCGCTTCGACCTGGAGATGTTGCAGGAGGTGGGCCACTGCAAGGGCATCGAGAACTACACGCGGCACCTCAGCGGTGCCAGACCCGGCGACCCGCCGCCCACGCTGGTCGACTACCTGGCGCCCGACGCGCTGATGTTCCTGGACGAAAGCCATGTGTTGATCGGGCAGTTCGGCGGCATGTACAACGGCGACCGCGCGCGCAAGACGACGCTGGTGGACTACGGCTTCCGCCTGCCCAGCGCGCTGGACAACCGACCGTTGAAGTTCGAGGAGTTCGAACGCAAGATGCGCCAGAGCGTGTTCGTGTCGGCGACGCCGGCGAACTGGGAGAAAGAGCACACCGGCCAGGTCGTCGAGCAGGTGGTGCGGCCCACCGGCCTGGTCGACCCCCAGGTGGAAGTGCGCCCGGCTATCACGCAGGTCGACGATGTGCTGCAGGAGATCCGTGACCGCACCGTGAAGAACGAGCGCGTGCTGATCACCACGCTGACCAAGCGCATGGCCGAACAACTGACCGAATACCTGTCGGATAACGGTGTGAAAGTGCGCTATTTGCACAGCGATATCGATACGGTCGAGCGCGTGGAAATCCTGCGCGACCTGCGGCTGGGTTTGTTCGACGTGCTGGTCGGCATCAACTTGCTGCGCGAAGGCCTGGACCTGCCCGAGGTCAGCCTGGTGGCCATCCTGGACGCCGATAAGGAAGGTTTCCTGCGCTCTGAGCGTTCGTTGATCCAGACCATCGGCCGCGCGGCGCGCAACGTGAACGGCCGCGCCATCCTGTACGCCGACAGGATGACCGATTCGATGAAGGCGGCCATCGGCGAAACCGAACGCCGCCGCACGAAGCAGATTGCGCACAACCTGTTGATGGGCATCACGCCGCGCAGCGTGACCACGCGCATCCGCGACATGATCGACGGCGCGGTATCGGACAAGTCGGCCAAGGACGATTTGAAAGCGGCACAGGCGGCGGCGGAGGTGGAAGCGATGTCCGAGAAAGACCTCGGCAAGCGCATCAAGATGCTCGAAAAGCAGATGCTGGAACACGCCCGCAACCTGGAATTCGAGAAGGCAGCGCGGGTGCGCGACCAGTTGGCGCTGCTGCGCGAGCAGGCCTTCGGCGGCAGCGGCCACGACGTCATTCCCCTCATCGTGGGGCGGAGCGCGGCATGACGGTGCTGGCCCGCTTGAAGCAGTGGATGGCCCGCGAGGGCGCGCAGGACGGTGGCGGTGCCGTCGGGGATGCTAGCGACGATGATGGTGGCCCGGATGTCGGCGGTCATGGTGATGTTGGCGGCGATGGCCGAAAGCCTGAGCTGCGCATCCTGGTCGTCTGCATGGGCAACATCTGCCGCTCGCCCATCGCCGAAGGCGTGTTGCGTGCCAAGCTCGCGGCAGCAGGTTTGCAACATCGCGTGCGTGTCGATTCAGCCGGCACGCACGGCTATCACACCAACGAGCCGCCCGACCCTCGCGCCATACGCCGCGCGGGGCAGCGCGGCTACGCGATAGGCGGCTTGCGAGCGCGCCCGGTAGCGCCGGCGGACTTCGAAGACTTCGACTGGATGCTGGCCATGGACAACAGCAATCTGGCCTGGTTGAAGAAGCGCCAGCCCGAGGGTAACTCGGTGCGGGTGGACCGCCTGCTGGAGCATGGCAGCCAGCATCGGGGCCTCACCGAGGTGCCCGATCCGTACTACGGGCCTGAAGCGGGCTTCGACCAGGTGCTCGATTTGGTGGAAGCCGCATGCGACGGCGTCGTGGCCCAGGTGAAGGCCGACGCGTGGCGCAAAGCTTGACTAAAATAGTCGGGTTCGTCTATAGTTGAGCGATTCAGTCGGGTTAGGAGAACTTCATGCGACTCACCACCAAAGGACGCTTTGCCGTCACCGCGATGATCGACCTGGGCCTGCGTTCCCACGCTGGCCCGGTCGCGCTGGCCGCCATCAGCCAGCGCCAGCAGATTTCGCTGTCCTACCTGGAGCAGTTGTTTGGCAAATTGCGCCGCCACGAACTCGTGGAAAGCACGCGCGGCCCGGGCGGCGGCTATTCGCTGGGCCGCGGGGCCGACGCCATCACGGTGGCCGACATCATCGTCGCCGTGGACGAGCCCATCGACGCCACTGGCTGCGCTGGCAAGGAAAACTGCATGGGTGATGACGGCGGCCGCTGTATGACCCACGACCTGTGGGCCAGCCTGAACGCCAAGATGATCGAGTACCTCGATTCCATCTCGCTGAAGAAGCTGGTCGACGAGCAACTGGCCAAGGGCGTGTCCATCGGCGCCGCGCCCATCAAGCGCGCGATCTCCACCGTGCCGGTGGTCAAGCCCATCAAGATCACTGCGCCGAATTCGGTCTTCGCCCTCGGCAACGCCTTCAGCAAGTGAGACTGTGAGCAACCCGCGGCTGGTGCGCTGGCCGTAATGTCTTCATCCTTCAGAGCATCTGTCATGACGCCCCACTTCCCGATCTACATGGACTACGGCTCGACCACGCCGTGCGACCCCCGCGTTGTCGACGCGATGATTCCGTGGCTGCGCGAGCACTACGGCAACCCCGCATCCCGCAGCCATGCCTGGGGCTGGGAAGCCGAAGCGGTGGTCGAGAAGTCACGCGGTCAGGTGGCCAGCCTGATCAACGCCGACCCGCGCGAGATCGTCTGGACCAGTGGCGCCACCGAGTCCATCAACCTGGCCATCAAAGGCGCCGCGCATTTCTACAGCAGCCGCGGCAAGCACCTGATCACGCTGAAGACCGAGCACAAGGCCACGTTGGACACCATGCGTGAACTGGAGCGCCAGGGCTTCGAGGTGACCTACCTCGACGTTGAGGCCAACGGCCTGCTCGACCTGGACAAGTTCAAAGATGCGTTGCGCAAGGACACCATCCTGGTGTCAGCGCTGCTGGTAAACAACGAGATCGGCGTCATCCAGGACATCCCGGCCATCGGCACAATGTGCCGCGAGCGCGGCATCATCTTGCATGTTGACGCCGCCCAAGCCACCGGCAAGATCGTCATCGACATGGACAAGCTGCCTGTCGATTTGCTCAGCATGTCGGCCCACAAGACCTACGGGCCGAAGGGCCAGGGCGCGCTGTACGTGCGCCGCAAACCGCGAGTCCGCCTGGAGGCTCAGATGCATGGCGGTGGCCACGAACGCGGCATGCGCAGCGGTACCTTGCCGACGCACCAGATCGTCGGCATGGGCACCGCCTTCGCGATTGCGCAGGCCGAGATGGGAACCGAGCTAGAACGCATCCGGATGTTGCAGAAGCGCTTGCTGGACGGCATCTCGGACATCGAACAGGTCTTCATCAACGGCGACCTTGAACGGCGGGTTCCGCACAACGTGAACGCGAGCTTCAACTTCGTCGAAGGCGAGTCGTTGATCATGGGTGTGAAGGGCTTGGCGGTGTCGTCGGGTTCGGCCTGCACCAGCGCCAGCCTGGAACCCAGCTACGTGTTGCGCGCGCTGGGCCGCAGCGACGAACTGGCCCACAGCAGCCTGCGCATGACCATCGGCCGCTACACCACGGCCGAAGAGATCGACTACGCCGTTAGCACGCTGAAAAGCAATGTCGGCAAGTTGCGCGACCTGTCACCGTTGTGGGAAATGTTCAAGGACGGCATTGACATCGCGTCCATTCAGTGGTCTGCGCACTGATGTCTGCTCTTTAATTCGAATTTGGAGAACACCATGGCCTACAGCGAAAAAGTCGTCGAGCATTACGAAAACCCGCGCAACGTCGGCTCCTTCGACAAGGGGGATGACACCGTCGGCACCGGCATGGTTGGCGCCCCGGCCTGCGGCGACGTGATGAAACTACAGATCAAGGTCAACCCAGTCACGGGCTTGATCGAAGACGCGCGTTTCAAGACTTATGGGTGTGGCTCGGCCATCGCGTCCAGTTCGCTGGTCACCGAATGGGTCAAGGGCAAAACGCTGGACGAGGCGGTGACGATCAAGAACACGCAGATTGCCGAAGAGTTGGCGCTGCCCCCGGTGAAGATCCACTGCTCCATCTTGGCCGAAGACGCCATCAAGGCTGCCGTGTTGGACTACAAAGCCAAGCATGGCGGGCCGCAGGCTGCGGCCAGCGAAGCGCACTGAACCGAGAGAGCCAGAAGATGTCGGTCACGCTTACCGAAGCCGCTGCGCGGCACGTCACACGCTACCTGGGCCGACGCGGTAAGGGCGTGGGCGTGCGTCTGGGTGTCAAGACCACCGGTTGCTCGGGCCTGGCCTACAAACTGGAATATGCCGACGACGTGGCGCCTGAAGACGTGGTCTTCGAAGACCGCGGCGTGAAGGTGCTGGTCGATCCGAAGAGCCTGCCGTACATCGACGGCACGGAACTCGACTTCGTGCGCGAAGGCCTGAATGAAGGCTTCAAGTTCCTCAACCCGCGCGAGAAAGATCGCTGCGGTTGCGGTGAGTCTTTCCGGGTCTGACTTCCAGCACCCCACTTGAAGGCGCGGCTTTGGGGCCGCGTTTGCTTTTGCCAGATCCCATGAACCTTGGTGACGACGACTACACGCTGTTCGGCATGCCGCAACAGTTCGCACTGGACCGCGCCGCCATCGACGCCTGCCGCCGCGACCTGCAGGCCCGCGTCCATCCCGATCGCTTTGCGTCTGAAGGCGCCGCGGCTCAACGCGTGGCCATGCAGTGGGCGGTGCGCGTCAATGAAGCCTGGCAGCGCCTGAAAGACCCGCTCACTCGCGGCGCCTATCTGTGCGAACTGCGCGGTGTGGCCATTAATGCCGAGCGCAACACCGCCATGCCGGCCGACTTCCTGACGCAGCAGATGGCATGGCGTGAGTTGTTGGACGAGGCCACTGGGATGCCCGCTGTCGAAGCACTGGACGTCAACGTGGCGGCAGACGAACGCACGATGTTCACCCGACTCGCCGTGCTGCTGGACGAGCAGCAAGACACCCACGCGGCAGCCGTGCAAGTGCGCGCGCTGATGTTCGTGGCCCGCTTTCGACAAGACATCGCCCGCCGCCTGGACGCGCTGGACGCCGCACGCTGAAGACACCTCGACATGGCCCTGCTACAAATATCCGAACCGGGCCAGGCGCCCGATCCCCACCAGCGCCGCATTGCCGTGGGCATCGACCTGGGTACCACGCATTCGCTGGTGGCAGCGGTGCGCCACGGCGTACCCGACTGCTTGCCTGACGCGCAAGGCCGCGTGCTGCTGCCGTCTGCCGTGCGTTACCTGGCGGGTGGTCGCCGGCAAATCGGCTTCGACGCCCGCGCCGCGCAAGCCGAAGATGCCGAGAACACCGTGCTGTCGGTAAAGCGTTTCATGGGGCGCAAGCTGGCGGACATCGCCGGCGCTGCGAAGCTGCCTTACCGTTTCGTCGACAAACCCGGCATGGTCGCGCTGGGCACGCGCGCCGGCGACAAGACACCGGTGGAAGTCTCGGCCGAGATCCTGGCCAGCCTGCGCCAGCGCGCGGAAGACAGTTTTGACGCCGAGTTGTACGGCGCTGTCATCACCGTGCCGGCCTATTTCGACGACGCCCAGCGCCAGGCCACGAAAGACGCCGCGCAGCTGGCCGGCCTGAACGTATTGCGCCTGATCAGCGAGCCGACGGCGGCGGCAGTGGCTTACGGCCTGGACAACGCCAGCGAAGGCCTGTATGCCGTCTACGATTTGGGCGGCGGCACTTTCGACATCAGCCTGCTGCGTTTGACGCACGGCGTGTTCGAGGTGGTGGCCACCGGTGGCGATGCGGCGCTGGGCGGCGACGACATCGACCAGGCGCTAGCCGATTGGGCGCTGGCCGAAGCAGCAGTGGCCGCAGTCAGCCCGCAGGACAAGCGCGCCGCGCAGGTGGCTTCACGGGCCGCGAAAGAGGCGCTGAGCGATGCCAACAGTGTTCCCTGGCACGCCACGGTGGGCGGTCACGAGCTGAGTGTGGTCGTCAGCCGGATGCAGCTGGAAACACTGGCGCAGCCGTTGATCGCCCGCACGCTGGCGGCGGTGCGCAAGGTGCTGCGTGACGCGCGTGTCACTCCTGATGAGGTGCAGGGCGTGGTGATGGTTGGCGGCAGCACGCGCATGCCGCGCGTGCGGGCAGCGGTTGGCGAACTGTTCGGGCCCGGTTGGCCAGGGCAGGTGTTGACCAACGTCAACCCAGACGAGGTGGTCGCGCTGGGCGCCGCGATCCAGGCCCATGCGCTGGCCGGCAATGCCAAGGACGGCGAATTGCTGCTGCTGGACGTGATTGCTCTGTCGCTGGGGCTGGAAACGATGGGCGGTCTGGTCGAACGCGTGATCGAGCGCAACACCACCATCCCGGTGGCGCAGGCCCAGGAATTCACGACCTTCAAGGACGGCCAGACCGCGATGGCCATCCACGTGGTGCAGGGCGAACGCGACCTGGTCAGCGAATGCCGCAGCCTGGCGCGTTTCGAGTTGCGCGGCATCCCGCCGATGGTGGCCGGCGCTGCGCGCATCCGCGTGACGTTCCAGGTCGATGCTGACGGCCTGCTCAGCGTTTCGGCCCGCGAGCAAGGCTCGGGTGTGGAAGCGGCCGTCACCGTCAAGCCCAGCTACGGCTTGGCCGACGACCAGATTGCGCAGATGCTGAAGGACGGCTTTGCAAATGCCGAAGCCGACATGGGCGCGCGTTCGCTGCGCGAGGCTCAGGTAGACGCCGAGCGCATGATCCTGGCCACCCGTGCAGCGCTGCTGGCCGACGGTGCGTTGCTGAGCGACAGCGAGCGCGTCGAGGTTGAAGCGCTGATCGAGTCCACCCGCCTGAGTGCAGCCGCGACCAACGTGGATGTCAACGCCGGCGCCAATGTCGGCGCCAATTCCCGCGCCAATTCCGCCGCCAATGCCGACACCATCAAAGCGGCGGTCGAAGCCTTGGCCACCGGCACCGAAGCCTTCGCTGCCGCCCGCATGAACCAGGGCATCCGCCAGGCATTGGCCGGGCGCAGCCTCGACGAGATCTGAAACCGCCATGCCCACCATCCGCATCCTGCCGCAGGCCGAACTCTGCCCTCAAGGCGACACCATCACGGCGCCCGCCGGCATGTCGATCTGCGAGGCGTTGCTGGAAAACGGTATCGCCATCGAACACGCCTGCGAAATGAGCGCCGCCTGCACCACCTGCCACGTGGTGGTAACGGCGGGCTATGCCTCGCTGGGCGACGTTGACGAGATCGAGGAGGATCTGCTGGACAAAGCCTGGGGCCTGACGCCCACGTCGCGGCTGTCGTGCCAGGCCGTGATGGCCGCTGAGGATGTGACCATCGAGATCCCGAAGTACACGATCAACCACGCCCGCGAAAACCACTGAACGCCCGCGCCTTACAGCGCTGGCTTGTCGGACAGGGCCTTCAGGTTGTCGGACAGTTCTTTGCCCATCGGTGCATTCAGGTTGATGCCCTTGGGCGGGATGGCGGCCGTAAACCACTTCTTGTAGAGCCGCTCGAATTCGCCGCTCTTCATCTGCGCCGCCAGCACGCCGTCGACCAGCTTCTTGAAGGCCGGGTCGTCCTTGCGCAGCATGATGGCGTAGGGCTCGACCTGGATGGGTTCGCCCACGACGGCCAGATCGGCCGGGGCCTGCGCACTGGCGCGCAGGCCGTACAGCAGGATGTCGTCCATGCCGAAGGCCGCGGCGCGGCCGGTCTGCACCAGCAGTGCCGATTCGGCATGGTCCTTGGCGCCGATGAGTTCGATGTCCAGCTTCTTGTTGGTGATCTCGTCACGCAGCAGCTTGAAGTTGGTGGTGCCTATGGTCGAGACCATCACCTTCTTGCCCAGATCCCCCAGGCCTTTGATACCCGAGTCGGCCTTCACCAGGAAGCGCGTGCCGGTGTAGAAATAGTTGATGGCAAACGCTACCTGCTTGGCGCGGTCGCTGTTGTTGGTGGTGCTGCCGCACTCCAGGTCGATGGTGCCGTTGACCAGCAACGGGATGCGGTTGGCCGAGGTGACGGCCTGGCGCTGCACCTTCAGGTCTGCGCGGCCGGTCGCGCGCTTGATTTCATCGACCACCTTGTCGCAGATGTCGACGCCGAAGCCCACGGGCTGGGCCTTGTCGTCCAGGTAGGAAAAGGGAATCGACGCTTCGCGGTAGGACAGCGTGATGCTGCCGCTGGCCTTGACCTTGTCCAGTGTCGATTCGGCCCGCGCGGCCGGGGCGGCCAGCATGCCGACAGTGAGCACCAGGGTCAGGGCGTGGTAACGGTGGATGTGCTTCATGGGCGATGTCTCCGGGGCGTGGATGGATGGGCGATTCGACGAGAGATGGTAGCCATCCGCAAGGGGCGCCCTGCTTTGGTTCGCGTTGTGCACCCAGTCGCGCGGCCGGCACCAAAAAAAACCTCCCCGCCGTGAAGCGGGGAGGCCACGTGGGCTTGCGCCCTGCCGAGGAGACGGACAGACACTCAGTGGGGTGTCGGGCAATTTCATTGCAAGCGGCATGCCTGCTCTCGACAGGCGTCCATGGCGCACTGGCGCCGTGGCGGCACGGTGTTCAGGCGCTCAGGCGTTCAGGCAGCGGCCTTTTCGACGTGGCCTTGACGCGTGTAAAGGAAGTCCAGCACGGCTTTGCGGGCATGCACGTAGTCGGAGTCCTCGGCCAGCTCAACCCGGTCCCGCGGGCGCGGCAGGTCCACGGTCAGGATCTCGCCGATGGTGGCGGCCGGGCCATTGGTCATCATCACCACGCGGTCGGACAGCAGTACCGCTTCGTCCACGTCGTGGGTCACCATCACCACCGTGCTGCGCGTGCGGGCCACGATCTTCAGCAACTCGTCTTGCAGGCGCGCGCGGGTCAGCGCGTCCAGCGCGCCGAAGGGCTCGTCCATCAGCAGCACCTTGGGCTCCATGGCCAGCGCCCGAGCGATACCCACCCGCTGCTTCATACCGCCGCTGATCTCCTGCGGGCGCTTGCTCAGCGCGTGGCTCATGCCCACCAGGTCCAACGCAGCGACGGTGCGGGCGTCAAGCTGAGCCTTGTTTTCTTTGGCGCCGAACACGCGTTCGACCGCCAGGTGGACGTTTTCGGCACACGTCAGCCACGGCAGCAGCGAGTGGTTCTGAAACACCACGCCGCGCTCGGGACCAGGCGCGGCGATCTCGCGGCGGTCGCACAACAGCACGCCGCTGGTCGGCCGCAGCAGGCCGGCAATCAGATTCAGCAGCGTGCTCTTGCCGCAGCCGGAATGGCCGATCAGCGTGACGAACTCACCCTGGGCCACGCTTAGGTTGATATCGCGCAACGCATGGAAATGCCGGGCGGGCCCTTTCCTGGTCTCGAACACCATCTCGACGTTCTCGACCTTGATGAAGTTCAGGCTGTTGTGGTCAATCGTCATACGAAAACCTTTTCGCGATGCTGACCAGCAGCTGTTCGAGCAGCAGGCCGACGATGCCGATGATGAAGATGGCGATGATGATGTGCTTGACGTTGAGGTTGTTCCACTCGTCCCAGACCCAGAAGCCGATGCCCACGCCGCCGGTCAGCATCTCGGCCGCTACGATGACCAGCCAGGCGGTGCCCACGCTGAGCCGCACGCCGGTCAGCATGTAGGGCAATACGGCGGGGAAGAGGATACGGGTCATCACCTTCCACTCGCTGAGGTTCAGCACGCGGGCCACGTTCAGGTAGTCCTGCGGCACGCGCTGCACGCCGACTGCGGTGTTGATGATCATCGGCCAGATGCTGCAGATGAAGATGGTCCAGATGGCCGCCGGGTTGGCCGCCTTGAAGACCAGCAGGCCGATCGGCAACCAGGCCAGAGGCGACACCGGGCGCAGCAGGCTGACCAGCGGGTTCAGCATGCGGTTGATGAAGGTGAAGCGGCCCAGGATGAAACCCATCGGGATACCCACGACGGCGGCCATGCTGAAGCCCACGGCCACGCGTTCCAGCGAAAACAGGATGTTCCAGCCGATGCCCTGGTCGTTCGGACTCTTGCGGTAGAACGGGTCAGCGAACAGTTTGACGGCCGCTTCGAAAGTGGCGACCGGCGTCGGGAAGGTGCTGCTGTTCATCGTCACCAGCCCCCATACCGCCACCAGCAATACCAGGCCGAAAACCGGCGGCAGTACGGTCAGGGTTACTTCGCGCCAGTCGATCGGCGAGCGCGGTAGCCTGGGCGGTGCTTTGCTTGGCACGGTGAGTGGGAGGGTGACGGGCAGGGTGACGGGCAGGGTGACGGGCAGGGTGCCCGGCAGCGCGTCACCCGCCGCGCCGGCCGTTGCCGGCGGCGCTTCAAGCTGGGCATGAAAAACGGCAGCGACCATGGTGGTTTGCCTTCAAGCCGCCGCAGCGGCCCTGATCTTGAAGCTGTCGGCGTACTTGGCCGGATCTTTGCCGTCCCAGACCACTCCGTCGATGAGCTTGCTGCTGCGCAAGTCGCTCTTCGGCACATTCACCTTCAGCTGTGTGGCCGCCTCCGTGTACAGCGCGATCTGGTTGATCTGCCTGGCCACGCCCAGGTAGTCCGGATGTTCCTTCAGCAAGCCCCAACGCTTGTGCTGGGTCAGGAACCACATGCCGTCGGACAGGTACGGGAAATTCACCGCGCCGTCGTTGAAGAACTTCATGTAGCTCGGGTCGTCCCAGGTCTTACCCAGGCCGTTCTGGTAGCGGCCGAGGATGCGCTGGTTGATGACGTCGACGCTGGTGTTGACGTAGCTCTTGTCGGCAATCGTCTCGGCCATCTTGTTCTTGTTCAGCAGGCTGGCGTCGATCCATTTGCCGGCTTCCAGAATGGCCATCATCACGGCGCGTGCGGTGTTGGGGTACTTCTTGACGAAGTCACCGGTGGTGCCGAGCACCTTTTCGGGGT
>JAYSYH010000249.1:0-4287 GCA_043716645.1 Betaproteobacteria bacterium | reverse complement strand
GCTGATTCGATCTCTCGACGAGGGTGTCATACCCGAGCCTCCTGACATGCGGAGCGTGTCAGACACCGGCGCCACCGCGCCTATCTCTGCACTCACCTACGCATTCAGTATTGGCCTTGATCGACGTCACACGACCGATGATTTCGAGGCCGAAATCATCGAAACCGCTGCCCCAGGCTCACTGACGTTCGCCCTAAAGGCGACGCGAAGGCGCCGGGACATGCCGCCGATGCGCCGGCCAGGCGACGGTCAGCCGACGCATGCGGGACGATTCGCACGGCAACGGGGATCGCGTGCCGAAGAGCCGACGGCTCGACGTCACACGACCGATGATTTCGAGGCCGAAATCATCGAAACCGCTGCCCCAGGCTCACTGACGTTCACCCTAAAGGCGACGCGAAGGCGCCGGGACATGCCGCCGATGCGCCGGCCAGGCGACGGTCAGCCGACGCATGCGGGATGAGCCGCGTGGCAACGGGGATCGCGTGCCGGAGAGCCGACGGGAAGAGACCGGGACCTGACGCCAAAGCCAACGAAAAGCCGCGGAACATCCGATGATTTAGCGACGAAAGTCATCGCGGCCTGATGGCCCGCACGCGCCTAGATTGCTTGTGTCGCGACAGCGGGGCCACCGTGCAACTTCAACCCAAACGCCCACCCGGACGCGCCGACCGAAAGGGTGCGGCCTACGCCACCGAAATCCTGCGGCTTCGTGCCGAGGGCTACACGTACGAGGCGATCCGAGAGGCACTGGTCGACGTTGGCATCGAGCTGAGTGAGAGCGCGCTCAGGCGGGAAGTGCGAAGGCAGCAGAAGCGGAGCATGCAAGCGGCATCGGGCGTCCGGCCGCCATCACAGGCGCCAGACGTCCCGAAGATAGCCGTGCTGCAACCCCTGGCTACTGGGCCACCGCCATCGACGAGCACCACGGGCCGTGAGATCGCCGAAGCGTTCTTCAACGCCCACCCCAGCAACCCGCTGTTCCCAAGTAAGGAGCCTCCATGAAAATCGCCGTCATCAACTTTTCGGGCAACGTCGGCAAGACCACCGTCGCCCGTCACCTGCTCGCCCCTCGCATTCCCGGCTGCCAGGTCGTCGCGGTCGAGAGCATCAACGCCGACGACGGCCAGTCGGTGACGATCCGAGGCCGGCAGTTCGCGCAGTTGCAGGAGTTCCTGCAGAGCGTCGACAACGTCGTGGTCGATATCGGCGCGAGCAACGTCGAAGAGTTGCTCAAGCTGATGCGGAGATACCGCGACAGCCAGGAGGACTTCGACGGCTTCATCGTGCCCACCGTGCCCGCCCGCAAGCAGCAGCAGGACACGGCGGCCACATTGGCGGAGTTGGCACGCATCGGGGTTCCGCCGGAGAGGCTGCGCCTGGTCTTCAATCAGGTCGACGACGACAACCCGTTCGATCGCACATTCGAGACGCTCCTTGCGTATTGCGAGTCGTCAGGTGTGGTGCAGCCTCGCCCAGCGGCGTTCATTTCGTGCAACGAGGTGTACGCGCTCGTTCGTGGCACCGGTCAATCTCTGGCCGAGCTGGCTGCAGACCGCACCGACTACAAGGCGGCGATCGCCAAGGCAAGCACACAGGCGGACAAGCTGGCGTTAGCGCAGCGGCTGGCGACACAACGTCTCGCCAGAGGTGTCATCCCCGAACTCGAAGCGTGCTTCGCGGCGCTGGACCTGCACCAGCTGGCGCATCGGTCGGGCGAAGTTGCGGTGCCGGCAGCATGACGCACCCGAACACAACCCGGGAGGTGCTCATCGTCGAGGCTCTCGGGGAAGCTGCGAAGCTGATCCGGCAGGTCGAGGCGTTGGCACCGGCGCTGGATGAATCGCGCCAGGCGCTTGCAGATGCCCACAGCGGACTCGCCGGTCAGTTGGCCGCATTCGAGGCGCACGTCTTGGCCCTGACCGAGAAGTCCAAGGTCGTGGCGGTGAAACACATCCTGGCGCGCACCGAAGAGGCTGCGCGGCAGTCGGCCGACCTGCAGAGCCGTGTCATGGCCGATGCAGCGAGGGTCGCATTCGGCGCCGAGGTCGGTGCCGCGCTGCAGCGCCTGAAGTCGCTGCACGAGCGACCCGAGCGGCGGTGGGAGCTGTGGTTGACCCATGCGGCTGCCGCGGCGACGGCATCTGCCGGCACGTTGATGCTGACACTCACGCTGTGGGCACGGTAAGCGCTGGTGATTTGCGCAGCAAAGACAGGAGCGGCCAGGACGTCGAAGGAGCGCAGGCGAAAGGCAGGGACGCCTGAGCCAGCCGCCCCGGTCGCCGCGGAAGCGAAGTGGAGCATGGGTTCGGCGTCGAGCGGCCGAAGGCGAGCGTGGCGCCGGCATTCCCGCGGGCCGGCGAAATCCGGCCCGCGCGTTTTGAGCGCACCGATGGGACGCGGTACGCGATCAGGCATCGTTGGGCCAGCGCTGGCCCCAACGCTCGATGACGGCGCGCATACGGGCGTCACCGTCGGGGATGAGCATGTGCAGGTCGGCATAAACCCAGCGCAGCGCGTCCAGGCAGCACAGCATGTCGTTGCTGATGGCGATATCCGGTCGGGCCGGCTGACGACGTCGGAGGCGATGACTTTCCAGCGAAAGTCATCGCCCGCCGGTCAACCCTTGAGCTTGCGCATCTCTTCGGCCAGCATCCACAGCGCACGGTTGAGGCTCACGCCGCGGTCGATGCTGCCGACCGGCCGGGTCTGCAGCCGGCGCCCCTGGGCGCTGCGGCCGGGTTGGCCACCGCGGATCACGTTCTCTTGCACGCGCTGGAACGTCGTCCACAGGCTGTGCCCGATGTCCTCGGGCCGGCGCGCCTCGATCAACTGCTCGGCCGTGACAGGCGCCGGCCGGTGCCCGCCGGTTTCCTCCATGCTGCGCTCACCGAAGCGCAACGCCAGCGCTGCTGTTGCGAAGGCAACTTCCTCGGGCGGCGCGAGCTGCAACGCCTTCATCGCCTTAGTGTGCTCGCCGACCGCTTCGAACTCGTCGAGCACGCGAAACGCACCTTCGATCACGTCGTGCTGAATGTTGCCCTTGTGCGGGATGCGGATGTCCTCCACCACCTCGCCCACCACCAGACCGTTGCAGCACACGAAGCGGAACATGCCGGCCAGCATCTGGTACGAGCTGGCGCCGTCGTGGCTGTTGATCAGGATGATCTCGTTCGCCTCCGGCCGGGTCTGCACCTGGCCGGCGCTATCTTGGTGATGACGCATGCGGATCATGTGCTTGGTGAACTCCGCCTTGCCTTCGACGCGGCTCTTGCCTTGCGCGACCATGAAGGGCTCGAATCCTTCCTTGCGCAAGCCGCGTAGCACGTCGATGGTGGGGATGTAGGTGTAGCGCTCGGAACGGCTGGCGTGTTTGCCCTCGGCGAACACGGACGGGGCCGCGCCGCGCATCTGGTCTTCGCTCAGCGGCGAGTCGGTGCGCAGCACGCGGGTGTTGCGGGCAAAGCGCGTGGCGAGTGTGGGTGTTGAGTACATGTCGGTTCCTTCAATCAATGGGGTGTGAAGGGGCGGAACGCGAGGCGTCCCGCCCGGCGTGGTCAGAACGGGATGTCGTCGGTTTCTTCGGCGGCGGGCGCCGTGGCGGCAGCCTTGCGGCTGCGGGCCGGCTTCGCTGCACCGGCGCGGGCAGTGGGCTTCGCAGCCGGCGCGCTGTCGCCTTCCTCGGGTGCCGGGCCTTGCTTGGCGCGCAGCGCTTCGCCTTCGGCCTTGGTGTCCAGGTAGTCGATTTCCTCGGCCGTGAAGGCCATCGTGTAGACCGTCTCCCCGTCCTTGTCGTAGTTGTTGTTCTGCACCCGGCCCACCACGTTGACGTGGCTGCCCTTGCCCAGGCACTGCGCAGCGTTCTCGGCCTGCTTGCCCCACAGCGTCCACTGGATCGCGGTGGATTCCTCCTCGCGGGCCTCGCCCGAACCGCGCCGCGTGTTGCTGATCGCAGTCAGTAGGGCCTTGGCGATCTTGCCTTCGCGACCGTTGACGAATTCGAGCTTGACGGCGCCCGCCAGGTGCGCGTGACGTTGGATGACTTGTACGTTGGCCATGACCTATCTCCTTGCGTGAGAGAACAGCCGGGGCACCGGCCTGGTGTCCCTGAAAACTGATCCTCTCGCTCGGACTTCCTCGCTCCCGCCCGGGAGGGCGGGCGGGGGGTGGGCGTTTCTAGCAACTGCACCCTTCCCTCACGGGAAGGGGTGGGGGATGGGTGGGGTTCTTCAGCAGCCGAAGCAGTGAGCCAGTTCCCCGGCCCACCGCTTGAAGATCCCCCCACAA
>JAYSYH010000248.1:0-4294 GCA_043716645.1 Betaproteobacteria bacterium | reverse complement strand
GGTGATGAATCGGAATCGTCAAGCCCCTTGCAGGGCGCGTCGGGCCTCTGGCCCGGCGCGGCCTGCAAGGCTGGCCCAGCTCAGCCGCACCGGGCGGTGGTGCGCGCAGTTCGCCTCGCACTCGGCGGGCTTTGCTTCCTGGGGTGCCGGCTTGGGGGCTTGCAGCACCTCTTGCGGCACCACCAGCGCGCGCAACTTGGCATTCGGGGCGAGCACGCCGTGGAACCGAATCAGGTGCAGCCGAGGTCTGGGCACCAGCGCTGCCAGGCGCTGCATGAATTCCAGCGGCGACATGACCAGGTGAGTGGTGCCGTCGCGCCAGGGCGTCTTCAACCTCAGCACCACCTGTCCGGCCGCGTTGGTCTGGACGCGCTCGTTGGCCACTGCCGGGCGGGTGATGTAGCGGCACAGTTGTTCCAGCGCCTGCCAGTCGTCGGCGCCGGAGCGCACGGCGGCGTGCAGACTGAACCCGTCGACGTCGGCACACAGCGTTTGCTTGAAATCTCTCTGCCTTGGCATGGCGTCCTGCACCGTCAGCACCTTCTGGCCGGCGCGCGGGCCGAAGGCAATGCGGTACGTACACGCGGCGGCCTGCAGCGGCCTGAGTACGCCCGCCTCTTCCGAATCGCCGTCGCGATCGCGGTCGCTGTCGCTGTCGGCCATGTAGGTTGAACCCTGCAGAATTAGGAACAAATATTTATTTCAAAGCAGTAGGTGCCAACCGCGATGAACTATGGAAATCTGACGGGTGTTCGCCACCGGCGCGCCGGCGCTGTGCGAGGTGTGGGTGGCTAGGCAACGCGTGATGGCCGACGGCGTGCACCGGCAGGCAGCGCCGCTGGCGGCTGCGATCCGCAGCGCCACGCAGGCCTTGTGGCGCGGCGGCTGAAGCGCAGCGACGGCGCAAAAAAAGGGCCCGCTTGGCGGGCCCTTGTGTGTGATGAGCCCCGCTTGGCAGGCCCGTGTGCGGTGCGCGCTGGGCGATCAGGCCAGCGCGGCTTCTTGCTTGGCGCGGCGCTGGCGCACGCGGCGCACGCGCAGGGCCAGTGCAGCCGCGCCCAGCGCCAACATCAGGTTGGTGGCGGGTTCCGGGATCGGGGTCACGTTGCGCAAGCCGATGGTGTTGATCATGGTGGCGAATTCGGTATAGGCGAATGCGCGGTCCTTGGTGCGCTCGATGTTGGGCATGCTGGTGGGCGCTGCGCCGGTGGCCATCACCGAATAGATGGACGCACCCGGATTGGCCAGCGCGCTGCCCGGATGCACCAGCGTCATCGTGTGGCCGATCTCATGCGCCGCGGTGCCGGCCAGCAGGTTGATGCGCTGTGCATCGTTGGTGGCCAGGTTCACCAGGCCGAAGATGGAGTCCGACAGGATCGATCCGACGATGGTGCCCACGGCCACCGTGGCCACACCCCCGGCCGAGCGAACGCAACCCAGGCAAGCCTGGCCCAGGAAGGACTGGTTTGGCTGGGCGTCCCCGACGTTCACGTAGAAATATTCGGCATCGCCGTTGGTCGGCAGCGTGCGGCCATTGCTCCATTCGAAATTGATGTTGAGCTGCTTGCCCGCCGGCAAGGGGCTGAGCGGGTTGGCCGCAACCGTGGGGTAGCTGAGGTAGTCCTGCCGCACGGCGTCGAGCGTGGCGTCGCGGATGCCTTGCAGGTTGAGGCCCGTGAAGCCCCAGGTGGCAAAGCTTTCAGGGAGGGCCGTCACACCAAACTGGTCGGTGGTGCTGATGGGCACGAAGTTGAGCAGCACGGTCAAGGCCTGCGCCGGCTGTGGTGCCAGGGTGCCCAGGCTCACCACCACCGCAGTGCCCAGCAGGGCGGTCTTGAGGCGTTTGTTCAAGCATTGGCCGAAGCTCGACCCCAGGCCGGCAGTTTCTTGTTCGGTGCGCACAGTTTCTCCTCGTTGTTGATCGCGACAAGCGGCAACTGAATGGTGTCAGCGGGCCGCCGCGTTGCCCATCCTGAGCAACCCGACCCGCCCCCGGCGATCAAGGGGGGTGTCTGCCTGCGCAACGGTGGTGCTCGGCGCGATGCTGGCGTGGCACTGGCGTCATGCTGGCGTGGCATTCACGAAGTACGTGTCGTCCGTACATACCGATTTTTTCAGAACTCATGCCAAAACTGCCAGGCCCGCCGCTGGAAGCCACCGTTGCCGAACGCGGGCAGATCACGCTGCCCAAGGCCGTGCGCGATGCGCTGGGGCTGGTCAAGGGCACGCAGCTGAAGGTAGAAATCGACGGCAGCCGCATCATCCTGCGCAAGAACGTCGACGACGCCTTGTCGCGCGTGCGCGGGCGCTTCAAGCTGGCGCAGGGCGTGACCACCGACGACGTGATGCGCTAGCTGCGCGGCCGCGCCCCGGGTGACCCGGTCGATGGCTGAGGTCGCCGCGCACCAGGGCTTGCACTCAAGCGCGATGGGCTGCGCCGGGTGATCGCCGTCGACAAGTCGGTGCTGGCCGATCTGCTGGGCGACGAGCAGCATGCCGAAGCCGCCGAAGCCAGCCTGCGCGACGCCTTGTCGCACGGCCTGGTCGTGGCCTGCGATGTGGTCTTCAGCGAAGTGGTTGCAAGGTTCGGCCGCAGTTCGCAACTGGTGGACACGCTGGACGAAATAGGCGTGGTGCATTCAGCGCTGGAACTGCGCTCGGCGGCCCGTGCCGGCGAAATGCAGCGCCGCTACAACGAACGCCTGAAAGCCACCGGGCGTGCGCCCATGTCGCCGCGCACGCTGCCCGACTTCCTGATCGGCGCCCACGCCTTGCTGCAATGCCAAGGGCTGATCACGCGCGACGCCGGCTTCTTTCGCGACTATTTCAAGGGCCTCAGAGTCATCGTCCCTGGCTTGCCAAAATCAAACTGACCGCGCTGTGGACCGCGCTGTGGATCGCGAGTTGACCGCAGCGACTGCACCAACTGCTCCAACGATTGCCCCGATCACCCGGCGCTTCCCCATCGCCCCCAATGCCACCCGAGGTATCCATGGCCACCGCCAACCACACCACCGCCGCCCATCCGCATGCCTACGCCAGCACGCTGCAGACCTTCACCACGGCGTCGGGCAGGAAAGGCCATTTCTATTCGTTGCCCGAACTCGCCAAGCAATACCGCAAGGTGAGCCGGCTGCCCATCAGCATCCGCATCGTGCTGGAAAGCGTGCTGCGCAACTGCGACGGCAAGAAGGTCACCAAGGAGCACGTGCGCGAACTGGCCACCTGGGGCGCCAGCGCCGTGCGTGTCGACGAAATTCCGTTTGTGGTGGCGCGCGTGGTGCCGCAAGACTTTACGGGCGTGCCGCTGCTGGCCGACCTGGCTGCGATGCGCAACGTGGCCCACAAGATGGGCAAGAACCCCAAGACCATCGAGCCGCTGGTGCCGGTGGACCTGGTGGTCGACCACAGCGTCATGATCGATTACTTCGGCGCGCCCGATGCGCTGGACCTGAACATGAAGCTGGAGTTCAGCCGCAACCAGGAGCGCTACCAGTTCATGAAGTGGGGCATGCAAGCCTTCAGCACTTTCGGCGTGGTGCCGCCTGGCTTTGGCATCGTGCACCAGGTAAACCTGGAATACCTGGCGCGCGGCGTGCACAAGACCGCTACAAGCAACTCACGCAGGCCATGTTCGAGCAAATCAACGCCCACCTGGGCGAGTGCGGGTTGCTCATGCGCGAGGGCACGCTGGTAGACGCCACCATCATCGCTGCACCCCCGTCGACCAAGAACGACGACCACGCCCGCGACTTCGAGATGCACCAAGCCAAGAAGGCCAACCAGTGGCACTTCAGCATGAAGGCGCACATCCGCACATCGGCGTCGACGCCGAGTCAGGCCTCGTGCACGCCGACGCCGGCTACACCGGCGTGGACAAGCGAGCGGAGATCATCGAAGCCCAGCAAGACGGTGACATCCGCAAGGACGTGAAGTGGCACGTGGCCGCCAAGCGTGGCCTCATCAAGGCCAACGCGGGCAAGAAGATCTTCCTCATTCTGGACAACCTGGGCGTTCATCACTGCAAGCCGGTGAAGGCTTGGGTGGCCGCGAACTCAGACAAGCTGGAGGTCTTCTATCTGCCCAGCTACAGCCCGGAGTTGAACCCCGAGGAACGGCTGAACGCGGATTTGAAGCACGTGATTCGAAGCAAAGTGCCGGTGCGAACAAAGGCGAAATTGCAGGCTGCTGCGACTGACCACATGACTGCCTTGCAGACCAAACCTGAGCGCGTGAAAAGCTTCTTCCAAGACCGCTTCGTGAAGTACGCGGCTTGATACTGTTTGAGGGCCGA
>JAYSYH010000247.1:0-36840 GCA_043716645.1 Betaproteobacteria bacterium | reverse complement strand
TGGTGATGAGTTCGGCGCTCTGCGCCAGCAGCGGGCGCATCTGCGCGTAGGGCCAGAAAGCCGGCACGCAATCGGAACCCGGCATCAGACGCGCCTTGCGTTGCCACAGCGGCGACAGGTCGTGCCGCGAGATGTCCGCCGAGAACGCAGCCAGCGCGGCGGTGCCCGCAGCCGCTGAAGCCGCTGAAGCCACTGACACCGCTAAAGCCGCTGTAGCCACCGTGCCCGCGCCGGTGTTCATGCCGCCACAGGCCCTGCGGCGAAGATCGACGCGCGGCCGCCGTCGCTCTGCACCACCTTCATGGTCATGCCGCCGATACGCTCGAACTCGATGCGCACCACGTCGCCACCCTTGATGGGCCCGACGCCGGCCGGCGTGCCGCAGGCAATGATGTCGCCGGGCTCCAGCGTCATGATGTGCGATGCCACTTCGATCATGCCGGGGATGTCCAGCACCAGGTCGCGCGTGTTTGCGTCCTGCCGCAATTCATCGTTGACCCACAGCCGGCCTTGCAGCGCAGTCGGGTCACCCAGTTCATCGGCGGTGACGATCCACGGGCCGACGGGGCAGAAGCTGTCGTAGGCCTTGCGCGCCACGCGCTCTTCCTTGCCGCGCACCACGATATCCATCAAGCAGGAATAGCCGAAGACCACCGCTGCCCAGTCTTCGCGCTTCACGTCGCGGCAGCGCTTGCCGATGACGATGGCCAGTTCGCATTCGTGGTCGATGCGGCGTTCGGGCAGAGCCGGCAGCACGATGTCGTCGCCGGCGCCGCACAGCGAAGACGGTGGCTTGAGGAAGAAGCCCAGGTGGTTGGCGCGCGTCTCGCGGCCCATCTCGATGCCGTGCGCGTGGTAGTTGATGGGGTAGGCGATAACCTTGCTGGCGGCCGGCACCGGCGTTTGTAATTTCACGCTGGACAGCGGCACGCCGGGGCGCTGCGCGGCGGCTTCGAGCGCCGGTTTCCAGCGCGCGAAATCAGCGATCAGGCGGTTCATCGCCACCGGCGGCCAGGCCTGCACATCGCCGCCCAGCAAGTCCGACACATCGACGATGCGATCGCCGACGACGACACCGATCTGGCCGTGGTCAAAGCGGGTAATTTTCAAGATGCAACCTCTCGTTTACCGGGGTTGCACTTTACGCTGAATTCTTCACAATGGACCATCGTTCCACATAACAGAACGCATGAAAACCCGGATTCGCCGCCGGCCCATTCAGGAGTAGAGATGCCGAAACGATCGCCCACCCGACGCACGCTGCTGACTGGCGGGCTGAACCTGGCCGCCCTGGCCGCTTTGGCCACTTCAACGGCGCTGGCCGCTGGCTTTGCCGGTACCGCGCAAGCGCAGGGCAGTGCCTACCCCAGCAAGCCCATCACCCTCATCGTGCCTTACAGCACGGGCACCACGGCCGACACGCTGGCGCGCCTGCTGGGCGCCAAGCTCAGCGAGCGTTGGGGCGTGGCCGTCATCACCGACAACCGCGCGGGTGCGGCCGGTGTCATCGGCACCGACGCGGCGGCGAAAGCGGCGCCCGATGGCCACACGCTGATGTTCACCGCCACCTCGCATTCCACGGTGCCGGCGATACGACCCAAACTGCCTTTCGATCCCATCAAAAGCTTCGCGCCCGTCGTGTTGCTGGGCACCAGCGCGATGGCTTTGGTGGTGGCACCGACTGTCGAGGCGCGCACGCTGAAAGAGTTCATCGACCTGGCCAAGTCCAAGCCCGGCAAGATGGACTACAGCACGCCTGGCGGCGGCGGCGTGCAGCACCTGGCGATGGAACTCTTCATGCAAGAGACGGGGACCAAGCTCGTGCACGTGCCCTACAAAGGCTCGTCGGGCGCACTGACCGACGTCATCGGCGGCCATGTGCAGGCCAGCGTGGCGTCGCTGCAGACCGCCGGTGCGCTGATCAGCGGCGGCAAGCTGCGCATGCTGGCGGTGATGAGCGAAGAGCGTTCACCGGCCTTCCCGGCCGTACCGACCCTGAAGGAGCTGGGCTTGTCGAGCCTGGTGGTCGACACCTGGTACGGCGTGATGGCGCCCGCTGGCACGCCCCCCGAAGTTGTGGCCAAGATCAACACCGAACTGAACGCCTTGCTGCGCCTGCCTGACGTGCGCGACGCGCTGGCCAAGCAGGGCGTGACGCCGGCCGGCGGCGCGCCCGAACGCCTGCTGCAGCTGGTGGCGCAAGACATCGCACGCTGGACCCGGCTGGTGGCCAGCGCGCACATCAAGACCGAATGACCCAGCACCCGCAACCTGTCACGAAAGCCCCTGCATGAGCCTGCACGAAGACCTGGTCATCGCCAGCCGCGTGTGCGTGGAAGCCGGCGTCATCGACGCCTACGGCCACGTCAGCGCGCGTTCGGAAAGCGACGCCAACCGCTACTTCATGGCGCGCCAGGTGGCGCCCGAGTTGATCCTTGAATCCGACCTCGTCGAATACGACTTGGACAGCCGCCCGGTGCAACCGAACAGCCCGCCGGGCTACAACGAGCGCTACATCCACGGCGAGATCTACAAGGCGCGGCCCGACGTGATGGCCATCGTGCACAACCACTCGCATTCGGTGGTGCCGTTCAGTTGCACCGACTGCCAGCTGCGGCCGATCTTCCACATGGCCGCCTTCATCGGCCTGGGCATCCCGAACTGGGACATCCGCGAATCGCAGGCCGGCAGCGACATGCTGGTGCGCAACAGCACACTGGGCGCTTCACTGGCCGCCAAGCTGGGCCAGCACCCGGCGGCGTTGATGCGCGGCCACGGCTCGGTGGTGGTGGGCGAGAAGATCCAGATTGCCGTGGGCCGCACCGTCTACCTGGACCACAACGCCAAGATGCAGTTCCAGGCCATGGCGATGACCGGCTACCGAGACGATGCGGTGGTTTACATGGATGACAGCGAAGTGGCGGCCAACGTGGCGTGGCAGGAATACGTGCGCAGCTGGGACCTTTGGAAAAAGAGATGGCAGCCGCGGCTGGCAGCCGAGAAAGCGACTCGCGGCTGATCGGTTTTTAGTTTGGCGGGCACCCGCGGGGGCATCATCCTGCTTCCTCCGACAGCTGAACATTGCCATGCCCGCTTCCACCGCGCCCACCACCGCCGGCGCCACACCGCGCCCACAACGTCAGGGCAGGGCCGCCCTGACGCTGGCCGCCCTCGGCGTCGTCTATGGCGACATCGGAACCAGCCCGCTCTACACCGTCAAGGAAATTTTCCTGCCGGCCACCGGCGTGGCCTTGAATGCCTACAACCTGGTCGGCGCCGTGTCGGTGATCTTCTGGGCGCTGATGCTGGTGGTGACGTTGAAATACGTGGTGCTCATCCTGCGCGCCGACAACCATGGCGAAGGCGGTGGCCTAGCGCTGACGGCGCTGGCCGCACGCGCCGTGAAAGACCGGCCTGCGCTGCGCAATGCCCTGCTGCTGCTGGGCGTGTTCGGCGCCACGCTGTTTTATGGCGACAGCGTGATCACGCCGGCCATCTCGGTGCTGGGCGCGATGGAAGGGCTGGAAATCGCCACGCCCGCGCTGAAACCTTATGTGGTGCCGATCTCACTGGTCATCATCGTCGGGCTGTTCATGGTGCAGCGTCTGGGCACCGGCTTCGTGGGCAAGTTCTTCGGGCCGGTGATCGTGCTGTGGTTCGGCACGCTGGCCGTCACCGGTGTGGCGCAGATCGCACAGACGCCAGCCATCCTGGCGGCCTTGAACCCGCTGCATGCCTGGGAATTCCTGTCCACGCGCGGCTGGCACCTGTTCGCTGCGCTGGGCGCCATCGTGCTGGCGCTGACCGGCGCCGAAGCGCTGTATGCCGACATGGGCCACTTCGGCCGCAAGCCCATCCAGCTGGCCTGGACGGGCCTGGTGCTGCCCGCGCTGGCGCTGAACTACATGGGCCAGGGCGCGCTGCTGATGCGCGACCCGACGGCCATCGACAACCCCTTCTACAAACTCTTCCCGCAGGCCGCGCTGATCCCCGCGCTGGTGCTGGCCACACTGGCCGCCATCATCGCGTCGCAGGCCGTGATCTCTGGCGCCTATTCGATGACCAAGCAGGCCATGCAGCTCGGCTTCCTGCCGCGCATGACGGTGCGCTACACCTCGGCGCACGAGGCCGGGCAGATCTATGTGCCGGCCGTCAACTGGCTGCTGCTGGGCGGCGTGGTGGCTGCGGTGCTGGGCTTCGGCAGCAGCACGGCGCTGGCCGCCGCTTACGGCATTGCGGTGACGCTGACCATGATGATCACCACCGTGCTGACCTGGTTCGTCATTCGCGACGGTTGGAAGATCAACCCGCTGCTGGCCGGAGCAGCCACGCTGTTTTTCCTGTGCGTGGACGCCTTTCTGGTCGCCGGCTGTGCGGTGAAGTTTCTGGACGGCGGCTGGTTCCCGCTGGCGCTGGGCCTGCTGCTGTTCGTCGTGATGAGCACCTGGTCGCGCGGCCGCGCATTGCTGATGGACAGCATCCAGAGCGAAGGCCTGGAACTTCGGCCGTTCATCGAAGGCCTGACCGCCGACGCCGAGCACGGCCCGCACCGCGTGGCGCGCACGGCCGTCTACGCGGTGGCCAACCCGGGCACCGTGCCGCAGGCGCTGTTGCACAACCTGAAGCACAACCAGGTGCTGCACGAGACCAATGTCATCTTGACGGTGATCTTTGCCGACGTGCCGTTCATCCCGCCTGCCGAACGCCTGGTCGTGCAACAGCTGGTTCCCGGGTTCTGGCGCGCCACGCTGCGCTTTGGCTTCATGGACGCGCCTGACGTGCCGCAGGCACTGACCGCGGCCGAGCGCATGGGCTTGCGCATTCCGGCCTTCGAAACGACCTATTTTCTGAGCCGCGAAACCGTGGTCCCCGCGCCCGGCGGCGGCATGTTGCACTGGCGCGAACGGCTATTCGCCGCGATGAGCCGCAATGCCGGTGGCATACCGGAATTCTTCAGGCTGCCTGACAACGCGGTGGTGGAACTGGGCACGCGCGTGCAGATTTAGCCGCGGCTCGGGATTGGGCTGCGGCTGGGGCTGGGGCTGCGGCTCAGACGGCCGCGCGCCGTTGTGCCAATTCGACAAACCAATCCACCGCCTGCGCGTTCGCCATCGCGTCGCGGTTGAAGATCGACGCGGGGTCGGCGCCCATCAGCAGTTTCTTCACCGGCAGTTCCATCTTCTTGCCCGACAGCGTGCGCGGGATGGCCGTCACCTGGAGGATCTCGTTCGGCACATGCCGCGCCGACAGCGCGGTGCGGATGGCCAGGCGCAGCCGCTGGGTCAGTGCCTTGTCCAGCACCAGGCCTTCGCGCAGCACCACGAACAGCGGCATGTAGCTTTCCCGGCCGAGGTATTCCAGGTCCACCACCAGGCTGTCCAGCACCTCGGGCTGCACTTCCACCGCGCGGTAGAGCTCGGCCGTGCCCATGCGGATGCCGTGGCGGTTGATGGTGGCGTCGCTGCGGCCGTAGATGATGGCGCCACAGGAACCGGATTCGGGATGGGGGGTGATGCGGATCCAGTCGCCGTGGCGCCAAACCGCAGGTTTTCCATGGCCGCCCGGGTACATGTCGAAGTAGCTGTCGCGATACCGCTGGCCGCCCGCGTCGTTCCAGAAATACAGCGGCATCGACGGCATCGGCTGCGTGCAGACCAGTTCGCCCACCTCGTCGATCAAGGCGCGGCCGTCTTCGCTGAACGCCTGCACTGCCGCGCCCAGGCAGCGGCATTGCATCTCGCCCTTCACCACCGGCAACGTGCGGTTGCCGGCCACGAAGGCGCCGGCGAAGTCGGTGCCGCCGCTGATCGGGTTGAGCCAGATGTCCTGCCCGCCCACCTTCGGCAGGTGGTCCCAGATCCACTGGTAGCACTCGTCGGACAGCGGGCTGCCGGTGCTGCCAATGGCGTGCAGGCGGCTCAAATCACCCTGTTGCATCGGTTCGACGCCGGCCTTCAGGCAACTGGCGAAGTAGGCCGCGCCCGCGCCGAACCAGGTCACTTTCGCCGCTGCCGCGAAGCGCCACAACACGCCCCAGTCGGGTGACTTGTCTTGCGCTGAAACCGGGCCACCCGGGTTGCCGTCGTACAGGCAGATCGTGGTGCCGCCCAGCAGCGCGCTGACCTGCGCGTTCCACATGATCCAGCCGGTGCTGCTGAACCAGTGGAAGCGTTCACCGAAGTCGACCGACGGGGCGATGTCGTTGTGCAGCGTGCCCTTCAAAAGCTCCAGCACGATGCCGCCGTGGCCGTGCACGATGGGCTTGGGCAGCCCGGTGGTGCCGCTGCTGTAGACAATCCACAGCGGGTGGTCGAAGGGCAGCCATTCAGCCTGCCAGTCCACGCCGTAAACGCCCGGGTCACCCGCTACCCAGTCGGCCCAGGCGTGGACTTGCCGGTGCGGCGCCGCGAAGACTTGCGCCACGGCGGCAGGGTCGACATCGGCCAGAAAAACCAGGTGCTGCACGGTCGGCAAGCCAGCCAGCAGTTCGTGCAGCACCGGCCGCCGGTCGTGCACCGTGCCGCCCCAGACCTGGCCATCCACCGTCAGCATCACCTTGGGTTCGATCTGGCGGAAGCGGTCGAGCACGGCCACCGGGCCCATGTCGGGCGAACACACGCTCCACAGCGCGCCCAGGCTGGCGACGGCCAGAAAGGCCACCACGGTATGCGGCGTGTTCGGCAGGTAAGCGCACACCCGGTCGCCGCGCACCACGCCAGTGGCCTTCAATTGCGCAGCGAAAGCGCCGACCTGCCGGCGCAATTCCGGCCACGACATTTCGACCGGCGCCGGCATGCGTTCGTTCTGGAACACGATGGCTGGATGGCCCGCTGCATGGGCCGCGTCGGCGTGGCGCAACGCCTGCTGCGTGTAGTTGACCTGCGCGCCGGGGAACCACTTCGCGCCGGGCATCACCGGGTGTTCCAGCACCGCCGTGGGCGGCGTGGGGGACTGCAGATCGAAGTAGTCGCTGATTGATCGCCAGAAGGCGGGCAGGTCGGTGGTGGACCACTGCCAGAGCGCGTCGTAGTCCTTGAAGGTCAGCCCGCACTCGGACTGCAGCCACGACTGGTAGCGGGCGATGCGGGGAACACGACCGGCGGTGATTGAAATCATGGGATTGGTCAGACAAGCGAAGTCGCGCGGAGTCTATCGACGGGCTGCAACGGCTGTCATCACCGGCTGTCATGACCGGCCGCCATCACCGGCCGCCATCGCGCTGCGCTAGCCTTGCTGCCCTCTGCCACCGTTTTCCACCGTGCCGCCAGCCCGTGATCCGAACCACCACCCTGAGCCTGCTGCTCAACACCGTCTTGTTCGCGGCATTCGCCGAGCCTGCCCCAGCCCCACCCACCGTCGACGACGCCCGCGACACCGTGCACGCCGTGCGCCTGCTGCCGGGCGAACGCATCGTGCTGGACGGCACGCTGAACCACCCGGCGTGGCAGCGCGCGCCGGCGCACCGCAGCTTCACGGCCAAAGACCCGGTCTATGGCGTTGCGCCGCCGCAGCGCACGGAATTCCGCGTGCTCTTCGATGAACAGGCGCTGTACGTCGGCGTGGTCGCGCACGACGACGCGCCGCAGCACATCCGAGACCCTATCGTGCGGTCCGACCAGGTGCGCCGCACGCAGGACTTCATCGCCGTCTACATCGACGCCATCGGCAGCAAGCGCAGCGCGCAGTTCTTCCGCATCAACGCCGCCGGCAGCACGGCCGACGGCCTGCACACAGCCGCCGACGACAACGAGGACTTTTCGCCCGATTTCGACTGGGACGCTGCCGTTTCGCGGGTGGCGCGCTTGCCGGAAGACCCGCATTCCGGCCCGCACCCCGGCCCGCACCCCGGCCCGCACGAAAACGCCGACAGGCAGCGCGGCTGGACGGCGGTGTTCCGCCTGCCTTTCGCTTCCCTGCGCTTTGCGCCGGGCGCGCACGACTGGCGCATCCTGGTCGGTCGGCGGCTGCCGCGCGAACAGTTCCACCTGATGACGTCGGCGCCCATTCCGCGCGACGTGCCCAGCTTCATCCACACGATGCAGCCGCTCGCCGGCGTGGCCATTCCGCAGGACAGCCAGTTCTTCACGGCACGGCCCAGCGTGACCTTGCGCCGCGAAAGGGCCAGCGGCCCCGGCGCCCAGAACGGCGGCAGCCAGCCCTTCGAAACCAGCCTGGACGCGAAATGGCGCCCGCGCGCCGAACTGGTGGTGGACGCCACCATCAACCCCGACTTCTCGCAGGTGGCGCTGGACGTGCCGCAGCTGGCCGGCAATTCCCAGTTCGCGCTGTACTTCCCGGAAAAGCGGCCCTTCTTCTTCGAGTCGGCCGACTTGCTGCGCACGCCCACCGAAGCTTTCTACACACGCAGCTACACGCAGCCGCGCTGGGGTGTGCGCACCACTTGGCGCGACGCCGACTGGGCCGGCACCGCCCTGGCCCTGAACGACAAGGGCGGCGGCATGGTGCTGTTGCCCGGCGCCTACGGCACCGGCACGGCGGCGCAGCCGGCTTCGCGCGCGGTGGCACTGCGCGCCCGCAGCGACAGTGGTGCGGGCGGCAGCGACGGCGGCGCGGCGGGTGCTGTGCAATGGGGCGGCCTGGCCGCCGCGCGCCAGTACGTGCAGGGCGGTGGCGACAACGGCGTGCTGGGGCCTGATGTGGCCTGGCAGATCAACGGCGCGTGGCGGCTGCGCGGGCAATGGCTGCTGTCGCAGACCTCGGCCCTGGTCGATGCCAGCGGCGTGCTGCGCCAGGCCGATAGCCAGGGTGGGCAGAAACGTTTTGCGCGCGCTTTCTACCAAGGCAATGAGGTGGAGGCCAACATCGGCCTGGAAGACGCCACGCCGCGCTTTCGTCATGACAGCGGCTTCGTCAACCAGGTCGGCGTGCGCCATGCCCACGGTTGGTACAGCCGCGTCGTCCACAAAGGCGGTGCGGGCAGCCTGTTCGACGAGGTCTGGGCCAACGCCGAGTTCGACCACACCGCCGACGCGCAGGGCGGCGCGCAACAGGGGCAGACGGTGCAGTCATCGTGGCGGCCGGGCTTGTGGGCCCGCGGCGGCAGCGGGCTGGAAGCCTGGGTCGAATATTTCAGCCACTCGAAGCTGCGCACGGCGGCCACCGCGCCGCTGCTGGCCGAACGGTTCGGGGCCACCGGCTTCAGCTATTCGCCGGCGGCGTGGTTCCCCACGCTGGAAGGCAAGCTGGTCTTCGGCCGGCTGGCCGACACCGCCGCAAACCAGGTGCGCCCTGGCGGCAACACGCGCTGGGCAGTCAAGCTGCGGCCGCTGGCGGCGCTGGAACTAGAGGCCAGCACCAGCGCCGCCTGGCTGCGCAACGCGGGTGCCATGGCCTACCGCGAAACGGCCACGCAATGGCTGGGTGTATGGCACTTCAACGCCCGCCACACGCTGCGTGGCATCGTGCAGAACACCGCCTACGACCGCCGCAGCGAAACCGGCCCCAGCGTGGTCCGCGCCGCGCACGACCGCGGCCAGGTCACATCACTAACCTACACCTGGCGCGAATCGGCCGGCACGCTGCTCTACGTGGGCGCCAGCAACAGCCGCCAGCGGTCCTACAGCAACGAACCCACGCGCTCGCAGGAAGTCTTTGTCAAATTGCAGTTCGACGTCGGCGAGGTGCGGCAGGTTTTCAGCGGGCCGCGCAGGGCCGCGCTGTAACCACCCCCGTCAGGCCGTGGCCGGGCGCTGGCGCATGTCCACGTCCACCATGTGCCACCACTGGTTCCAGAACAGCGGCCGGCGGTAGCCGTGCAGCCAGGGCTGGGCCAGCAGGTCGGCGTACTGGAAGAGATAGGACTTGTAGGGCGCGTAGGCGATGACCAGCTTGGCGGCCTTCTGCAACAGCGCGTTGCGCTCGGGGCCATCGGGCATGTTCAGCGTCTGGTCATAAACCGCGTCGAAAGCCGGCAGCTTGAAGCGCGCCAGGTTGGCTTGGCCTGACGATGGGCCGTAAGCCCGCTGCAGCACTTCCTGCCCGTCGGTGACCGAGGCCGAGCTGCCCACACGCCACAACATCAGCTTGCCGTTGCGCGCCGCTTTCAGGTTCTCGGGCCACTTGGCGGTCTTGAAGACGACCTTGATGCCGATCGCATCCAGGTCCTTGCGCATCAGCTCGTCGAGCTGGCGGCTCAGGCCATCGGGCTGACTGGAGCATTCGATGACCAGCGGCTGGCCATCGGGCGTTTCACGCCAGCCATCGCCGTCTTTGTCGACATAGCCGTACAGGTCCAGCAAGGCCTTGGCCCGGGCCGGGCTGTACTCGCCGTTCTCACTGTGGAAGTTGGCGTCGTAGCCAGTGGTGCCGGGTAACAGGATGGACTGCGCCTGCACGGCCTGGCCGCGAAAGCCCAGGCGCACCACGCGCTCGACGTTCAATGACAGCCAGACCGCGCGGCGCAGCGCCACCTTGTGCGGCTCCAGCCCGCCCACCAGCGGGTGGTCCATGTTGAAGAAGGCCAACTGGACATAAGGAACCAACACCCGCCACGACTGGATGTTCTTCTTCTTCAAGTGTGGCGCCAGCACGCCACCCGGGGTGGCGGTGGGCACGAATTCCTGCGGCACCAGCAGCAGGTCGATCTGCCGGTTGACGAAGCTCAGGTAGCGCGGCTGCGCTTCTTCGATGATCTGGATTTCCACGCGGTCGACGATGGGCACCTTCTGCCCGCGAAACCGTTGGGCGATGGCCTGCCCTTCGGCGTCGTCGGGCGCCGGGTCGGACGCCCAGGGCTCGTCGCGGTAGTTGGGGTTGCGCTCCAGCACGATCTGCGACGAACGTCGCCACTTCGCCAGCCGGTAAGGGCCGGTGCCCACCGGGTGTTCGGTGATCTTGTCGCCGTAGTGTTCAACCACCTCGCGCGCCACCGCGCCCACCCAGCCTCCGTCGGCCAGGTTTTCCGCGAAGCGCGGGTTGCCGTGGTCCAGCGTGAACTGCAGCGTGTAGCGGTCCAGCGCCTTCAGGCCTTCGATGGGCGCGTTGTAGTCGTAGGCGTTCGCTTCTTTGCCGACTTTCTCGGCCTTCGCGCGGCTGGTCGCCAGGCCGACGATGCTTTGCTCTTCGACGGCCGACCAGCTGAGTGCACGCGTTGCCGGGTCGGCGAAGCGCTGGTAGGTGTAGATGAAGTCTTGCGCCGTCAGTTCGCGCTTGTAGGGCTTGCCGTTCTTGTCGGTGAAGACCTCGTCGGGGCCGAAGTGAATGCCCGGGCGGATCTTCACCGTCCAGACCTTGTAGTCGGCGCTGTGCTCGGGCATCGCCACGGCCACATTGGGGCGCAGCTTCACCGGCCGCGCTAGGTGGTCGAAGGTCAGGAAAGTTTCGAAGATGTGGGCGGTGACGGTGCGCGAATACAGGTCTTGCACCTTGGGCGGATCGAAGCCGGTTTCGGCCACCGGGAAGACGATGCGCAGCACCTTCTGGCCCGCCGCATCGGTCTGCACCGTGGCGCCTTCGGCCCAGGCCTCCAGGCCCGGCAGTCCCAGGCCGGCTGCGGCCAGGCCCAATGCATCACGGCGCTTCATTCGGCACTCCCTTTGCCGCCTTGGCGCTGGGCCAGGGCCGCGTTGTCGATGTCCACGTACTTGAAGAAATGGCGCACGAAAACGTTGCGCTGGTAGCCCACCACCCAGGGCTGGGCCAGGTCGGTGAAGATGCGGTGCACGTGCAGTTTGTAGGGCATGTAGGCGACCATCAGTTTCTTGGCTTCGTCCATCACGGCCTGGCGCTCGGGGCCGTCGGGCAGGCGGGCTTGCTGCTCGTACAAAGAATTAAAGGCCGGCAGGTTGAACCGGCTGTGGTTGGCGCCGCCGATGTTGGGGCCGTAGCCCAGCGCCAGGAAGGTGTCGCCGTCGGGCGCGCTGGCGCTCCAGGCCACGCCCCACATCATCAGCTTGCCTGCGCGGCTGGCTTTCAGGTTCTCGGGCCACTTGGCCGTCTTGAAGTCCATCTTGATGCCGATGGCCGTCATGTTCTTCTGCCACTGCTCCACCAGCTGGCGGCTTTGCTGGTCGGGGCTGGTGGCGTATTCGATGACCAGCGGATTGCCATCGGGCTGTTCGCGCCAGCCGTCGCCGTTGACGTCCTTGTAGCCGTGCAGGTCGAGCAGCGCCTTGGCACGGGCGCGGCTGAAGTCGCTCATCTCGCTCTTGAACGCCGGGTCGTAGCCCCAAGTGCCTGGCGCGATGGGGCTTTGCGACGGGATGGCCTGACTGCGCCGGACCAAGCGGATTTCGCGGTCCACGTCGACGGCCAGACTGATGGCGCGGCGCAGCGCCACCTTCTCGACGGTGTAGCCGCCGACGACCGGGCTTTCCATGTTGAAGAAGGACATTGCCACGTCGGCGCGCGGGAAGCGCACCATCAGGATGCCCTGCCTGGCCAGGTTGGGGGCCAATTCATTGTTCGGGATCACCGTGTTGGCGAAATCGGCCGGCAACTGGTCCATCAGGTCCTGCTCCTTGTTCAGGAAGCTCAGCCAGCGCGGTTGCGGTTCTTCGATGATGCTGATGGCCACTTCGTCCAGCAGCGGCAGGCGGCGGCCTTTCAGCTGCGCGGCCACGGCCGTCAGGCGCGGGTCAGTGAACGGGCCGCTTTCCGGCGGGTTTTCGTCGTAGAACACCACGCGGTAATTCGGGTTCTTCGCCAGCACGATGCGCGAACTGCGCTTCCAGCTTTTCAGCACGAAAGGGCCGGTGCCCACCGGGTGTTCGCCGACCTTGTCGCCGTACAGATCGACCACCTCGCGGGCCAGCGCTGCCGCCACGTTCGGGTCGGTCATTTCCGTCAGCACGAAGCGCGGCGTGGTGCGGGCCAGCTTGACCTGGAAGGTGTAACGGTCGAGTGTCTTCAGGCCCTCCACCGGCGCGTCGTAGTCGAAGGGCTGCTTCGCGACCATCAGCTTCTTGCGCAGTTCGCTCAGGCCCAGCACCTGGGCATTTTCCAGGCGGTACAGGTTGGGACTTTTCCAGCGCGGGTCGTAGTGGCGCTTCAGGCTGTAGACGTAGTCTTCGGCCACCAGTTCGCGCCTTTTCATCACGCCGTCTTTGCCTTTGAAGGCCGCGTCGTCTGCGAAGTAGATGCCGGGCTTGACCTTGAAGGTGAAGGTCTTGAAGTCTTCCGACACTTCGGGCATGGCCACCAGCGTATTCGGCCGCATGCGGGCCGGCTTGGCCAGGAATTCAAATTCGACGGGCGCGTCGAAGATGCCGGCGGCCACGGTGTTCGAGTACAGGTCGCTGATCTGCGCCGGGTCGAAAGTGGTCTCGGCGATGAGGAAGGCATAGCGCAGCACTTTCGCAGTCGCTGCGGGCGGGGTGTCGGACGCAGCAACCGGCGCAACAGCCGCAACAGCCGCAACGCTGCATGCAAGCGCCAGGCTGACTACCCCAAACCCGGCCCAGGCGCGCAAAGATCGTGTGTTCATGGTGGCCCGAATGGCATGAAAGCTGCAGAGTCTAGAGGCCTTGAACCGGCCACGTAGCCAGGAGTCCCCCGCATCTGAGCGGGGAAACCACGGCCCGCCACAGCGCGATGCCGACCCTAAACTCGCGCATCCAAAAATCATGCCCGCCGCCACAAGCGGTGCTGGCCGAAAGCCAAAACCCGATGCTTGCCTACTTGATACGCCGCCTCTGGCAGATGGTGCCCACCCTGGCTGGTGTTGTGCTGCTGGTGTTCTTCTTGTTCAAGTATTTCGGTGGCGACCCGGCCGAGGTGCTGGGCGGCCTGAACGCCAGCAAGGCCCAGGTCGAGGCCATCCGCACGCAACTGGGGCTGGACGAGCCGGTGTGGGTGCAGCTGTGGATCTTCGTCAAGCAGATCGTCACCTTCAACTGGGGCAAGAGCTGGGCGACGAACGAAGCGGTCAGCAACCTGTTTGCCACCCGCCTGCCGGCCACGTTGACGGTGATGCTGCCGATCCTGATCCTGGACGTGGTCATGGCCATGCCCATCGCGATGTGGGTGGCCTACAAGCGCGGCACGCTGACCGACCGCGCCATCATGGTGGCCACCACCATCGCCTTGTCGATCAGCTTCCTGGTCTACGTCATCGTCGGCCAGTACGTCTTCGGCTTCCAGCTGGGCTGGTTCCCGGTGCAGGGCTGGAGCGACAGCAGCTGGACCAACCTGACCGTCTACGCGCCGCTGCCGGTGCTTCTGGCGGTGATGGTGGGCCTGGCTCCACAAACACGTCTTTACCGCAGTTTTTTGTTGGATGAGCTGGGCCAGGACTACGTGCGCACCGCCCGCGCGAAAGGCATGACCGAAGGCACGGTGCTGTTCAAGCATGTGCTGCGCAACGCGATGATTCCCATCCTCACCAACATCGGTCTGCAGCTGCCCGGCATCTTCGTCGGCAGCTTCCTGATCGAAGTCTTCTTCTCGATCCCCGGCCTGGGCCGCGAGGTGCTGCTGGCGGTGAACCGCAGCGATTTCCCGGTGATCCAGGCGGTCACCATCTACCTGGCCTTCCTGACCATGCTGATCAATCTGCTGACCGACCTGGCCTACAAGGTCGTTGACCCACGGGTGGTGCTCAAGTGAATACAGCCGTTTTGTCCGCAGACGGTGCACCCAGCGATGCGCTGCAAAAAAGTGAAGGCGTCTGGCACGCCGCCTGGCGCCGCTTCAAGAGCGACCGCGTGGGTCTGGTGTCGCTGGTCATCGTGGCGGCATACCTGCTGCTGATCGTCGCGTCCAGCCTGGGCCTGGTGGCCAAAGGCTGGCAGACCGAAGTCGGCGTACCCGACGCGCCGCCCACCTTCATGGGCCCGGCCAAGGCGCAAGTCGCCAGCGTGATCGAAGCGCCGAAAGGCCCCAACGTCGACTTGAGCGACATCGACCCGCTGGCCCCGCGGTACGCCGAATGGGCCGAGCGTGCCAAGCAGTTCCAGACCACCGAAACGGTGAAGTCCACGACCCTGCCCTTCGGCGGCGACCGCCTGGGCCGCGACGTGCTGTCCAAAACCATCAAAGGCACCGAAATCTCGGTCTTCGTCGGCGTCGCGGCGGCGCTGGTTGCCGCGGCCATCGGCACGCTGCTGGGTGCCTTCGGCGGCTTTTTCGGCGGCAAGATCGGCGACCTGCTGGAATGGGTCTACAACGTATTCGAGAGCATCCCCAACATCCTGCTGATCTTTGCCTTCGCGGCGGTGGCCGGGCGCGGCGTGCAAAGCGTGGTCATCATCCTGGCCTTCACCGGCTGGACCGGCATGTACCGCCAGGTGCGCGCTGAATTCATCAAGCACAGCGGCCGCGAATACGTGCGCAGCGCCGAAGCCATCGGCGCCAGCACCACCAGCCGCATGTTCAAGCACATCCTGCCCAACGTCAGCCACGTGGTGCTGGTCCGCATGGGCCTGCTGGTGGTGGGCTTCATCAAGGCCGAAGTGATCTTGAGCTACCTCGGTCTGGGCGTGCGGGTGGACCAGGTCAGCTGGGGCACGATGCTGGCCGAAGCGCAGGCTGAATTGATCCTGGGCCACTGGTGGCAACTGGTGGCGGCCACTGTCTTCATGGCGGTTTTCGTCACTGCTTTCTCCTTGATGGCCGACGCGCTGCGCGACGCCCTCGACCCGAAACTGCGTGGCCTGGAGTAAAGCTATGCTGCTCAGTATTCAAGACCTCAAAGTCGCCTTCCGCATGGGCAAGGGCGTGAAGGCCCAGGCGGTGAAGGGCGTGTCCTTCGACATCCCCGAGAACACCACCATCGCGCTGGTTGGAGAATCGGGTTCGGGCAAGAGCGTCACCGCAATGAGCGTGCTGAACCTGCTGCCCGACAACGCCGAGCGCAGCGGCAAGATCGTCTGGCAACCTGAAGGACAGCGCGGCTGCGATCTGCTGCAGGCCCGGCTGCCCGAATTGCAGGCCATGCGCGGCAAGGAAATCGCCTGCGTTTTCCAAGATCCGATGAGTTCGCTGAACCCGGTGTTCAACGTCGGCCAGCAGCTGTGCGAACCGCTTGTGAAGCACATGGGCCTGGGCCGCAACGCAGCCCTGAAGCGGGCCGAAGAGCTGATGGGCGAAGTCGGCATCCCCGAGCCCAAACGCCGCCTGGGCAGCTACCCGCACGAGATGAGCGGCGGCCAGCAGCAGCGCGTGATGATTGCGATGGCGCTGGCCTGCGAGCCCAAGCTGCTGATTGCCGACGAGCCGACCACGGCACTGGACGTGACCATCCAGCGGCAAATTCTGGAACTGCTGGGCAAGCTGAAAACCAGCCACCACATGAGCGTGCTTTTCATCAGCCACGACCTGGGCCTGGTGGGTGAGATCGCCGACCGCGTGGTGGTGATGCGCAACGGCGTCATCCGCGAACAAGGCCCCGTGGCGCAGATCTTCGAAGCGCCGAAGGACGACTACACCAAGGCCCTGCTGGCCTGCCGCCCCAGCCTGGAAGGCAACCCGCGGCGGCTGTTGGTGATCGACGACCACATTGCCGGGCGTGAGGCATCCGCCAACTTCAAGGCCAAGGACGCCAACGCGCCGGTGGTGCTGGAAGTCAAGGCGCTGGCCAAGAGCTTCTGGCTCAGGCGGGGCGTCTTCGGCAAGCGCGAATTCAAGGCCGTGCAGAACGTCAACTTCCAGCTGAAGAAGGGCCACACACTGGGCGTGGTGGGCGAGTCGGGCAGCGGCAAGACGACGATGGGTCTGACACTGCTGCGCCTGCACGAACCCACGGGCGGCGAAGTCATCTTCGACGGCAAGAACCTGCTGAAGCTGTCGGACAAGGAACGCCAGGTGATGCGCCGCCGCATCCAGATCGTTTTCCAGAACCCCTACGCCAGCCTGAACCCGCGCTTCACCATCGGGCAGACGCTGCTGGAGCCGATGGTCATCCACGGCATCGGCAAAGACACCGTTGAACGCGAACAGCGGGCCCGCGCGCTGCTGGAAAAAGTGGGCCTCGACGGCCGCGCCTTCGGCAAGTACCCGCATGAATTTTCGGGTGGTCAGCGGCAGCGCGTGGCCATCGCCCGCTGCCTGACGCTGAACCCCGAAGTGCTGGTGCTGGACGAAGCCGTCAGCGCGCTGGATGTCAGCGTGCAGGCGCAAGTTCTGAACCTGCTGAAAGATCTGCAGGACGAGTTCGGCCTGAGCTATGTCTTCATCAGCCACGACTTGGCGGTGGTGCGCTTCATCAGCGACGAGGTGCTGGTGATGAAGGACGGCGTGGTGGTCGAACAGGCCAGCGCGGCGCAGATCCTGGCGGCGCCGAAAGAGGACTACACGAAGCGGCTGCTGGCGGCCATTCCGCGGGGGTATCGGGCAGCGGCCTGAGTCGCGCGGCGTCGGACCGTGCGGCCATCAAACCCCGGCGCGTGGCCGGGGCTTGATGGCGGAAAGGGGTTCAGGCGCCTACTGCGCAGACTTCGAGCGTCCCCAGCCGATGCCGGCCAGCGCAAGGCCGCCCCATGCGGGAGTGGCCGGTTCAGGAACCACCCCCCTTCCACCGTTCCGTCCGCGAAGAGCTTGGCCGTTTGGATGCCGTTCTCGACCCCCACGACGAAAGGCAAGCCGTCCTGCACAAACGCGTTTTGACTCCAAGATTTCGAGAAAATCCCGTCGAGAAGCCCGGCGTCGGTCAGCGTCATCGCTATGGCGGTCGTGCAGCCACCGACGGACGAACCCGTCAGATCCAGGCCGGCAAAAACCTGGCAACCCACGGAGCCCGATCCCAAGAACGCGCCCAAGTTGAGGTCGAGAATCGCCGAACCATAGGTTGGGCTCGGACTCAGGGCGGTCATGTTGAAGTTGACCGTAGCGGCATTCGCAGCCAGGGTCCCTGACAGCAAACCCATCGCCAGAATGGCGCGGATACTGTTCTGCATGTGAATCGCTTTGGCCACCCCGATCAAGTCGGCCCTGCAAAACCCATGAATGCGGGGTCGACTGGGCGACGATCTATCGCTCGCATGAAAGGTGCCTTTCGGCCAGGTCCGGTCACTCACTGGCGGTGGCTCTGACGCAGGATATGGGTTCAGCGAGCTGAAGCATCTCGACTGGACGTTAGTGGTAATCCTCTTCGCGCTGGTGGCGCGCGCCAATGACGAGGACCAACTCCGGAGTGCGAATATCGAAACGAACCACGTACCCCGTGGAACCGAATGGAACGATCAGTTCGCGCAACGTTGGGCGTGGACCCACCTTGCGGTAGCTGTAGGGCGTGATCGAAAGATGACTGTCGACAACCGTGCGGAGAACAGCGATGACAGGGTGTGCACGCCATGTTTCTGCGACCGTCTCGACTCGCTCCAGCAGGAAGTCGAACAGACGATCCAGATCAGCATCCGCTTCAGGTGTGAACTCGACCTTGAACGTCACTTGCGCAACTGCTTCAGCCGCGCGGCGAAGTCGGTTTGCACGCGCCGGAATTCGACGGCGCGACGCACCGATGCCTCGACAAAGTCGGTGAGGGTCTCGCCGGGCAGAAGCACGGCATCGAGATCTGCACGCAACTCGGGCTCAACACGCACTTGAGGAATGACAGCGGTCTTCATTCCCCCGCCGTAGTGCATGCGCACTACATGCTCAAGCGCTGGTTTTCAGGAAGCCTCCACTGCGCGGAAGCGCGAACTGATGCTTTCGCCGTGCGCCTGCCGGCCGTGCACCGGTTCGCTCAGCGCGTGGCTGTGGTCAGCCGACACGCCCAGCCGGCGAGGCCAGCGCAAGCAAGAGGAACAGCCCGGCCCTCAAGCGGACCCGCCCACATAGGCCTGCACCGCCGCCTGGTAGGCTTTAAATACCGGCGCCAGCGTGGCCAGCTTCGCGCATTCATCCGGCCCATGCGCGTTCCTGAATTCGACGCCGAAGCCGCACAGCACCTGTGTGCCGTGGGCCGACAGGAAGTTGCCGATGTTGCCGGGCCCGCAAACCACCAACGGCGGCGCCGTGCCCAGCACTTGGGTGGCCGCGCTTTCCATCAGGCGCGGCAGCAGCGCATCGTGCGGCGTGCGGTACGGCGGCCAGGTGTTGGGTTTGCTGACCGACGACGGGTGCGCATTGCCGCATTCGCGGGCGATCTTCGCCAGCGTCTTGTCCAGCCAGGCTTGTGCGTCGGCCACGCCCCAGGCCGGCGTGACGCGGATGTCGAGCAGGCATTCGATCTTCGAGGCCGTCACCGAATGCGTCTTGGCGCCGGTGCGCAAACCGGTCACCGAGGCGCGCGGCGGAATGGGGAAGTCGGCTGTGACGGCATGGCGGCCTGCTGGCTTGCGGGCGTTGAAATCGCTGACCGCTTTCAGCAGGCGCTGCAGCTTGTCGGCGGCCAGTTCGCCGGGCACGGTTTCGGCACCGGAATGGCCCATCGCGCCGCGCAGCGTGACCGTGCTGCGGTGAAAGCCGCGTGAACCGGTGACGATCTCGTGCAGCCCCGGGTAGCCGATGGCGCAGTGCTGCGGAAAACCGAAGCGCGCGGTGGCCGAACGGATGCCGCCGAAGCGCCCTGAATGTTCGTCGCAGTCGAAGGCCACGGTGACACGGCGGCGGCGTTCGCCTGACCCCTGCTTCGGCACCCTGCCGGTCAGTTTCGTGCGACGCGCGATTTCGCAGAACACGGCCACGGCGGCCTTGGAATCGGCACTGCCGCGGCCGTACAGCCAGCCGTCTTCGACGGTGGCAGCGAAGGGCGCGTGGCGCCACTGGCCCAGGTCACCGACCGGCGCGGTGTCGACGCAGGCATTGAGCATCCACACCTCTTCGGCGGGCGACTCGGGCGGGTTGATGACGATGGCGTCGGGCTGGCCGGCTGCGTTGCGGGTCAGCGTGTAGGCCACACCGTGCGCGTCGAGCCAGCCGGTGATGACCTGGACGATGGCACCCAGGTCGTTGACCAGCGCCTGGCTGGGCGTCTGCACCAGTTGCACCAACAGCGCTTGAACCGACTTCATCGCGGATGTCCTTCAGGCTGAAGCCGTCAATCCATCGGCCAGGCCGCGACCTTGGGCCAGGTCATCGGTTCAGGCGGCGCGACCGCGCTGGTGTTGCACTCGATGCCGCGCCACCACGGCATCACGCTGTCCACCTGCACCGGCTCGATCACCTGGCCCAGTTGCGGCAGTAGCAGCTGCACACCCTGCCGCGGCGCCAGCTTCAACAGCGTTTCCACCGGTTCGTCCCAGGCGTGCATCGCCAGGCTGAAGGTGCCCCAATGCACCGGCAGGAAAGCGCCGCCGCCCAGCAGCTGCAGGGCTTGCAGCGCGTGCTCGGGGCCCAGGTGGATGTCGCCCCAGGCTGGGTGGAAGGCACCCACTTCCAGCATCACCAGGTCGAACGGGCCCAGGCGCTCGCGGATGGCGGTGTACTGGTCGGTCAGGCCGGTGTCGCCGCTGAAGAACACGCGGTGCTTCGGCCCGCGGATGACCAGGCTGGACCACAGTGTGGCGTTGCGGTCTTTCAGGCCCCGGCCTGAGAAGTGCTGCGACGGCGCGGCCGTGACTTCGACTGCGCTGCCCGGCAGACGGTGGCTTTGCCACCAGTCGAGTTCGGTGATGCGTTCGGGCGCGATGCCCCAGGCCTGCAGATGCGCGCCCACGCCCAATGAGGTGATGAACGGGATCTGCGTTTTCGCCAGCGCGCGCACCGTCGGGTAGCACAGGTGGTCGTAGTGGTCGTGCGAGACCAGCACTGCATCGACGGGCGGCAGGTCTTTCAAACTCACCGGCACCGGCTGAAAGCGCTTCGGGCCGGCCAGCTGCGAAGGCGACGCGCGCAGGCCCCAGACCGGGTCGGTCAGCACGCGCACGCCGTCGATTTCCACCAGCACCGTGCTGTGGCCCAACCAAGTGGCGCGCAGGCCGCTGTCCGGCGGCTTGCGCCAGGCGTCCAGCGGGTTCAACGCCGGCAGCGGGCCCGTCGGGACGCGGCGCGTACCACCGCGCAGAAAGTCGGCCAGCGACGGGAACCTGGCGTTCGGGTCACGCAGGCCGGGGCGTATCGGCGCGATGTTGCGAAAGCCGCCCGCGCCCACGCCCACCCCCACGCCCACGTGATGGCCTGCACCCTGCATCCACTGCGCGCTGCTCCGCATGCGCTCACCGCGCAGGCCGACAGCGCGCTGCGCCGCGCTGGCACCCAATGACTTCACGCAGTGCCGGCGGCCCAGCGCCGCATCACGTCGCCCAGTACGTCCAGCGGAACCGAACCGGTGGTCAGCAGCACGTCGTGGAAGGCCTTGACGTCGAATTTCGCGGCCATCGTTTTCCGCACTTCCTCGCGCAGTTGCAGCAAGCGCAGCATGCCGATCATGTAGGCGCAGGCCTGCCCCGGGTTGGACACGTAGCGTTCGACCTCTTGCGCGCCGATGCCGTAGGCGATGGCCTGTTCGCGCGTCCAGCGCTTGGCGTGCAGGCCGGTGTCGACCACCAGGCGGCGGGCGCGGAAGAGTTGGCTGTCCAGCGCGCCCAGCAGGCCCACAGGGTCGCCGTCGTACCAGCCGTTGTCGATGGCCAGGCGCTCGGCGTACAGGCCCCAGCCTTCGCTGTGCGCGCTGCCGCCACCGAACACGCGGCGTTGGCGCCAGCGCGGCAGGTCGGTCTGTTCCTGTTGCAGGGCCAGCTGGTAGTGGTGGCCCGGAATCGCCTCGTGCACGGCCAGGCTGCGCATGTTGGCGATGTTGAACACCGGGCCCGGCAGCGGTGCCCAGAACACGCCCGGCCGGCTGCCGTCGGGGGCCGGCGTGGTGTAGTGGGCGGCGGCGGTTTTCTCGGTCAGCGCCGGTTCGCGGCGCACTTCCACCGGCGCCTTGGGCAGCAGGTTGAAGAAGGTCTGGCTGCGCCGCGTGTTGTCGGCCACGTATTCGGTGTGCCTGGCGATCAGCCCCGGCCGCGGGTCGGGCTCAGCCGGCGGCTGCAGGCTGGCGTTCAGTGCCGTCATGCGCTGCAGCACCGGGCCGTCCTTGCGCCCCAGCGTCTGCAGCACGGTGTCCATCTCGGCTTCGATGCGCGCCACCTCGCGCAGGCCGATGGTGTGAATCTCGTCGGCGCTCAGCGTTGTCGTGGTGTACAGCGCCAGCGCCGTTGCGTAGGCCGCCGCGCCGTTCGGGAAACGCCACAGGCCGGCGTCGGCCGTGGTCTGGGGCTCGATCTCGGCCAGGAAGGCGTCGATGCGCTGCCAAGCCGGGCGGATGCGCGTGGCCACGATTTGCGTCGCGTCGGCGATGTGGCGCTGTCGCGTGTCGGCCGACTGGCCTTCGATCTTTTCGCTGCGCCGCGTCAATGCCAACACGAACAAGTTTTGCTCGGCCGGCGGCCGCAGGAAGGACTGCACCTGCGTGCGCGACCGGTCCAGGATGAAACGCGGCGGCAGGATGCCCTTGGCCGCTGCCCCACGGGCGCGGTCGATGGCTTCGTCGATGCGTTGGTCGACCTGCGCCAGCCGCGCCATGTAGGCGGCCACGTCGTCGGGTGTGCGCATCGGATGCGCCTCGCTCATGAACGTGACCAGGCTGACCTGCGGCCCGCCCAGCTGGCTGAAGACGAAATTCAGATCTTCATGGGGCTCGCCGGCCAGCGTGCGTTCCAGCGACCAGCGCAGCGTGGCGGCCTCGGTGCGTTGGGTGGACGACAGCGTGCCCGCTTCGAACACCGCCAGCCGGGCCAGCCCGGCGCGCGCGAGGTCACGTGACTTGACGCGCCGCTCGGGTGTTTGCGGCGTCAGCTGGCGTTCGAAGGCGGCTTGTTCGGCGCCGCTGAAGTACTGGCTGAAGGTGACGCGCTCGGCCGACAGGCGCATCCAGTCGGCAGCGAAACTTTCGGCCCAGGCGTCGAAGCCGGGGGTGGCTGGCATCGGCGATGCCCGGGAGGCTGCGGACGGCGGGACGTTGGCGGTCTGCGCGCAGCCCTGCAAACCCAGCGCGCCGGCGGCGGCGAGGGCCAGTGCGTGGCGGCGGTTGATGGCCAACGCAATGGGTGACGGGGGGTCCAGCGGAGGGTCCAGTGGGGTGGCCAGCGGGGTGGTCGGGCGGGTCGCTTCGGTGTGGGGCATGGTGGGCGCTGAGGATGGGTGCTGACGGTGAACGTCGGGGCGACGCGGCCTCACGCGGCCAGCGCGCCGGCCGCCTGGTGGATGGCCGCGCGGATGCGCGGGTAGGTGCCGCAACGGCACAGGTTGCCGGCCAGCGCGGCGTCGATGTCGGCATCGCTGGGTTTCGGTGTGGCGCGCAACAAGGCCACGGCGGCCATGATCTGGCCGCTCTGGCAATAGCCGCACTGCACCACGTCGACCTGCAGCCAGGCCGCAAACACGGCCGCCGCTTCCTTGCCCTGCAGGCCTTCAATGGTGGTGATGGCCTTGTCGCCGACAGCCGATACCGGCGTGACGCAGCCGCGCACCGGTTGGCCGTCGACATGCACCGTGCAGGCACCGCACTGCGCAATGCCGCAGCCGAACTTGGTGCCGGTCAGCTGCAACTCGCTGCGCAGCAGCCACAGCAGCGGCGTGTCGGCTTCGGCCTGCACGGCGACCGCTTTGCCGTTGATCTGGAGTGTCGTCATCAAGGTTTCCTCAAGCCAGCCTCAGCGGCACTGTGCGCAGGCGTTGGCCGGTCAGCGCAAACAGCGCGTTGGCCACCGCCGGCGCGATGGGCGGTGTGCCGGGCTCGCCGACGCCTTCGGGGTGTGCCGTGCTGGCAATGATCTCGGTGGTGATGACCGGGCAATCGCTGATGCGCAGCATCGGTACGTCGTGAAAATTGCTTTGCTGCACGCGGCCTTTTTCGATGTCGATGCGGCCCGCCAACGCCGCGCTCAGGCCAAAGACGATGCCGCTTTCCATCTGCTGGCGGATCAGCCCGGGGTTGACGGCCGTGCCGCAGTCGATGACGCAGGACACGCGGTGCACGCGCACCGTTTTGTCGGCGGCCAGCGAAACCTCGGCCACCTGCGCCACGATGCTGCCGAAGCTGTGGTGCAAGGCAATGCCGCGCGCCGTTTTCGCGCCGTCGGGCGCCGGTGGGCTGGGCGTGCCCCAGCCGGCCAGTTCGGCCGCGCGCTGCAGCACCTTCAGATGGCGCGGGTGCCTTTTCAGCAACGCTGCGCGGAAAGCCACCGGGTCTTGCCCCGCCGCGTGCGCCGCTTCGTCGACGAAGCTTTCCTTGAAAAAGGCCTGGTGCGAATGACCCACGCTGCGCCAGAAACCCACCGGCACCGGCAGCTCGACGATGGCATGGCCGATGCGCGCGGCCGGCCATTCGTAGGGCTGGTCAAAGGCGCCCTCGGACGTGGTCTTGTCGGGCCCCGAATTTGCCAAGTTCGCGGGCAGACCGAACAGCCGGCCCAATACCTGCGGCACGATGGCCTGGCCGGCCGACACGTTGCGCCAGCCGACCAACGCGCCCTGCGCGTCGAAGCCGGCGCTGAAGCGCGACACCGCCGCCGGGCGGTAGAAGTCGTGTTGCGTGTCCTGCTCACGGGTCCAGAAAGTCTGCACCGGCAGGCCGCCGGCGGCTTTCGCGATGGCTGCCGCCTGGCCGATGAAGTCGACGTCCAGCCGGCGGCCGAAGCCGCCACCCAGCAACGTGACGTTCACGTCCACCTTGTCGGTCTCGATGCCCAGCGCCAGCGCCGCCGCCCGCCGCGCCAGGCCGGGTACCTGCGTCGGCGCCCAAACCGTCGCCCGCCCGTCCAAGAACTGCACGGTGCAGTTCTGCGGCTCCATCGTGGCGTGGGCCAGATAGGGTGCGCTGTACTCGGCGGTGATGGTCTTGGCCGCGCCTTGCAGCGCGGCGTCCACATCGCCGGTCTTGAAGTAGCCGAAGCCGGTTTCGCTGTCCAGTGTCTTGGACAGCTGGTCCATTGCGGCGGCGCTGGAAAAGGCCGCCGCCGGTACGTTCTCGTCCCAGGTCACGGCAACGGCCTTGATGGCCTGCAGCGCATGCCAGGGCGTGTCGGCGATGACCGCCACGCCCGCCGTGCCACCGTGGTAACCGTCCACTGCCAGCACCTGCTTCACGCCCGGCAGCTTCAGCGCAACGGCGCCGTCGAAAGCCTGCACCTTGCCGCCCAGCGTGGGGCACATCGCCACCGTGGCGTAGAGCTGGCCGGGCTGCAGCACGTCCAGCCCGAAGACAGCGCGGCCCGTGCCTTTGGCGGCGGCTTCGATCCGCGACAACGGCTTGCCGATCAATGTGAACTGCGTGGGTGTCTTCAAGGTCACATCGGCCGGCACGGCTTGACGGCCTGCCGCTTCGGCCAGCTCACCGAAGCGAGCCTGCTTGCCCGACCGGTGCGAGACCAGGCCAGCTGCCACCGTGATCTCGCTCGCCGGCACGCCCCAGGCCTGCGCCGCCGCACCCACCAGCATGGCGCGCGCCGACGCGCCGGCCTGGCGCATCGGCAGCCACAGGTCTTTGATGCTGGTCGAGCCGCCGGTCATCATCAGGCCGATTTCGCGCATGGTCTTGGCCGTGAGCCAGCCGGCCACCTGGCGCAACGTGCCGTCGTTGTCGGGGTGAAAAGGCAGGCCGTCGACCACGCTGGCCAGGTTGTTGTAGATCTTGTCGATGGGCGCGGCCTCGATGCGCACGCTGGCCCAGTCGGCGTCCAGTTCGTCGGCCAGCACCATGGCCAGACCGGTGTGCGCGCCCTGGCCCATTTCACTTTTCGGCATCACGACGAGCACGCTGCCGTCGCCGGCGATCTTCACCCAGCCGTTCAGCGCTGCCTGCCCGGCCGCTGTGGCCAGCGGGCGGGCGGTGTTCAGCCGCTGGCGCGGCGGCAGCACGCTCCAACCCACGGTCAGAGCGCCGACTGCGCCGACTGCGCCGAGTGTGCCGACCACGAAATGGCGTTTTTTCATCCGCGCAGCATAAGCGGCTGGCAAGCTTGGCCGGGCTGGACTGCCAGCGGTCTGTCCAGCGCTTGCCCAGTCGCCAGCAGGTTGGCCGCTGAACGCGTAACCTTCCCCCCCCGTCATCCGCAGCACGCTTGAGAACCCGCATGTCCACGCCACCGGCTGATGCCCTGTTGAACGCCCTGCAACGCCTGTCGCCCGAGCGCCTGCGCGGCATGCGCCGGGGCGTCGAAAAAGAGAGCCTGCGCGTGTTGCCCAGTGGCGCGCTGGCGCTGACGCCACACCCCGAGGCGCTGGGTTCGGCGTTGACCCACGGCCACATCACCACCGATTTCAGCGAAAGCCAGCTGGAACTGATCACTGGCGTGCATGCCAGCGTGCAAGCCTGCCTGGACGAGCTGACGCAGATCCACCAGTACGTGGTGCACAGCCTGGCCGAGACGGGCCACGGTGCGGGCGACGAACGGATGTGGGCCAGCAGCATGCCCTGCGGCCTGCCCACCGACGAGACCATTCCGCTGGGCCGCTATGGCGGCAGCAACATCGGGCGGCTGAAAAGCGTGTACCGGATGGGGCTGGGGCACCGCTACGGCCGGCGCATGCAGACCATCAGCGGCATCCACTACAACTGGTCGCTGCCGGGCCTGAACAACGACGAGCACTTCGCGCTGATCCGCAACTTCCGCCGCCACGCCTTCTTGTTGCTGTGGTTGTTCGGTGCCAGCCCGGCGGTATGCGGCAGCTTCGTCCAGGGGCGTGACCACGGTCTGCAGCCGCAGGGCGCCGGTTCATTGGGGCTGCCGCATGCCACCAGCCTGCGCATGGGCCGCCTGGGCTACCAGAGCGCCGCGCAGGCCACGCTGGCCGTCAGCTACAACAGCCTGGAAGGCTACGCCGCCAGCCTGCACGAGGCGCTGACCCAGCCTTACCCGGCGTACGAGGCCATCGGCATCCGCAACCTGGGCGGCGAATACAACCAGCTGGGCACCACGCTGCTGCAGATCGAAAACGAGTTCTACGGCACCATCCGCCCCAAGCGTGTGATCCAGCGCGGCGAACGCCCGCTGCACGCGCTGCGCCAGCGCGGCGTGGAATACATCGAAGTGCGCTGCATGGACCTCGACCCCTACCTGCCGGTGGGCATCCAGGCGGCGACGATGCGCTTCATCGACATCTTTTTGCTGCACTGCCTGCTGCAGCCCAGCGCGCCGGATACGCCCGACGAGGTCGCCGCCCTGGGGCGCAACCAGCATCGCACTGCCGCGTTCGGCCGCCAGCCCGGGCTGACGCTGGAGCGCGATGGTGCCGACGTGCCGCTGGTCGTCTGGGCGACCGAGCTGCTGGCGCAGTGCGGCGCCATTGCCGCTGCGCTGGACGAAGCCCACGGCGGCGCGGCCTACGCCGCTGCCCTGGCCGAGGCGCAAGCCAGCCTGGCCGCGCCCGACACCCTGCCGTCGGCCCGCGTGCTGGCGCAAACGCACAGCGATTTCGCCGGTTCGTACATCGCCTTCACCCGCGCCCAGTCCGAACAAGCGCGCAGCCGGTTGCACCAGCTGCCGTGGAGCGCCGATCAACGGCTGATGTTCGAGGCCGAAGCCCGCGCTTCGGTGGCCGCTCAGCGCGCCATCGAAGCCGCCGACACGGTGGATTTCGAGACGTTTCGGCAGGCCTACCTGGCACCCGGGGGCCTGCAGGTGCAAGGCAGCTGAAGGCCCAAGCGGCCCGGTCTCATTGCGGCAGTACAGGGGCTGCAACGGCCCCGAGCGCGAAGCCGTGCGGCCCGACCCGTGCGAAGTGGTCCACCAGCGCCAGCAGGGCCGGGCGGGCTTGGGCTGCGTCTTCATGGTTGACCATCATCGCCACCGCCCAGGGCTGGCCGCGTTCGTCGCGCACATAGCCGGCCAGCGCCACGACATTGCGCAGCGTGCCCGGCTTCAGGCGCGACCAGCCTGCAGCAGGGCTGTCCTTCAGCGGGCGCACGCTGCCGTCTTCACCGGCCACCGGCAGGCTCATCACCAGATCGGCCGCCCGCGGGCCCTGCCAGGCCACGGCCAGCATGGAGGCCAGCTGGCGCGGCGTGATGCGCTCGCTGCGCGACAGGCCGGAGCCGTTGTCCAGCACCAGGCCGGCATCGTTGATGGCGTGCTCGGCGAACCAGCGGCGCACGTCGGCAGCGGCCAGCTCCGTCGTCGTGGCCTGCGGGTTGGCAGCCATCAAAGGCACGCCGAGTTGCAGGTACAGCATTCGCGTGACGGGGTTGTCGGACGTCTTCATCATCGGCCGCAGCACCTCGCCCCACGGGCGGCTGACCCGGCGCACCAGCGTGCGCGCGCCTTCTGGTGCCGCCGCTTCGCGAACCTGGCCGGCCCAGGTGCCGCCCAAACCTTGCCACAGGCTGCGGAACAGGCGGTCGGCCAGATCGTTGCGGTCGAGCAGATTCAATTCGGTGCGGCGCAGGCAATCTGCCGGAAAACCGCCCTGCAGTTCGATGCGTGTTCGGCCGGGGGCACGGGCCTCACGCTGCACCACCGCCGGCTTCCAGACCGTGTCCCAGTCCTTGCAGGGCGTGGCCGTGACGGCCATGCGGCTGGCGTCGACATCCAGGCCCTCCAGCGGCGGCACGCTGCTGGCACGAACGCCGTCAGGGTCAGCCCGAATCTCCAGTGGCAACAGGTTGCCGGCCAGCTCCAGCGCGTCGGGGATGACGTTGTACTGAAACTCCATCTCGTCGTCGAAAGGCGGCACGCCGATGTCCCCGCGCGCCGGGCGGAACAAGGTGCGGTCCAGCAGCAGATCACCTTCGATGCGGGTCACGCCAGACTGCTTCAAGTCGACCAGCATCTGCCAGAACTGCGGCACACCCAGCTCGGGGTCGGCACCGCCTTGCAGCACCAGATCACCTTGCAGCACGCCAGCGGTCAATGGCGCCGCGCTGCGCAGATCGGTGCTGCCGCGGTGGTTCGGGCCCAGGCGGTCCAGCGCGACGATGGCGGTCAGCAGTTTCATCGTCGAGGCCGGCTGCATCGGGATGTCGGCCCGGTACTGCCAAGGCACGCCGCTGTGGCCCAGTGGCAAGGCGATGGCGGCCATCGCAGTTGCCGGCACGCCGGCTTTCAGCAGCGCAGTCTGCACGGCCAGCGGCAGCGCAGGCGGCAGGGCAGGCGGTGTGGCCGGCACGCCAGTGGCGCAACCCCCGAGGATCAGCGACAGGAAACAGGCCAGCAAGGCCATGGCGGGGCGCAGGGCGGGGCGATGGGTCATGCGATGGGTCATGCGATGGGTCGTGCGTTGGGTCGTGCGTTGGGTCGTGCGCAGATTGTGGCCGCCCGACAGCGTCAGAATGGATCCGTCATGACCCGCGCAGCCGCCCCTACTTCAACCGCCAGGCCATCCACAAGTTCGTCCATGACTTCGTCCACCAACCCGCCCGCCAGTTCATCTTTCATCGCGCCGGCCATGCGCGGCCTGGGGCTGGACGCCGGCGGCACGCAGACGCGCTGGGCGGTGAGCGACGCCCACGGCGGCCTGTTGGCCGAAGGCAGCGCCGCGGCCGTCTCGGGGCAGCAACTGGACAGCGACGCCGGCCGTGCGCAAACCGGGGCCACCTTGCGCAGCATCGCGCAGGCCGCCGGCACGGTCCATGCGGTGGTTGCGGGCGTCACCGGCCTGGCCGCCGCACAGGCGCCCGTGCTGGCCGCGCTGGCGGCTGCCGCCTTCCAGGTCGCGGCCGCCGACGTGCAGGCACTGAGCGACATCGAGTCACTCTGCCTGGCCGCCTTCGCCCCCGGCGAGGGCATCGTGGTCTACGCCGGCACCGGCTCGATTGCCGCCTTCGTCGACGCGGCCGGCATGCTGCAACGCGCGGGCGGCCGTGGCGCGGTCATCGACGACGGCGGCAGCGGCCACTGGGTGGCCCGCGAGGCGCTGCGCCGCATCTGGCGCGCGGAAGACGCAGCGCCGGGTGCGTGGACCAGCTCGCCGTTGGCAACGCAGGTCTTCGCACAAGTCGGTGGCAGCGACTGGGCCACCACCCGCAGTTGGGTTTACGGCGCCACGCGCGGCGAACTGGGCACGCTGGCCCTGGCCGTCGCGGCCGCCGCCGATGAAGACCCCGACGCGATGGCCATCCTGCAGGCCGCCGGCACCGAACTGGCACGGCTGGGCGCAGCGCTGGTCTGTCGCCACGGCCTGCGCCCGCTGGCGCTGGCCGGGCGGGTCTTCGACCTGCACCCGGCCGTCGAGAATGCGCTACGCGCTGCCTTGCCTCCCGGCTGCGCTGCCCACCGTCTGGCCACACCCGCCCACCACGCCGCGGCACGGCGTGCAGCCGACCACGCCGCGGCGCGGCGTGCAGCCGACCCTGCCGCAGCGCGACGGGCGGCCCAAGCCGCCACCAGGAAGCGACCATGACATTCACTGCCCCACGCCTGCTGCGCTGGCTGGCCGCCGCCAGCACCGCCGCCGTTGCCCTGACGCTGGCCGGCTGTGCCACCGTGACCACCGAAGGCGGCGTGCCCATCGACGCCACGCACAAGGCGCAAGGTCAGGACAGCCGTTCACTTTTTCTGATCCTGCACTACACGGTGGCCGACTTCCCGAACTCGATGAAGATCCTCACCGAGCAGCAGGTGTCAGCCCACTACCTGCTCAGCGACGAGGCGCAGCCGCGCATCTACCGGCTGGTCGACGAGAACCGCCGCGCCTGGCATTCCGGCGCCAGCGCCTGGAAAGAGAACCGCCGCCTCAACAGCAGCAGCATCGGCATCGAAATCGTCCACCCGGGCCTGCTGCGCGGCACCACCGACGGCCCGGCGCAGTTGCGCCAGTACGAACCCTGGTCGCAACAGCAGTTCGACGTGCTGGTGCCGCTGATCAAGGACATCGTCAAGCGCCACCAGATCCTGCCCGAGCGCATCCTGGGCCACGGCGAGGTCAGCGCCCAGTACAAGGAAGACCCGGGCCCGACCTTCCCGTGGAAACAGCTGGCCGACCTGGGCATCACCCCGCCCTGGCCCGACGCGGCCCGCGTGGCCGCCCAGCGCGCGCTGTACGAAGCGCCGCTGCCCACCGGCGAGCCCGGGCTGCCGAACGCGCTGTGGTTCCAGCGCGCGCTGGCAACTCACGGCTATGAAATCCAGACCAGCGGCGAGTGGGACAAGCAGACCCAGCGCGTGCTGATGAACTTCCAGATGCGCTACCGCCCCGCCAATTACCTGGGCGAGGCCGACGCCGAAACGGCGGCGCTGATCTGGGTGCTGACCCAAGCGATCAAAGCACCATGAAACGCAAGGCTCTTCGATGATCAACCGCCGTTCGGCCGTGGCCGGCGCCTGGGCAGGCCTGGCGGGCTGCGCCGCATTGCCGGCCGACGGTACGCGAGCGCCCGGCACCGCCGCCCAACCGGTGTTGACCGGGCCATCGGGGCCGATGGGGACTGCACCCTCGCCGGTCCCGTCAGTCGACCTGCCACCGCCCGCGCCGCGCGAATTCCGTGGCGCCTGGGTGGCCACGGTCAGCAACATCGACTGGCCCAGCGCGCCCGGTCTGGGCGCCGCCACGCAGCGCAGGGAAGCGCTGGCCCTGCTGGACCGCGCGCGGGCCATCGGCCTGAACGCGCTGATCCTGCAGGTGCGGCCGGCGGCCGACGCCATCTACCCGTCGGCGCTGGAACCGTGGACCGAGTACCTCAGCGGCGAACAGGGCAAGGCGCCCGGCGGCGCGGCCGAACCGTCGTGGGACCCGCTGGCCTTCTGGGTCCAGCAAGCCCACCTGCGCGGGCTGGAGCTGCACGCCTGGATCAACCCCTACCGCGCGCGGCACAGCTCGGCCAAGTCGCCATTGACGGCCAGCCACATCGGCGTGCGCCGGCCCGACCTGGTCAGGCGCTACGGCGACATGCTGTGGATGGACCCCGGCGAACCCGACGCCGCCGCCCACACGCTGGCCGTGGTGGCCGACCTGGTGCGCCGCTACGACATCGACGGCGTGCACATCGACGACTACTTCTACCCCTATCCGGTGCCCGTGCCGGTGCCCGGTGTTGCGGTTGTGCCGCCGCTGCCCGGTGTTGCGCTCGTGCCGCCGGCGGCCGGCGCCGCCCCGGCCGCCGAGCAGCCTTTCCCCGACGACGCGTCGTACGCCCGCTACCGCCTGCGTGACCCGCAAGGCGGCCCGCTGACCCGCGACGACTGGCGCCGCGCCAATGTCGACGCGCTGGTCGAAGCCATGCACCGCGCCGTGCACGCCGTGAAGCCGTGGGTGCGCTTCGGCGTCAGTCCGTTCGGCGTGGGCAAGCCTGCACTGCGGCCGGCCGGCGTGGTCGGCTTCAGTCAATACGACAAGCTCTACGCCGATGCAGAACGCTGGTTCGCCCAAGGCTGGATGGACTACCTGGCGCCGCAGCTCTACTGGCAGATCGCCCGTGAAGGTCTGCAGTTCCCGGTGCTGCTGGACTACTGGCTGGCGCAGAACCCCACACAGCGGGCGGTCTGGCCGGGGCTGTTCAGCAGCCAGGTCGGGCGCAACTGGCCGGCGCGCGAAATCGTCGAGCAGATTGCGGTGCAACGCAGCCGCGCAGCGGCCGGCGGCCACATCCATTTCAGCTTGATTGCGCTGGTGCAGGACCGCGACGGACTGGCCACGCTGCTGCAGATGGGGCCGTATGCACAGCCCGCGCTGGTGCCCGCGCTGGTGCCCGCGCTGCCGTGGCTGGCCCGCGGCGCGGTGCTGGCGCCAACCGCCGCGCCGCGCCTGCACGCGCGCTTGGGCCATGTGCTGATCGACCCCGGCCTGGACGCCGCCGGCCTTCCAGCCACGCCCAGCCCCACGCTGTGGGCGGTGTGGCGCCGCGTCGGCAGCAACTGGCGCTTCGCCGTGCTGCCGGGCGGCGAACGCCGCATCGAAATCGCCGGGGCTCAGCTGATCTCGGTGAGCGCCGTCGACCGCGTCGGCCAGCTCAGCCCTGCCACCCTGCTGCGCCTGCCTTGAACACCGCCATGCAGCCTGAGCTGAACACCGAACGCCCACACCCGGTCCACACGCAGTTGGCGCGGTGCGACACCGCCGCACTGGTCGATGCGCTGGCCGCCGACCAGGCTCAGGCCGCGCAGGCCGTGCGCGCCGCCGGCCCGCAACTGGCGCAGGCGGTGGACGCCGCCGCGCCGCGCCTGGCGGCGGGCGGGCGCATCGTCTACGTGGGTGCCGGCACCAGCGGTCGGCTGGGGCTGCTGGACAGCGTCGAGCTGCAGCCCACGTTCTCGTGGCCGCGCGAACGTTCGCCCGCCCTGCTGGCCGGCGGCGAGCGGGCCTTGTTCGTCGCCGTCGAAGGCGCAGAAGACAGCGCCGAAAACGGCGTGGCCGACATCCAGGCACTGAACATCACGCCGTTGGACGTGGTGCTGCTGCTGGCTGCGTCCGGTACCACGCCGTACACGGTGGCCGCGGCCGGCGCGGCGCGCGCAGCCGGTGCGTTGACGGTGGGCATCGCCAACAACCCCGGCACGCCGCTGCTGGCGGCCTGCGAGATCGCGGTCGTGCTGGACACCGGCCCCGAGGTCATCAGCGGCAGCACGCGACTGAAGGCCGGCACGGCGCAGAAGATCGCACTGAACACCTTCAGCAGCGCGGTGATGGTGCGGCTGCACAAGGTCTACGGCAACCTGATGGTCGACGTGCGGGCCACCAACGCCAAGCTGGTGGCGCGCGCGCTGCGGCTGACCGTGCTGGCCAGCGGCGCCGACACCGCCGCCGCGCAGGCCGCCCTGGCAGCCAGCGGCCACCGCGTGAAGGTGGCCATCGTGATGCTGAAGGCCGGTATCGATGCGGCCACCGCCGACGCCCGGCTCGAAGCGGCGCAAGGCGATATCGACGTAGCCGTGTACGCCAGCCCGGCCCCGTGAAATGACGGGCCGGCTGCGTTCGCTGGACGTGTTCCGCGGCGCCACCGTGGCGCTGATGATCCTGGTCAACAACCCGGGCAGTTGGGCGCACCTGTACCCGCCGCTGGCCCACGCCGGCTGGCACGGCTGCACGCCCACCGACCTGGTGTTTCCGTTCTTCCTGTTCGCCGTGGGTAACGCGCTGGCGCTGGTGCTGCCGGGCCTGCGTGCCCGGCCGCCAGCGGTGTTCTGGGAACGCGTGGCAAGGCGCACGTTGCTGATCTTCGCCATCGGCCTGTTCCTGAACGCGGCGCCTTTCGTGCGCTGGGATGCGGACGGCGCGCTGGTGCTGCGCAGCTGGGAAACCTTGCGCTTCATGGGCGTGCTGCAGCGCATCGCGCTGTGCTTCGGCGCGGCTGCGGCCATCGTCTGGCTGGGCGGCCGCAACGGCGCGTTGATCGCGGCTGCCGCGCTGCTTGGCGGCTATGCGCTGGCCTGCGCCACGCTGGGCGACCCGGCCGACCCCTATGGCCTGATCGGCTGGTTCGGCACCGCCATCGACCGCAGCCTGCTCGGCGCCGCCCACCTGTACCAAGGCGAAGGCCTGCCCTTCGACCCCGAAGGCCTGGCCAGTACGCCGCCGGCCATCGCGCAGGTGCTGCTGGGCTGGTGGGTGGGCGACCTGATCCACCGCGAGCCCGTCCGCGCCGAATTGTTGGTGCGTCTGTTCATGATCGGCACGGCGCTGCTCGTGGCGGGCTATCTGTGGCAGCTGGAACTGCCTTTGAACAAGAAGATCTGGACTTCCAGCTACGTGCTGCACACCACCGGCCTGGCCACGTTGGCGCTGGCGGCCCTGCTGCAGGGGATTGAGCTGGCGCCGCAGTCCGAAGCCAAGCCCGGGCCCGCGGCCGTCTGGCTGCGCATGCTCGAAGCCTTCGGCCGCAACCCGCTGTTCATCTTCGTGCTCAGCGGTCTGGTGCCGCGCGTGCTGGGCCTGCTGCGCTGGGCCGACGGCTTCAACACCAACGGCACGGTGCACTGGATCACGCCGCTGCCCTGGCTCTACCAGACGGTGTTCGCCGACCTCGGCAGCGACCCGCGCCTGGGCTCTTTCCTGTTCGCCGCCGCCAACCTGTCGGCGTACGCCGCGCTGGCGGTCGGGCTGGACCGCCGCAAGGTCTACATCCGGGTGTGACGGGTGGTGGCGCTGTCGGTGCGGCGCTGTCAGTGGAGCAGCAGCATGGCCTTCGGGGACATCGTGGCCCCTCTGGAAGAGGTCGGGAATCCGGCCAGGCGGCAGCGCCGCACAGCCCGTTGAATGGGCCCGGCGCTTTAGAGTCCCGGGTCCTTCGAAACAGCGCTGCATGAACACGACCGAGCTTTTCTTGATCGCCATGCTGATCGTCTTCAGCCTGCCCTATCTGCTGTGGCGCCTGGGCCGCACCGACCACTGGGCGCCGTTGGTGGTGGTGCAGATCATCACCGGCATCCTGCTCGGCCCGGGGGTGCTGGGCAACGCGCTGCCCGAGGTCTACCGCTTCGTCTTCACGCCGGCCGTGATCCAGAGCCTGAACGGCATCGCGTGGTGGGCGGTGATGGTTTTCGTGTGGATCGCCGGCATCGAACTCGACCTGTCGCAGGCCTGGAAGTACAGACGCGAAAGCGGCATCACCGCCGGCCTGGCGCTGGGCGTGCCGTTGGTCTTCGGCGGCGCTGCCGGCGCCGCCATGCTGGCCATGCCCGGCGGCGCGGGCTGGATGGGCAGCCAGGCACTGACTTGGCAGTTCGTGCTGGGCGTCGGCATGGCGTGCGCGGTGACGGCGCTGCCGATCCTGATCCTGCTGATGGAAAAGCTGGAGATCCTGCGGCGGCCCATCGGCCAGCGCATCCTGCGCTACGCCAGCCTGGACGATGTCGCCATCTGGGGCGTGCTGGCGGTGATCCTGATGGACTGGGAACGGGTCGGCAAGCAGCTGGCCTTCCTGGCCGCCTTTGCCATCCTCGGCCTGGCCATGCGCAAATTGATGGTGCGCATTCCGCAACGCGACCGCTGGTACGTCGGGCTGATCTGGCTGGCGGCCTGCGGGCTGGGTGCCGACTGGTCGGGCCTGCATTACATGGTGGGCGCTTTCCTAGCTGGCGCCATCATGGACAGCGACTGGTTCGAGCAGGCTCAGATGGACGCGCTGCGCCACCACGTGCTGCTGGTGTTGATGCCGGTGTTCTTCCTGAGCACCGGCCTGCGCACCAACTGGAGCTTTGGCGGCAACGCGGTCTTCATCGCGGCAGCGGGGTTGCTGCTGGCCAGCGTGGCCGGCAAGCTGATCGGCGTCCACATCGCCGGCCGCATGCTGGGCTGGGCCAAAGGGGAAGCCAGTCTGATCGGCTGGCTGCTGCAGACCAAGGCGCTGATCATGATCATCTTCGCCAACGTGCTGCTGGACAAACAGATCATCACCAACGCAACCTTCACCGCCTTGCTGCTGATGGCCGTGGGCAGCACCATGCTCACGGTGCCCGTCGTGGCACCGATGCTGGCGAAGCTGAAGGCGGTGCTGGGCAAGACGGCCTGAAAAAACGTTCAGGCCTTGACGTAGCGGTGGGTGAAGCGGTCTGACTCACCGATCGCCGCGTAGCGCTCGCGGTCCACGTCCTTGCCGGCGAAGGTGGGCGGCAAGGCCCACACGCCGTTGGCGTAGTCCTTGGTGTCGCGCGGGTTGGCGTTGACTTCGCTGCGCGCATCGAGCTTGAAGCCGACGGCTTGCGCACGCGTTTGCATCAGCGCTTCGGTGACGTAGCCGCTCTTCCTCTGCGCTTCAACCGATGTGCCCGGCGCCGCGCGGTGGTCGACCACGCCCAGCACGCCGCCGCGCTTGAGCAGCGCGTGACAGGCCCTCAACGTGTCGTCCAGGCTGCCGTCTTCCAGCCAGTTGTGCACATTGCGGAAAGTGACGATCAGGTCGGCGCCACCGTCCTTTTCCAGCGCTGCCGTGATGTCACCGAAGCGCCCGCCGCTGGGTAGCGTGCCGCTGACAACGCGGTCGTACAGCGCCGGCTGCCTGGCCAGGCGGGCGTCGTGATTGGCGCGCGCGCGGCGGCGGCCTTCGCTGCCGCCTTCCTGGGCGAAATGAGCGGTGCAGAACAAGCCTTG
>JAYSYH010000246.1:0-4312 GCA_043716645.1 Betaproteobacteria bacterium | reverse complement strand
TTCCTCGTCAGATTGCGCGTGCCTCGGCCGTCTTCAGCAACTTGGCGAACATCGCAGCTGATTCGGCTGGTTTCTCCAGCGTTGGCAAATGCCCGCATCCGGGCAGGACTTCGTACTGCGCATGCGGCAGCGCTGCGGCGCGGCCGGGGGCGCCCACCACCGCGCCCACCACCGCTCCCACCACCGCTCCCACCACCGCGCCTGCCAGCCCCGCAGCGGCAGGCCGCTACGTGGGGCGGCTGCGCCAGGAGCTGCAGAACCGCACAGCCATGCCACCGCCCCTTCAAGCTGTGGCGGGCGGTGCCGACATAGCTGGCTGGATTGACGACCTCGGCTGCCCGCGCGCCCGCATCGTCACGAAGCTCTTGGACGTGGGCATAGAGGTCACGGCGCACCAGCTCCGGAACGTCATCGCCCGTCTGCGCAGGCAGCGCGAGGACGCGCCAGGTTTGCCAGCGGCAAAGCCGGCGCTCGTTGCGACCACCGACCAGCACGTCGGCGGTGGCGACCAAACGCAGCACCGCATCGCGCCCGGCGGGTGACTTCAAGTCCAGCGCCACCGAGCGCCGGCCGCGGCCGTTGACGTTGTGCTCGGGCTGCAACGTCAGGCCCAGGCCGCTGGGCCCCAGCCGGTCGATGCGTGCGACATCGGCGCCCGGGTCGGCCAGCAGCATGCAGGCCAGGGGGCCGGGGCCGATGCTGGCAAGCTCGATGACCCACAAGCCTTGAAGCTGGTCCGTGTTCGGCATTCATCAAGCCAAGTTTGCCGCAAGCCGGCGGTGTAAGCCCGACTGGTCAGCGCGGGTCCGGATACGGGACACTCAGCCTCCCGAACCCGAGTCTGCATGTCCGACGCCATCAAGATCCTGCAAGGTCGCTTCGGCCGTGTGGCGCTGCTCGACATGAGTGCTCCACTGGTCGGCCACGCCCACCACCATTGCCACATCCTGATCAAGGCGGGCGGTGCCGACAGCGCCTTCACGGTGCGCGGCGAGACAGCGCCGCTGACCGACGACACCGTGGTGCTCGTCAACGCCTGGGAACACCACGCCTACGAGCACCGCCTGGCCCCGGGCGAACGCACGCTGATCCTGGCGCTGTACATCGAACCCAGCTGGCTGGCCGAACTGCAGCGCTCACTGGCCTTGTCGGGCCACCCGCGCTTCTTCCCGCAGCCCTGTGTGCGCATCACCCAGGCCACGCGCAAGATCGCCGAAGAGTTCGTGCTTGAACTGTGGTGGGCCGACGAGGTCTCGCCGGCGCGGCTGGAAGAGTTGTTGTTCAACTTGATCGTGGTCGTGATCGAAAGCTATTCGGGCTGGCGCGACCTGAGCAGCCTGCTGCGCAGCAAGCCGCCGATCTCGATGGACCCGCGCATCCGCCAAGCCATCGCGCTGATGAAGCAGGACCTGGCGCACGAACTCGACGTGGAGGCCCTGGCCACGCGCAGCGGGCTGTCGCGGGCGCACTTCCACGCGCTGTTCCAGCGCGACACGCAGGTCACGCCGCTGGTCTACGTCAACGTGCTGCGCTTCGAGGCCGCCGTGCAGCGCCTGACGCGCAGCAACGAACCGGTGGCCGATGTGGCGCAAGACCTCGGCTTCTCGGCGCCGGGCCACTTCTCGCGCTTCTTCCGCCAGCACCTGGGCATCACACCCAGCGACTACCGGCGCAAGGTCAACCTCTTCGAACCGCCGGCGCAAGCCACGCTGCTGCCGCCGGTGATCTGAGCCCGGCACGGGGGTCGGAAAACGCCCTCGGGTAGACCCGAATGGGGCGTGATTTGCGGCGCTGCAGCACGCAAGTCGTCCGACAAATTGGACCCTGAGCCGACAAAACGGACCTTCGCCCGACGAATGCGTTAACCGGTTTTGGCACGCCTGCGGAGACTTCGCTTCCACCGCAACCCGACATGCCGGAGCCACTTTGCACAGCGACGCGAGCCTGATCCAGGCCCAGCCCACCCCCTACCTTGGCCAGTCGCTGGAGCGCCTGGAAGACGAAGCCCTGCTGCGCGGCAGCGGCCGCTACGGCGACGACCTGGGCGTGACGCCGGGCACGCTGCACGCCGCCGTTTTGCGCAGCCCGCATGCGCATGCCGAACTGCTGGCCGTGGACGCCAGCGCGGCGCTGGCCTTGCCCGGTGTGCGCGCCGTGTTGACGGGTGTTGACGTGCAGCGCTGGAGCCAGCCCTTCTTGGTCGGCGTGAAGCAGCCGATGCAGCACTGGGCGCTGGCCGTGGACCGCGTGCGCTACAGCGGCGAGCCGGTGGCCGTGGTGGTGGCGCAAGACCGCTACACGGCCGAAGACGCGCTGGACCTGATCCGCGTCGAGTACCGCGCGCTGCCGGCCGTGATCGACATCGAAGCCGCCTGCGCCGCCGATGCGCCGCTGCTGCACGCGGCCGTGGGCAGCAATGTGGTGTCCGAGCGCGACTTCCGCTATGGCGACCCCGAAGCCGCCTTCACCGCTGCCGCCCACCGCGTGGCCTTGACGGTGCACTACCCGCGCAACAGCTGTACGCCCATCGAATGTGGCGTGGTCGTGGCCGAGCACCTGGCCGGCGACGAAGGCTATGAGGTGATGTCCAACTTCATGGGCCCCTTCTCGCTGCACACCGTGATGGCGCTGGCGCTGAAGGTGGCCGGCAACAAGTTGCGCCACAAGGTGCCGCGCGATTCGGGCGGCAGCTTCGGCGTCAAGCAGGCGGTGCTGCCCTATGTGGTGCTGATGTGCCTGGCCTCGCGCAAGGCCGGCGCGCCGGTGAAATGGGTCGAAGACCGCCTGGAACACCTGGGCGCGGCCACCTCGGCCACCGCGCGCCTGACGCACATCGAAGCCGCCGTGCAGGCCGATGGCCGCATCACCGCGCTGCGCTACGACCAGCGCGACGAGGTCGGCGCCTACCTGCGCGCCCCCGAGCCGGCCACCTTCTACCGCATGCACGGCGCGCTGACCGGCGCCTACGACATCGCCAACCTGGCCGTGCGCAACCGCGTGGTGCTGACCAACAAGACGCCGACCGGCCTGGTGCGCGGCTTCGGCGGGCCGCAGGTTTTCTACGCGCTGGAACGGCTGATGGACCGCATCGCCGTGCAGTTGGGGCTGGACGCCTGCGAGCTGCGCGCGCGCAACTTCGTGCGCGCCGCACAGTTTCCGTACACCGCCGCCGCCGGTGCGGTGCTGGACTCGGGCGACTACCACCGCCTGATGCAGATGGCGCAGGCCGCTGCCAAGCAAGCCGGCCTGGCCGAGCGCCAGGCGGCCGCGCGCGCCGCAGGCCGCTTGTACGGCATCGGGGTGGCCGCCATCGTCGAGCCTTCGGTGTCGAACATGGGCTACATCAGCACCGTGCTGACGGCCGAGCAGCGCGCCAAGGCCGGGCCCAAGAACGGCGCCATCGCCAGCGCCACCGTGGCCATCGACCTGCTGGGCGGCATCAACGTCAGCATCGCGTCGGCGCCGGCCGGCCAGGGCCACATGACGGTCTGCGCGCAGGTCGTGGCCGATGTCTTCGGCGTGCAGCCGAGCCAGGTGGTGACCAACGTCGAATTCGACACCGCGAAAGACGCCTGGAGCGTGGCCGCCGGCAACTACAGCAGCCGCTTTGCCGGCGCCGTGGCGGGCACCGTGCACCTGGCCGCACTGCAGTTGCGCGACAAGATTGCGCGCATCGCTGCCGCGCAATTCGCCTGCCCCGTCGAAGCCGTGCGCTTCGAGGGCGGCCAGGTCTTTGACGCCGCGCAGCCCGAGCGCAAGCAGCCTTTCACGCGCCTTGCCGCCGGCCCGCACTGGGCGCCGGCGCTGCTGCCCGCTGGCGTGACGCCCGGCTTGCGCGAGACGGTTTTCTGGACACCCCCCACGCTGGCCGCGCCCGACGCGAAAGACCGCGTCAACACCTCGGCCTGCTATGGCTTCGTCTTCGACATCTGTGGCCTGGACGTCGACCCGACGACCGGCCGCGTGACGGTGGACCGCTACATCACCGCGCACGACGCCGGGCGCATCCTCAACCCCGCTTTGGCCGATGGCCAGATCTGCGGCGCCTTCGCGCAAGGCCTGGGCGCTGCGCTGATGGAAGAGTTTCGCTACGCGCCCGATGGCGGCTTTCAGAGTGGCACTTTCGCCGACTACCTGGTGCCCACCGCTTGCGAAGTGCCCGACCCGATCATCGTGCACCTGGAAACGCCCAGCCCCTACACGCCGCTGGGCGCCAAGGGCCTGGGCGAAGGCAACAACATGAGCACGCCGGTGTGCATCGCCAATGCCTTTGCCGATGCGCTGCGGCCCTTGCGCGCTGCCGGCGATGAGG
>JAYSYH010000245.1:0-4326 GCA_043716645.1 Betaproteobacteria bacterium | reverse complement strand
CACGGGTCTTGCCGATGCGGTGCGCATGGAGGGTGTGCAGTTCCATCCCGAGTCCATACTCACCGAGCACGGGCATGCGATGCTACAGAATTTTTTGCGCTGATGGCCAAGGCTGGCGCGCTATGAATATTAGAGCAATATACGTAATGAATACGAGGGCTAGAGGCCGAAATGACTAAATTACTTCAGCCAAACGTGGTTGACTTGCGCAGCGACACCGTGACCCAACCCACACCCGCCATGCGTGCGGCGATGATGGCCGCCCCCCTGGGCGACGATGTGTTTGCCGACGACCCCACGGTCAACGCGCTGCAAGAGAAGATCGCGGCACTGCTGGGCTTTGAGGCGGCACTCTTCATGCCCACCGGCACGCAGAGCAACCTGTGCGCCATCATGGCCCACTGCCAGCGCGGCGACGAGTACATCGTCGGCCAGATGGCCCACACCTACCGCTGGGAAGGCGGCGGCGCGGCCGTGTTGGGCAGCATCCAGCCGCAGCCATTGCTGCAGCTGGCCGACGGCTCGATCCCCGTCGCCGACATCGCCGCCGCCATCAAGCCCGACGACGCCCACTTCGCGCGCACCAAATTGCTGACGCTCGAGAACACTTGGGGCGGGCAGGTGCTGCCGCTGGATTACATCGCCAGCGCAACGGCTTTCGCGCGCAGCAAGGGGCTGGCGACGCACCTGGACGGCGCGCGCTTGTTCAACGCCGCCGTGGCCAGCGGTGGCGATCCGCAGGCGAATGCGCTGGCCATCGCGCAGCACTTCGACAGCGTCTCGGTCTGCTTCAGCAAAGGTTTGGGCGCGCCGGTTGGTTCGGCACTGGTCGGCAGCAGGGCGCTGATCGCCCGCGCGCACCGCATCCGCAAGATGCTGGGCGGCGGCATGCGGCAGGCGGGCGTGCTGGCCGCTGCGGCCACCCACGCACTGGACCACCACATCGGGCGCCTGACTGACGACCACGCCAACGCCCGCGCGTTGGCTGAAGGTCTGCGGGGCGTGCCCGGCGTGACTGTGACACCGCCGCAGACCAACATCCTCTTTGTCGATCTGGCGCCCGAGAAAGCGGTTGGCGTGGTGGACCGCCTGCGCGCCGCCGGCGTGCTGTGCACCGGCCTGTACAAGCTGCGCTTCGTCACCCACCTGGACGTCAGTGCCGACGACATCGTGCGCGCGCTGGTCATCCTGCGCCAACACCTGTGAGCACGCCCGCCATGTCCACCGCTCATTCGTCCATCACCGACACCGAAGCGCTGACCCGCCTGATCGAGCACCGCGAGATCTTCCATGACGAGATGCTGGCGCTGATGCGCCGCATCATGAGCGGCGAGATGTCGCCAGTGATGATCGCCGCGCTGTCCATCGGGTTGCGCGTTAAGAAGGAAACGGTCGGCGAAATCGCCGCCGCGGCTCAGGTGATGCGCGAATTTGCCACGCCCGTTTCGGTGGTCGACCGCACGCATCTGGTCGACATCGTCGGCACCGGCGGCGACAACTCGCACACCTTCAACATCAGCACGGCCAGCGTCTTCGTCGCGGCCGCTGCCGGTGCGCGCGTGGCCAAGCACGCGGGGCGCAGCGTGTCGTCCACTTCGGGTTCGGCAGATGTCATGGAAGCACTCGGCGGCAACATCATGCTGACGCCTGAACAGGTCACGCAGTGCCTGGTCGAGACCGGCATCGCCTACATGTTTGCGCCCAACCATCACGCAGCGATGAAACACGCCGCGCCGGTGCGCAAGGAACTTGGCGTGCGCACGCTGTTCAACATCCTGGGCCCACTGACCAACCCGGCCGGCGCACCCAATCAGTTGCTGGGCGTCTTCCACCCTGACTTGGTTGGCATCCTGGTGCGCGTGCTGCAGCGTCTGGGCAGCGAACACGTGATGGTGGTCCACGGCCTGAACGGCATGGACGAGATTTCGCTGTCTGGCGAAACCGCTGTGGGCGAGCTGAAGAACGGCGAAGTGCGTGAGTACCTTGTCCACCCCAGCGACTTCGGCCTGCCGGTCTATGACAGCCGCGTGCTGCAGGTCGCCAACAAGGACGAGTCCGTGCAGTGCATCCAGCGCGTGCTGGCCAACGAAGACGGGCCGCTGCGCGACATCGTGTTGCTGAATGCGGGTGCGGCGCTGTATTGCTCTGGGGTGGCTTCTTCGGTGGCTGACGGTGTCAGGCGCGCGCGTGAGGCCGTGGCCTCAGGTGCAGCGGCGGCAAAGCTCCGCCAGTTCATCGCGGTCAGCAACCGATTCAAAGGGAGCTGAGGTGAGCGACATCCTGCAGCGCATCGTTGCCGTCAAATACGAAGAACTGGCCCTGGCGAAGGCTGCGCGCAGCCTGGCCAGTTGGCGGGCGCAAGCCCAAGCGCGGCGCGATGTGCGGGGGTTTGAAGCGGCTTTGCGCAGCAAGACCGCTTCCGGCCAGGCTGCAGTCATTGCCGAGGTGAAGAAGGCCAGTCCCAGCAAAGGCGTACTGCGCGAACATTTCGTGCCCGGCGAAATCGCCGTCAGCTACGAGCGCGGCGGTGCGGCTGCCTTGAGCGTGCTGACCGACGAACGCTTCTTCCAGGGCAGCGCCGCTTACCTGCAGCAGGCTCGCGCGGCCTGTGCGCTGCCGGTGCTGCGCAAGGACTTCATGGTCGACGAATACCAAGTCGTGGAGGCGCGCGCACTGGGCGCCGACTGCATCTTGCTGATCGCCGCCTGCTTGGACGACGCGCAGATGGCCGACCTGGAAGCCTGCGCACACAGCCTGGGCATGGCGGTGCTGGTCGAGGTGCACGACGGCGAAGAGCTCGACCGCGCCTTGCGTTTGAAGACGCCGCTGCTGGGCATCAACAACCGCAACCTGAAGACTTTCGAGGTGACGCTGGACACCACCCTCGGTCTGTTACCGCGCGTGCCAGCCGACCGGCTGCTGGTGACCGAATCCGGCATCCTGAGTCGCACCGACGTGCAGCGCATGCGCGCGGCCGATGTCCACACCTTTCTCGTCGGCGAAGCCTTCATGCGCGCCGACGACCCGGGCGCGGCGCTAGGCAGCCTGTTCGCTTGAACCGCCTGACCGTGCCGCTGGCTGGCTTGCTGGACGCCGGTTTCGGTGACTGGCAGCCGCTGCTGAACATCTGGCGCTGCAGCGCCGCGGGGCAGGCCCTCATCGAAGCGGTCGACCGCCGGGTGCGCGAAGGCGCCGTCCTGCATCCGGGGCAGGTCTTCCGCGCCTTCGCGCTGACGCCGCTGGCCCGCACGCGCGTGCTGATCCTGGGGCAGGACCCGTATCACGGTGAAGGGCAGGCCGAAGGCCTGGCCTTTTCGGTACCGGCCGGTCAACGCACACCGCCCAGTCTGCGCAACATCTTCAAGGAACTGCAGCGCGACCTGGGCCTGCCGCCGCCTGCGTCGGGCAGCTTGGCGCACTGGGCCGAGCAGGGCGTGTTGCTGCTGAATACCGCGTTGACCGTCGAAAGCGGGCTGCCTGCCAGCCATGCCCGACTGGGCTGGCAGGCGCTGACCGACGCGGTGTGCCAAGCCCTGTGGGCCGACGCGGTGCCCAAGGTCTTCATGCTCTGGGGCGCGCACGCGCAGGCCCGGCTGGCGCGCCTGCCGGTCGGTGGCTTTCAGCACCTTGTGCTGCGGGCCAACCACCCGTCGCCTCTGGCTGCACTGCGCCCACCGGAGCCTTTCATCGGCTGCGGGCACTTCGGCCGCGCGGCAGCCTTTCTCTCGGCGGCGGGGCGAGGGGGCATGGACTGGGGCTTGAGCGACGCACGGGCCGTGCTATAGTCACGGGCTCTCTGGAGGGGTGCCCGAGTGGCTAAAGGGGGCAGACTGTAAATCTGTTGGCTTACGCCTACGGTGGTTCGAATCCACCCTCCTCCACCAGAGAGGTCTTTTCGGGTTGGATGCTTGAAGAGATGTTGAGCGAAGGCCCTGAATCAAAAGCCCAGAGGTGTTTGTGCCAGCGCGCAGCGGGAGTAGTTCAATGGCAGAACCCTAGCCTTCCAAGCTAATGACGCGGGTTCGATTCCCGTCTCCCGCTCCACGGAAAGAACTTTCCAGCATCGTCGTTACGGGCCTGTCGACTCACTGCCCTCGTCGCCAGACCCGTAATGATGCCCATGTGGCTCAGTGGTAGAGCACCCCCTTGGTAAGGGGGAGGTCGCAGGTCCGATTCCTGCCATGGGCACCACAGATCTGACTTTTGATTTGACTTAGCCCGGAGCGCTTGAGAATGGCAAAAGGTAAATTCGAACGGACCAAGCCCCACGTGAACGTGGGCACCATTGGTCACGTGGACCACGGCAAGACGACGCTGACGGCGGCG
>JAYSYH010000244.1:0-4332 GCA_043716645.1 Betaproteobacteria bacterium | reverse complement strand
TTCGGCATGGCCGCGATCATGAACGGCATGGGCCTGCACGGCGGCTTCATCCCGTACGGCGGCACCTTCCTGACCTTCAGCGACTACAGCCGCAACGCCATCCGCATGGCCGCGCTGATGAAGCAGCGCGTGATCCACGTGTTCACGCACGACAGCATCGGCCTGGGCGAAGACGGCCCCACGCACCAAAGCGTGGAACACGCGGCCAGCCTGCGATTGATCCCGAACCTGGACGTCTGGCGTCCGGCCGACACCGCTGAGACCACCGTGGCCTGGACGATGGCGCTGGGCAACCGCAGTCGCCCCAGTGCGCTGTTGCTGAGCCGGCAAAGCCTGCCGTATCTGCCGAAGGCGGCGTCAGCCGCCGCTCCCCATGCTTCGTCGCTGGACGCGATCAGCAAGGGCGCCTATGTGCTGGCCGAGCCCGGCGAAGTCGGTCTGAAGAAGAAGCTGCAGGCGGTGATCATCGCCACCGGCAGCGAAGTCGGCCTGGCGCTGCACGCGCAGGCCGAACTGGCGAAGCTGAAAATCGCGGTGCGCGTGGTCAGCATGCCCAGCACGACGGTGTTCGACCGCCAGCCGGTGAAATACAAGACCAGCGTGCTGCCGGCGGGCGTGCCGCGCGTGGCCATCGAGGCCGGCGTGACAGCCGGCTGGTGGAAGTACGGCTGCGCGGCCGTCATCGGCATCGACAGCTACGGCGAAAGCGCGCCGGCGCCGGTGCTGTTCAAGCACTTCCACGTGACCGCGCAGAACCTGGTGGACACGGTGCGCACGGTGGTCAAGGGCTGACCGCCAGAGGACGGACACGGTGACAGCCGCACGCTTCCGCTCCGCCGCTTCGGTGGTCGTTGCCGGCCTGCTGGCGGGCCTGTGGGCCACCGGCGCCGCCGCCCAGCAAGTCGAACTGGCGCCCACGGCTGTGGCCGCCTGCCTGAGCGCGCCCCCCGGCAAGCCGGGCGAGCCCGAATACCCGTTCGTGGCCTACAAGGCCGGCACAGCGGGCCGCGTGCTGGTGGAACTGCACTTCACCGGCGCTGAATTGCGCCCGGCCGTGACCGTGATCAGCCGCGACGGCGACATCAGCTTCGAAGACGCCGTGCGTGAACACGTGAACCGGCTGCGCGTGCCCTGCCTGCCGGCCGGCGAGCAGGCCAGCCTGCGCCGGGAATACGTCTTCCAGACTGATGGCCGCCCGGTCTTCTTTGGCCCGGCGATGGATGTGGACGACCCCGGCCGCCGTGTGTCGCTGCGCTGCATGAAACACGTCTCGGGCGAAAAGAACCCGGCTTACCCACGCGAACTGCTGCGCCAGGGCGTGCAGGGCCGCGTGCTGGTCCAGCTGCGCTTTTCCTCAGACGACCAAGCCCCGCAGGCTCTGGTCTACACACCTTACCGTTCACGGGCGCTGGGCACGCTGGTCTAGGATTGGATACGCGGCTACCGCCTGCCGTGCTACGCCGGTCAACCCTTGACCGCCATCGCCGTGTTCGAGTTCAAGTTCGAAGGCGAGGCTTACGGCTTCAAGCCGCTGACGCTGCTGGAATTCGCCGCGCTGGCCAAGCTGCTGAAAACCGAAGGCCTGCAGTTCGACACCCGCACCATGGGCTGCCCTTTCGACGTGAAGCTGAACTACCGCAAGCCTTTTGCTGCCAACGCGGTGGGTGTGCAAGGGGGTGCAGATGCGCGCCGCCTACCGCTGCTGGACTGGTTGAGGCGGGCCGAACTCGAGGTACCGCCGCGCGTGGCGGATTCGATCTTTGCCGACACCGCCGACATCCACGTACCCTGCGCCGATTTCGCCATCGCGCCCGTTGCCGAGAAATGAACGGCCGGCACCGGGTGGACAATTGACAGCTGCTGCGCTGCTGCCGCGACCCCAGTGAACCGGCGGCGCCTCGATTTCCCCACTTCCTGGAGACTTTCCCATGACCATCAAAGTCGGCATCAACGGCTTCGGCCGCATCGGGCGCATGGTGTTCCGTGCTGCCGTGCAGAACTTCCCCGAGATCGAGATCGTCGGCATCAACGACTTGCTGGAACCCGATTACCTGGCCTACATGCTGCAGTACGACAGCGTGCACGGCCGCTTCAAGGGCGCGGTTGAAGTCGACGGCAACACCCTGGTCGTCAACGGCAAGCGCATCCGCCTGACCGCCGTGAAAGACCCGGCTACGCTGGCCTGGGGCGAAGTGGGCGCTGACGTGATCGTCGAAGCCACCGGCCTGTTCCTGACCAGGGACACCTGCCAGAAGCACATCGATGCCGGCGCGAAGAAGGTCATCCAGAGCGCGCCCAGCAAGGACGACACGCCGATGTTCGTCTATGGCGTGAACCACAAGACCTACGCCGGCCAGACCATCATCAGCAACGCCAGTTGCACCACCAACTGTCTGGCGCCGCTGGCCAAGGTCATCCACGACAAGTTCGGCATCAAGCGCGGCTTGATGACCACCGTTCACGCCGCCACCGCCACGCAGAAGACCGTTGACGGCCCGAGCAACAAGGACTGGCGCGGCGGCCGCGGCATTCTGGAAAACATCATCCCCAGCAGCACGGGCGCGGCCAAGGCCGTGGGCGTGGTCATCCCCGACCTGAACAAGAAGCTCACCGGCATGGCCTTCCGCGTGCCCACCAGCGACGTCAGCGTCGTCGACCTGACCGCCGAACTGGTGAACCCGGCCAGCTTCGACGAGATCAAGGCCGCGCTGAAGGCGGCTTCCGAAGGCGAGATGAAGGGCGTGTTGGGCTACACCGAAGACAAGGTGGTGGCCACCGACTTCCGCGGCGAAACCCGCACCAGCGTCTTCGACGCCGACGCCAGCATCGCGCTGGACAGCACCTTCGTGAAGCTGGTGGCCTGGTACGACAACGAATGGGGCTACTCGAACAAGGTGCTGGAGATGGTGCGGGTGATCGCCTGATGGCCTGACCGCGTGACCGCGTGACCGCACGACCGCACGACCGCACGACCCGCCGGTCACACCTCGCAACACTGGCCGCGCAAGCGGCCTTTTGTTTGGTGAACGCGGTTCGGTGTTCCAGACGATCATGGAAACAAATCGCTCGGTAGACTGAACCAAGATCCACATTGACGGGGTCATCGCCACAGCGCTGACCACCCCGGCTGCGGCTGCAGTTGCGGCCACGAGGTAAATTTTCATGTCTTTCCTGCGCCCCACCCCGGCCCTGCTTGCCTTGCTGCTGGGCATGCTGCCTGCCTTTGGCGGTACACCCACCACGGAAAAGGGCCCGCAGCGCGCGCGCCCCGGCGCCGCTGCGGAAGACAGCCGCGAGGCCCGCGTCATCGTCAAGTACCGCAGCGCCAGCGTGTTGATGCGCGCGCTCTCCGCCAACAGCACCGCCCCTGGCAGCACCCTGGCCCGCCCGCTGCATGCCGCCACGCTGGGCACCCGCCTGGGCCTGCCGCTGCAGGACGGCCGCGTACTCGGCGAGCGCACGCAGGCGCTGCGCGGGCAGGGCCTGACGTCGAGCGCGCTGGCCGCGAAACTGCGGCTGCAGGACGACGTCGAGTGGGCCGTGGTCGATGAACGGCGTTACATCAGCGCCGGGCCCAACCCGCCGAACCCGCCCAATGACCCCTACTACGGGCCCAACCAGACCAGCATCACCCCGGCCGTGGGGCAGTGGTACCTGCGTGCGCCGGACGCTGCGGTCACGGCGGCCGCCACGCCCGTGGTGTCTTCGATCAACGCCGAGGCCGCCTGGGCCATCACCAATGGCTCGGCCGCCATCACGGTGGCGGTGCTGGACACCGGCGTGCGCTTCGACCACCCCGACCTGAGTTCCAAGTTGTGGCCGGGCTACGACTTTGTTTCTTCGCAGACCGGCGACGGCAACGGCGTCGACGCCGACGCCAACGACCCCGGCGACTACAACACCGCCAACCAGTGCGGCAGCGGCACCGCCGCCAGCACCAGCAGTTGGCACGGCACGCAAACCGCCGGCCTGGTCGGCGCGGCCACCGACAACAGCGTGGGCATGGCCAGCATCGGCCGCAACACCATGGTGCTGCCGGTGCGCGTGCTGGGCCCCTGCGGCGGCAGCGACAGCGACATCATCGCGGCGATGTACTGGGCGGCGGGCATCAACCTGCCAGGCACCGCCAGCAGTTACGCCACCTACGCCGGCATCCCGGCCAACCCGCACCCGGCCAAGGTCATCAGCATGAGTCTGGGCAAGGCGGGCAACTGCCCGGCCAGCTATACCGACGTGTTCACCGCGCTGGCCGCGGCCAAGGTCACGGTGGTGGTGGCCGCCGGCAACAGCAACGGCCTGGCCGTCGAGGCCCCGGCCAACTGCGCCGGCGCG
>JAYSYH010000243.1:0-13102 GCA_043716645.1 Betaproteobacteria bacterium | reverse complement strand
AGTCGGCCGCGAATCCATCTTGATTCCGGCGGGCGAGGAAGCTCAACCCACCTCAACTTCATTTCAAGGATTTCACATGCAGACAAAACACAAACTGGCCTCCATCGGCCTGGCCATGGCCCTGTCGCTTTCGGCTGCGTCCTCGTTTGCGCAGAAGATGGTTGGCGGCGCCTCGATGCTGCCGACCATGGACATCATCGACAACGCCGTCAACTCCAAGGACCACACCACGCTGGTCGCTGCCATCAAGGCGGCCGGCCTGGTGGACACGCTCAAAGGCGCCGGCCCGTTCACCGTGTTCGCACCGACCAACGCCGCCTTTGACGCGCTGCCCGCAGGCACGGTCGATACGCTGCTCAAGCCTGAAAACAAGGCCATGCTCTCTGGCATCCTGACCTACCATGTCGTCGCTGGCAAGATGGACGCCGCCGCGCTGACCAAGGCGATTGCCGCAGGCAAGGGCAAGGCCATGCTCAAGACCGTGGCCGGCGGCAACCTGACCGCCACCGCCAAGGGCGGCAAAGTCATGGTGATGGATGAAAAAGGCGGCTCGGCCACTGTCACCATTGCCGATGTGATGCAGTCCAACGGCGTGATCCACGTCGTCGACAAGGTGCTGCTGCCCAAGTAAGCCACAGGCCAGTTGAAGCCTCATGCGCCTGGCGCATGAGGTTCTGCCGGTTTCTTCCAAAAGCCTGCGCGCGGTTCCCCCGCGCGCAGGCTTTTTGCCGTTCTAGCGGTTCTTGAGTTGTAGCAATGCCGCATCGACGATGCTCTGCGCGTTGACGCCGAAGAACTGGCGCAACGCCGCCCGCGTGTCGCTGCGGCCAAAACCGTCGGTGCCCAGCGTCAGGTAGGACCGGCCTGCGGGCACGAAGGCGCGAATGCTTTCGGGAACGGCGCACACATAGTCGGTCGCGGCAATCACCGGTTCCAGGCTGCCAGCCAGCAACTGCGTGATCAATGCGCTTTCGCCCGTGGCGTCGCCGTCCAGCCTGCGCTGCTGGCAGGCTGCGCCATCGCGGGCCAGCTCGCTCCAGCTGGTTACGCTGTACACCGTGGCGGGAATGCCGCGCGCTGCCAGTTGCCACGCCGCCTTGATGACCTCGGTCAGGATCGCGCCTGAACCCATCAGCGTCACTCCGGAAACTGGTTTTTGAAGCATTTCAGTGCTTTTCCGCATATCCGGTGGGCACAAGTAGCTATCGAATAAATAGCATCCCCGGATGATGCCGGCTTCCGATCCGGGCCGCAGGTCGGGCTGGGCATAGTTTTCGTTCATCAGCGTGACGTGATAAAAAACGTCCTGCTGCTCGACCATCATGTCCTGAATACCCCGGTCGATGATGACGGCCAGTTCACAGGCAAAGGCCGGGTCGTAGGATTTGCAGTTGGGAATGGTCGCGGCGATCAGGTGGCTGGTGCCGTCCTGGTGCTGCAAGCCTTCGCCGCTGAGGGTGGTCCGGCCCGACGTGGCGCCCAGCAGAAAGCCGCGCGCCCGCTGGTCGGCCGCCGCCCAGATTTGGTCGCCGACGCGCTGAAAGCCGAACATCGAGTAATAGATATAAAACGGCAGCATCGCCAGAGCGTGCACGCTGTAGCTGGTGGCGGCTGCCGTCCAGCTGGCCAGCGCGCCGGCCTCGCTGATGCCTTCTTCCAGGATCTGTCCGTCCAGCGCCTCGCGGTAGCTCAGCACCGAACCGATGTCTTCGGGTGCGTAACGCTGGCCAACGCTGGAATAGATGCCGACCTGCTTGAAAAGGTTGGCCATGCCGAAGGTGCGCGCCTCGTCGGCGACGATGGGAACGATCTTCGGCCCGAGCGCCGGGTGCTTGAGCAAGCCGCCGAGCATGCGCACGAAGGCCATGGTGGTACTCATTTCCTTGCCGTCAGCGGCCAGCGCGAACTGGCCGTAGGCGCTCAAGGCGGGCACGTCGATCACGTCTGCCGTGGTGTCTCGCTTGGGCAGGTAGCCGCCCAGCGCCGTTCGCCGCTGATGCAAATACTGCATCTCAAGGCTGTCCTCGGCCGGCTTGTAGAACGCCATTTGCCTGGCCTGCTCGTCGCTCAGCGGCAGGTTGAAGCGGTTGCGAAACTCCAGCAGGTCGGTTTCGTCGAACTTCTTGTGCGAATGCGTCGTCATCTTGCCCTGGCCGGCGCTGCCCATGCCGTAGCCTTTCTTGGTGTGCGCCAGGATCACCGTCGGCTGGCCGGTGTGGCTGGCGGCGGCTGCGTAGGCCGCGTGGATTTTCACCAGGTCGTGGCCGCCGCGTTTCAGGCGGTCGATCTGCTCGTCGGTCATGCCCTGCGCCAGGCGCGCCAGTGCCTCGTTCTGGCCGAAGAAGTTGTCGCGGTTGAAGCGCCCGTCCTTGGCGGCGAAGGTCTGCATCTGGCCATCGACCGTGTTCGCGAACGCCTGGGTCAAGGCGCCGGTCAGGTCGCGCGCGAACAGGCCGTCCCAGTCGCTGCCCCAGACCAGCTTGATGACGTTCCAGCCAGCGCCGGCAAACAGCTTTTCGAGTTCGTCGATGATGCGGCCGTTGCCGCGCACCGGGCCGTCGAGCCGCTGCAAATTGCAGTTGACGACCCAGACCATGTTGTCCAGGCCCTCGCGCGCGGCCAGCGTCAGCGCGCTCATCGATTCGGGCTCGTCCATCTCGCCGTCGCCAAATACGCCCCAGACCTTGCGGCCGGTGCAGTCGAGCAGGCGGCGGTGAGTGAGGTAGCGCATGAAGCGCGCATGGTAGATCGAGCTGATCGGGCCAATGCCCATCGAGCCGGTGGGAAACTGCCAGAAATCGGGCATCAGGTACGGGTGCGGGTAGCTGCACAGGCCGCGTGCCTGGCCGCCGCTCTGCACGGGTGCCGTCAGCTCCTGGCGGTAAAAGCCCAGGTCCTGCTCGCTGAGGCGGCCTTCAAGGTAGGCGCGGGCATACACGCCGGGCGCGCTGTGTGGCTGGAAAAAAACCAGGTCGCCCCGGTGCTGGCCGTCGCCCAGGCCTTCACGGGCGTGAAAGAAATGGTTGTAGCCGGTCTCGAACAGGTCGGCCGCGCTGGCGTAGCTGGCGATGTGGCCGCCCAGTTCGCTGGAGCCGCCGGATTCGGCCTGGTTGGCGCGCACCACCATCGCCAGCGCGTTCCAGCGCATCAGCGACGCCAGCCGTTCCTCCACCGCCAGGTCGCCGGGAAACACCGGCTGCTCGTTGACACCCACCGTGTTGACGTAAGGCGTGGAGAGTTCGGGTTTCCAGCCAATGCGCTGTTCGCGCGCCAGCCGGGCCAGTTCGTCGAGCACAAAGCGTGCGCGTTCCGGGCCTTGCGCGGCCGCCAGCGCTACGAAAGCGTCGCGCCATTCGGCGGTTTCAGACGGGTCTGCGTCGGCTGGCTGGCTTTCGGCGTGAAAAATAGCAGGAATGGGGTTGGAAGCATTCATGCCGCCAATATACGGGGAATGTGCCGAAACTGGCCAGATCCGGGCAGGAAGTCAGCCGTGCGGTGAGCGTCGCACGGTGTATGCCTGGCCACGCCGATTCAGAACCTTGGTAAAACCTGGTCCGGCTTTTCGCTGGCACTCATGAAAAGTCATTTCGCCGTCACATTGGCTGCGCACCATACGGATTCTTTCAAACAAGGATTCGCCTGCATGTCTCATTCTTTTTCCGCTTTCACCATATCTTCCTGCCCCGGCGTTGTGGCGCTGGCTGCTGCCATGACGCTGGCAGTCTGGCCGCTGCAGGCGCAGACGACGGCTCCGGCCGCCTTTGCGGCCACGCTGGCGGGCCATGTGGTGATGCCGGCCAGATCATTCATCGCAGCGCCCCAGGACGCGCCCGAAGACCTGAAGATCAGCGGGAAATTCACCACCGGCAAGCGTGTGGACGCGGTCGGCACCGTGGAAGGGCTGTCCGCCGGCCGGCCGACGGGTGTGTTTTTGCCGTTCCAGGGCCAGCCCCTGCAAGGGCATTCCGGGATCAAGAAAATGCCCGACGGCAGCTTTTGGATACTGACGGACAACGGCTCGGGCTCCAAGGTCAATTCGCCCGATTCCATGCTGTACCTGAACCGCTATGGCGTTGACTTCAAGGGCGGCGGCATGAAGCGGCTGGAAACCATTTTTCTGCACGATCCCGACAAGAAAGTGCCATTTCGTATCGTTCATGAGGGCACGAAACAGCGCTACCTGACCGGCAGCGATTTCGACACCGAGAGCTTCCAGTTGGCGGGCGGCGCCTTGTGGATTGGCGACGAGTTTGGCCCTTTCCTGATCAAGGCTGATATGAAGGGCAAGGTGCTGGCCGTGTTTGACACGCTGGTCGATGGCAAGGTGGTGCGTTCACCCGACCACCCGGCCGTCACCACGCCGGGCGCGCCGGGCGGCGCGGTGGATTTTCAGGTGCGCCGCTCCAAGGGTTTTGAAGGTATGGCCGCGTCAAAGGACGGCAGCAAGCTCTACGCCTTGCTTGAAGGCGCGCTTTGGGATGCGACCCGCAAAGCCAATGAAAACCTCGATGGCAAGGACTATTTGCGCGTGCTTGAATTCGATGTCAAAAGCCAGTCGTGGACCGGCCGCCACTGGAAGTACCTGCTGGAGGGCAATAGCCACGCGATTGGCGACTTCAACATGATCGACGATACGACCGGCCTGATCATCGAGCGCGACAACGGCGAAGGCATGGCCGACAAGGCGTGCCCCGAAGGCCAAAAGCGCACCGACTGCTTTCACGACATCGCCAGATTCAAGCGCGTCTACAAGGTCGAGCTGACCGACGCCAACGCGGGCGGCCCGCTGCGCAAGATCGGCTACATCGACCTGCTGAACATCGCCGACCCGGCCAGGCTGGCGCGCAAGCCGCTGAACAACGGCGTGCTGACCTTTCCCTTCTTCACGATCGAAAACGTCGATATCGTGGACAGCGCGCACATCGTGGTCGGCAACGACAACAACCTGCCGTTTTCCAGCAGCCGCGAGCCCAACCAGGCCGACGACAACGAACTGGTGCTGCTTGAAGTCGCTGACTTCCTGAAAGCGAATTGAACGCTGGCGCCTGGGGAAGGGCTCAGGCAGCACCGCGCGCTGGGCGCGTGTGCCAGTAGGCCCAGGCGATCACCACCGCCTGCAGCGGAAGGCGCAGCCACAGCCCGGCGGGCGAGAACTGCGTGAACAGCTCGGGATGCAGCGCCATATGCACGTTCGCCGGAAAAACCGCCACGGACAAGACGATCAGCCCCCATGCGGCGCCAGCCTCCCAGCGCCTGACCAGCACCCCTGCGCCCAGCACGAGTTCAGCCACACCACTGAGGTACACCAGCGCCAGCGGAAAGGGCAGGTAAGGCGGCACCATGGCGACGTAAAACGCGGTGTGCCAGAAGTGGTTGAGGCCGGCGGCCATGAAAAACAGGCCAAGCAGGCAGCGGGAAAGCGTTTTCAGGGGTGGCATCGGTGCTGGGTTACAGCCTCAAGTTGGGCACAAAAAAATCTAAATGAATGGGTGCTTCATCGTTACAGTGAAGCTTCACACATTTTTGGAGCTCCGGTATGTATCCCATTGAATCGTCACGCAGAGCATTCTTCCGTTTTGGCTACGGTGCCCTGGGTCTGGCGGGCAGCCTAAACCTGTTGCCGGCAAACGCCGCGGAAGGAAAAAAGACCGAGCTCACGCCGTCGCAGGCGCTTGATAAGCTCAAGAAGGGGCATGCGGATTTTCTGGCCGACAAGCCGTCGCTCAAATCCACCCGCGACAGTGACCGCCGGCTGGAAATTGCGCGGGGGCAGATCCCCTTTGCGATTCTGGTGGGCTGCTCGGACAGCCGCGTGGCGCCCGAGTTGCTGTTTGACACCGGGCTGGGCGAATTGTTCATCGTGCGCAACGCAGGCAACACCATCGACACCGTGGCCCTGGGCAGCATCCAGTACGCGGTTCAGGTGCTGGGCGTGCCGCTGGTCCTGGTGCTGGGCCACGAGCGATGCGGTGCGGTGGAGGCGGCGGTGTCGGTGGTGGAAAAAAACACGGTCTATCCCGGCAGCATCGGCCAGATGGTCGAGCCCATCATCCCGGCCGTGCTGAAGGCCAGGGCGCAGGGTGGACTCAAGGGCGACGCCCTGCTGGAGGCATCCGTGCGCGAGAATGTCCGGCGCACCGTGATGCGGCTGCGCACCGCCGAGCCTGGGATGATGGACCCCATCAAGGCCGGCAAGCTTCTGGTGGTCGGCGCCCGCTACGACCTGGACGATGGCAAGGTCGATTTCTTTCTCGAATCCTGAATCAATGCACCGCGCGGCTCCGGCATGCAAAGCCAGCGCTGTGCTCGCCTGAATTTTGCATAGGTTTTGCCATGTTCCTGCCCTTGACCGGCCTGTATGAACCCTCTGCCATCCAGCAATTGCCCGATGGGCGTTTCCTCGTGGTGGAAGACGAAAAATCCCATTCTTTCAACGTGCTCACCCTGGATGTGGACGGCACGGCCGAGAGCAAGTCGCTGGGGCCGGGCTGGTTCCAGGGCGGTGCGGCGATCTGGAACCTGGACGACCTTGAAGGGCTCGCGCTCGACAGCCTGGGTTATCTTTATGCTGTCACCTCGCATTCCCGTGACGATGACGGTGACGAGAAAAAAAACCGCAACAAATTGGCCCGGTTTCGCATCGAAGCCGACCGTGTAGTCGATTCCGTGGTGGTGGGCGGGCTCAAGGGCGCGCTGATGGCGGCGCATCCCCTGCTTTCGGCCGCAGCGGAAATTAAAGATGTCAAAACCAGCGGCGGGCTCAACATCGAGGCGCTGGAAATCACACCAGACCGGCAGCGGCTGTTGATCGGTTTTCGCAGTCCTTTGCAGGGGGACCTTGCCGTCATCGCGAGCATTGAAAACCCAACGGCTATTTTCGAAGCAGACGCGGCGCCGCAAGTCTCCAGTACGCTTCAGACGCTGGACCTGGGCGGACAGGGGATTCGTGGCATGTCGTACATCGCGCCGCTTGCAGGTTACCTGGTCGTCAGTGGCCCCGTCTCCCGCCAGCAAAATGAATTCAAGCTCTGGTTCTGGGGCGGGTTGCCAGATTCACCCGCCCGACGTGTCACAGTGGCAGGCTTGCAGGGATTTGAACGCGCGGAAGGCGTAAGCCCGGCTGTGATTGACGGCGTGCCGCGCATCGTCATCGTCAGCGATGACGGCAATCGAAAAGAGGAGAAATTTGCCCGTTTTGTGCTGCTGGACTTGGCGCAACTGCAGATTGCACCCTGATCTGGCATGGGGACCTGCGTATCGAGACAAGCAGGCGCTATAAAAATAGTAGCTGCTTGCGCAAGCCCATCAAGCGCAAGAGCCCTAAAACACTACATTTTTGCCTGAAAAACCAGTCCGGCGTGCTCGCGCAGCGCGTGAAACTTGATCTTGGGCCATTGCTGCTCGACGGCGCGCAGCGTGGCGCTGTGATCGACCAGCAGCGTCGGCGCATCGACCGCGTCGAGCGCGACACGGTGCGCGTTGGCGTCGATGAATTTTTTCAGCTCGTTCGCATCGTCGCATGTCACCCAGCGCGCCAGGTTGAAGTTGCTCTGCATGATGCGCGCCTTGACGCCGTATTCATGCTCCAGCCGGTGCGCCACCACCTCAAACTGCAGCTGGCCGACCGCGCCCAGCAGCAGCAATGAGCCGGCAATCGGCCGGAACACCTGGATCGCGCCTTCTTCGCCGAGTTGCGTCAGGCCGGCGCGCAGCTGCTTGCTGCGCAGCGGGTCGGCCACTTCGACCGCACGGAACATTTCCGGCGCAAAGAAGGGCAGGCCGGTGAACTGCAGCGCTTCGCCTTCGGTCAGCGTGTCGCCGAGCTGCAGCACGCCATGGTTCGGGATGCCGATGATGTCGCCGGCAAAGGCGGTGTCGAGCAGTTCGCGGCGCTGGCTCATGAAGCTGACCACCGTGTTGGGCCGGATTTCCTTGCCGCTGCGCACCACCTTGAGCTTCATGCCGCGCGTGAATTCGCCGCTGGCCACGCGCAAGAAGGCGATACGGTCGCGGTGCGCTGGGTCCATGTTGGCCTGGATCTTGAACACCACGCCGGAGAATTTCTTTTCCTCGGGCCGTACGATGCGCTGCATGGCGGCGCGGGGCGCGGGGGCGGGCGCCAGATCGACCAGCGCATCGAGCACTTCCTGCACGCCGAAGTTGTTGATCGCCGATCCGAAGAACATCGGCGTCTGCTTGCCAGTCAGGAACGCTTCGCGGTCGAATTCCGGCGACGCGCCTTCGAGTAGTTCCAGTTCGTCCTGCGCCTGCTTGAATTCGGCGCCAAAGCGCTTGGTAGCTTCGGCGTTGTCCAGACCCAACAGGATCTCGTCGTCGCCACCGGCCTTGTCCTCGCCGGGGCTGACGACGCGCATGCGCTTTTCGCGGCGGTCATAGACGCCGTGGAACAGCTTGCCCATGCCGACTGGCCAGGTAAAAGGCACCACGGCCATGCCGAGTTCGCGCTCGATCTCGTCCATGATGTTCATCGGATCCTGCACCTCGCGGTCCATCTTGTTGACGAAGGTCAGGATGGGCGTGTTGCGGGCGCGGCAGACCTGCAGCAGGCGGCGGGTTTGCGGCTCGACGCCGTTGGCGGCGTCGATCACCATCAAGGCGGCATCGACGGCTGTCAACACACGGTAGGTGTCTTCAGAAAAATCCTGGTGGCCTGGGGTGTCTAACAGGTTGATCACGCAATCGCGGTATTCCATCTGCAGGACCGATGAGGCGACGGAAATGCCGCGCTGCTTTTCGATTTCCATCCAGTCGCTGGTGGCGTGGCGCGCGGCTTTTCTAGCCTTGACGCTGCCGGCAATCTGGATGGCGCCCGAGAACAGCAGCAGCTTTTCGGTCAGCGTGGTCTTGCCCGCGTCGGGGTGGCTGATGATGGCAAAGGTGCGGCGGCGGCGCACTTCGGTGGGCAGATCGGCAGACATGGTGCGGCGGGTACCGGCAAGGGGCACGGCCTGGGATCGGCCGCTTAGGGGGGCGCGTGGTCTCGGGCTTCGGCGGGAGCGGCGCGCAGGCTGTGCGCCGCTGGTGGCAACCCTCGATTATCGCCGGCCGGGCTGGCATAAGATTCCGCCAAGTCCTGGGTGATCGAAGCAGTAGCGACGCGGGCCACTGACTCCACAACAAGACACCGATGCCCAGGATCCCGAAGCGATTGACGCTGCGCAGCCAGATACTGGCGCTGGCCCTGGCTGTGGGCTTGCCCGCCATCGGCGGCGTTGCCTGGGCCTTGGCCATGGTGCTGGACATCGAAAAGGAGGCAGCCAACGCCCGGGTGCGCTTGAGTTCGGTGCAGGTGGCCAACAATCTCGAACTGCTGCTGGGCGAACGCGAGGCCCGGCTCGTCACCTTGGCCGACCGGGCCGCCCGGCTGCCCGTGGGCACTGACCCCTGCGCTGCGCTGGCGGCCGAATTTGCCCGTCTGCCGGCCGACCCTGCCATGCCGGCCCTGCACGGGCTCGACGGCCAGCGCCGATGCGGTGGTGGCCCCAGCCTGCTGGCGGTGCCGCCGCCAGCAGGCAGCGACTGGTTCCAGCAAGGTCTTCGCAGCACCGGTCTGGCGGTGGGGCCGGCGCTGCCGGTGCAGGGCGGCGGCTGGACGGCCCCGCTGACCTACCCGCTGCATGACGCCACCGGGCAGCTGGTCGGCCAGCTGGTGCTGTTGCTGGATTTGCGGGCCCTGCAGCAGCGGGTGATGCCGCAGGCGGCCTCGGCCGCCCTGGTGACGGTGATCGACGGCAACGACGCCTTGCTGATGCGCTCGGTCGATGCGGCGCAGTGGCAGGGCAAGCCGCCGCCGCCCGGGCTGGCAGAGCGGGCGCGTGGCCTGCGCGACGGGGTGTTGTCGGGCGAGGGCCTGGATGGCCGGCGCCGGCTGTTCGCCTTTGCCGGGGTGGCGGGCACGCCCTGGCGCGTGGTGGCCGGGGTTGCCGAAGACCAGGTGCTGGCCCGCTACCAGACCCTGCTGCGCACCAGCCTGGTCGCTGGTTCGTTGGGATTGCTGGCGATGTTGTTGCTGGCCCAGCGCCTGGGCAACCGCATCGTGCGGCCGATTGGCGCGCTGGCGGCGGTCAGCGCGCGCGTGGCCGCAGGTGACGGGTCGGCCCGGGCCGATCTCGCCGGACCGGCCGAGATCGAGGCCGTGGCCACCCAGTTCAACCTGATGCTCGACGCCAGCAAGGCCAGCCAGCAGGCGTTGAGCGCCAGCGAGGCGCAGTTGCGCTTCCTGATCGACCACCTGGTGGCCGGCGTGGTCGTGCACGCGCCCGACGGCAGCGTGCTGCTGGCCAATGCGCGGGCCAGCGAACTGACGGACATGAGCTTCGCGCAGTTCGCCTGCCAGGCTGTGGGCGATCCGGGCTGGCGCTTCCTGCAGGAGGATGGCACGCCGCTGGCGCTGGGCGACCTGCCGCTGGTGCGGGTGATCAACACCCGGCGGCCAGTGACCGATTTCGTCGGCGCCATCGAGCGGCCGGGCGCCGCCGGGCGCACCTGGCTGATGGTCAATGCCTACCCGCAGCTGCACGACGACGGCCACCTGCGCCAGGTGGTGGTGAGCTTTGTCGACATCACCGCGCGCAAGCACGCCGAGCAGACGCTGATCGCCAGCGCGGCCCGCTACCGCATGCTGTTCGAGAACAACCTGGACGGCGTGTTGCAGACCCGGCCCGATGGCCGCGTGCTGGCTGCCAACCCGGCGGCCTGCGCGATCTTCGGCCTGGACGAGGCCGCGCTGTGTGCACGTGGGCGCGTCGGGCTGGTTGCCCTCACCGATCCGCGGCTGGCTGCGATGCTGGCCCTGCGCGCCGCCCAAGGCCATGCCAAGGGCCGGATCACGATGCTGCGCGGCGACGGCAGCCGCTTCGAGGCCGAGCTGGCCACCACGCTCTACATCGGGGTCGGCGGCGAGGCCTTGTCCTGCGTGGTGGTGCGCGACGTCAGCCAGCAGCTGGCCGACGAAGAAGCCCGCGGGCGGCTCGAGCTGCAACTGCGCGAGTCGCAGAAGATGGAGGCCATCGGCACCTTGGCTGGCGGCATCGCACACGACTTCAACAACATCCTCGGCGGCTTGCTGGGCAATGCCGCGTTGGCCGCTGACCACCTGGCCGTCGACCACCCGGCACGGGCGCAGCTGCAGCAGGTGCAGCGGGCCGGCCAGCGCGCGCGGTCGTTGGTGCAGCAGATCCTGGCGTTCAGCCGGCGCCAGACCCAGCCGATGGCGCAGCAGCGCCATGCCCTGCGCCCGCTGGTCGACGAAACCCTGGCCTTGTTGCGCGCCACCTTGCCCGCCAGCGTGCAACTGGTGGGCCCGGCGACCGACGAGACGATCGAGATCGACGGTGACGCCACCCAGATCCAGCAGGTGCTGATGAACCTGTGCACCAATGCCTGGCATGCGCTGGCGGGCCGGCCCGGGTGCATTGCCGTGCGGCTCGACCAGGTGAGGTTCGGCCACGACGACCCCGCCCGTCCGATCCTCCTGCCGGTCGGGCGCTATGCCCACCTGCAGGTCAGCGACAACGGCGATGGCATCGACGACGCCACCCTGGTGCACATCTTCGAGCCCTTTTTTACCACCAAGCCCGTGGGCCAGGGCACGGGCCTGGGGCTGTCGGTGGTGCACGGCATCGTGGCCGCGCACCGGGGCGAGATCACGGTGCACAGCTGCCCGGGCGAGGGCAGCCGATTCGACGTCTACCTGCCGCTGGCCGAAGCGCCGCAGCTGGCGCTGGCGCTCGGCCCGGCCTTGCCCGCGGTGGCCGGCCGCGGCCAGCATGTGCTCTATGTCGATGACGACGAGGTCATGCTGCTGATGGTGGGCCAGTTGCTGGAGCGGGCCGGCTACCGCGTCAGCGGCCTGGCGCGGGTGACCGAGGCGCTGGCAGCGCTGTGCGAGGCGCCGCTGACCTACGACCTGGTGATCACCGACCTCAACATGCCCGACGGGTCGGGTCTGGACGTGGCCCGCGCAGCCTTGCAGCAGCGGCCCGACCGGCCGGTGGTGCTGAGCTCGGGCTACCTGCCCGAGGGCCAGCGCGCCGAGGCCTTGGCGCTGGGCGTGCGGGCGATCCTGCTGAAAGAGCACACGCTGGAAGAAATGCCGGTGCTGCTGGGCCGGCTGCTGGCCGTGCCGCCACCGCCCGCCACGCCGCCCGCCTGACGGCGCTGTCTGGCGCGCCCGCCGCCCGCCGCCTGCCGCCCGCCACCCGGTCAGCGCCCGTGGGCTATTTGCCGGTGAGCCGGGCCTTGACGTCCTGGCCCACGCCCTTGTTGACAAACTGGAAGGTGGCCACCCGGGCCAGGTCGACCTCGCCCGGCTTGTAGAGGCCTGCCTTGACCATCTGGTCGAAGAAGTCCTTGATGCGCGCCGGGTTCATCGCGCCGATGCCCTTGGCGGCGGCCTCGCCCGAATCAACGATGCCCTGCGCCTTCATCAGCGCCACCGAGGCCTCCATCTCGGCCTGGGTCATCTCGGGGTTGTCCTTGATCATCATGGCATTGGCCGCAGCGCGGTTGCCGTGCAGGTAGTTCACCCAGCCGATGGCCGACGCGTCGACGAAGCGCTGCACCAGCCCGGGCTGGTTCTTCACGGTCTCGGTGCGGGCCTCGATCACCGTGCTGTAGGTCGAGAAGCCGTGGTCGGCCAGCAGGTGCACCACTGGCTTGAATTGGCCCTGGTTCTCGATGTAGATCGGCTCGGCCACCGAGTAGCCCTGCTGGATCGCCTTGGGGTTGGCCAGGAACGGCGCGAGGTTGTAGTTGTAGGGCTTGAGCGCCTCGTCCTTGAAACCGTGGGTCACCTTCAGCCACTGCCACCAGCTGAACTGGCCGTCCTTGGCGATCAGCGCCAGCGGCGCGTTTTTCAGGTTGGCGAAGGTCTCGTAGCCCTGGCCCGGGTGGGCCATCAGCGCCTGCGGGTCTTTCTGGAACATCGCTGCCACGACCACGGTGGGCACTGAGTTCTTGACGTTGTCGAAGCTGTGCAACAGGTTGCCGGTCATCAGGAACTGGATGCGCCCGGCCGGCAACAGCGGCCGGTTGTTGACCTGCGGCCCACCGGGCTGGATGGTCACGTCCAGCCCGTACT
>JAYSYH010000242.1:0-4349 GCA_043716645.1 Betaproteobacteria bacterium | reverse complement strand
CTGGGGCCCTTGCTGTTTGCCAGCGCCGACGCCGGCCGGTTGGGCGGCGAGTGGCTGCGCGGGCCCTGGCACAACCTGGGCACGCCAGCACAGCTGGCCGCGGCGCGCCTGGACCCGGCCGGCCCCACTGCGGCCGGTGCTGCCACCGATGCCGCCGATGCCGCCGCCTGAGCGTTGCGCGATGCGCTATCGGTCCAGCCCATCGCAGCCACTCGGCGCCCCCAGGTGATCGACGCCCCGCCGTGCCCTCTGCACCTCCGCGTGCGGCCACCCGCTGACCACCTGCCGCACTGCCGCTGCGCCCCGCGTCGTGTGCCGGCGGTGCGAGGCCTGGTCCTGCTGGCAGCCCTGACCACCGTGACGGCAACCGGCGCCTGGGCGCGTCCGGCAGCTGCCAAGCCTGCGGCGCCGGCCAGCGCCTCGTCGGCCGCCGCGGCAGCGGTGACGCCGTCGGCGTCAGCCGCTGCAGTGCCGACAACAGCGTCGGCATCGACAGCGCCGCCGGCACCGTCCGGCGCGCGCTTCGGCTTCTACGGCCTTAGCCCGGCGCAGGCCGGCCAGGGGCTGGCGCAGGCCGAGACCGCACTGGGCCAGCCGCTGAAGGTCGAGGCGACCGCGGCGGCCAAGCCGGCCAAAGCCGTGACCGCTGGCGGCACCGCCGCCGATTGCCACTACCGCACCAGCGCGCAACAGCCTGGCGTGCGTTATGCGTTGGCCGGTGAACTGATCACCCGCGTCGAGACCCGCGACCCTCGCTACGCCACCGTCAGCGGCGTGCACGTGGGTGACAGCTTGGCGCGGGCGCAGCGGGCCTACGGCAAGCGCTTGGCATCGGCGCCGCACCCCTACTTCGACCAGGGCCGAATGCTGACCGTCTATTCACCTGATCGCCGCTTTGCGCTGGTGATGGAGACCAACGACGCCGGCCGCATCATCACGCTGCGCGGTGGCCGTCTGCCCGATGTCGGCTGGCTGGAAGCCTGCTCATGACCCTGCCCGCCGCCCCGTTTGTGCCGTTGTGGCGTATTGCCGTCATCGGCGCCGGTCCGGCCGGGTTGGCGCTGGCGCTGCTGGCCGCCCAGCTGCTGCCGCGGGCCGAGATCAGCCTGTTCGATGCCCGACCGGCTGACAAGGACGTGTCGGGCGACCCACGCACCCTGGCCCTGGCGCTGGGCAGCGTGCAGTTGCTGCAGCGGCTGGGCGCCTGGCCGGCCGCAGGCGTGCAGGCCATCACCGAGGTGCTGGTCTCGCAGGCGCCGCCGACCCTCCGTCTGCGCGGCGTGGCCGACGCCGTGCACCTGCGCGCCAGCGACGAGGCCGTGCCCATGCTGGGCGCCGTGCTGGCCTACGGCACCTTGGTGGCTGGCCTGCAACGCGCTTGGCAGGCGGCCGAGGTGCTGGCGCCGCAGCGCCTGCACAGCCGCTTCGGCCGGCCGGTGGCCGACCTGCGCAACCTGGGTGAGGGTGGTGTCGAGGTCGACGCCGGCATCGCCGAGCGCTTCGACCTGGCGGTGGTTGCCGAAGGCGGTGTGTTTGCCGACCAGGTGCGCAAAGCACCCGGGCCGCCGACGGACCGCTCCCGCGGCGATCCGGCGCTTTCGGCGGGCTTGCCGCGCAGCGGCAGGTTTGGCGGCACCATCACCCACGACTACCGACAGACCGCCTGGGTCGGCACGGCCCTGCTGGCCGGTGCCACGCCCGGCCTGGCAGTGGAGCGTTTCACCCGCGACGGCCCGCTGGCGCTGCTGCCGCTGCCCGCTGCGGCCGACGGCAGGGCCCGCGCGGCCCTGGTGTGGTGCGTGCGCAGTGACGACGACCCGGTGGCGTCGCTGAGCGAGGCGCAGCGCATCGCCGTGTTGAACACCCTGCTGCCCGAAGCCGCCGGCACTGTGGTGGGGCTGTCGCCACTGAAGCACTTTGCGCTGGGCCTGAACGCCGAGCGCAGCTTGGTCGACGGCGCCACCGTGCGTATCGGCAATGCCGCCCAGACCCTGCACCCCGTGGCCGGCCAGGGCCTGAACCTGGGGCTGCGCGACGCCATGTCGCTGGTGCAGGCGCTGCGCCATGCCAGGCCCGTCGAGCTGGGCGCGCTGCTGCGTACGCTGGAATGGGACCGTGGCCCCGACCGCTGGGCGATGATCGCCGCGACCGACTTTCTTGCCCGCAGCTTCACCTGGAAGCTGCCCGGTGCAGGTGCGGCACGCGGGCTCGGCATCGCCGCGCTGCAACGGCTGGGCCCGGTGAAATCGGCGCTTGCGCGGCAGATGATGTTCGGCAGCCGTTAGGCGCAGCGCTACTTTCTCGCGCCCGACGTTTCGACGTCGACCATCTGCGCCGGCGCGGCCCAGGAGGTTCCGCAAGATCTCGTCGGCGTCGTGCGCACCCGCAAAACGTCACTTTTGACTTCGTAGAAAATCACGTCGTCGACGTACTTTCCAGAACGGTCTTTGCTGACTCCCACGTAGGTCGGCGGCCCTTTGTAGGTAAGGTTTCTGACCCTCCCGAACTTTTCTTCAGAGATGAGCGAGAGCGCCCTGGCCTCTGTCGCGGTGAACGGTGTCGCTGCAATCAGGCGGTCTCGCGCGGCTTCAAGCTTGGCGATGTCTTTGGAAAAACTCGCCGCAGTTTTCGAGTCGATGCCGATGAGGCTCTGGCCGTAAGCGACCGCGGCCAACGCGCGCGCCTTGAAGATTTCGCCGTTGAGTTGGGTGATCCGTGCCACGTTCTTGCGGCTCGCACTGAACGACTTGCCGTCGAGCACGCGCGACAGGTCCGTAGTCGGCGCGGTGGTGGCCGACAAGCTGCCGATGCGCTGACCGGTGATGGCGTATTTGACGGGCGTCTTGCCCATGACCCCACCGCCCACCGGCCGGTGCACGATGCATGAGTTGGCCATTTCGACGCCGTTGTTGTTGCCCGGCCGTTGGTTGTAGTAGTAAGGGAAACGAGACGAGGACTTCTGGCCTCCGACAAGACCGCTCGAGCCGTCGACGATGTGCACCCCCTTGGCCCCCTTGAGCACATCCACATACAAACTCTGGGAGGTGTTGCCCTTGCCGAAGTAGAACTGTGCGCCGCGTTGTCCGGCAAACTTCACGAGCTTGACGAAATCGCTGTGCGCGACGCTGCTCAAGGTACCGCTAGCCGCGAACGAGCAGTTGAAACGCAGCTGGCTCAGGTCGACCCGGCTCGTCGGGACGTTCTGCCTCTTGGCCTCGGCATTGATGATCTTCTCGAGCGCGCCGGCGCCGTAGTTACCGACCTTGTGGACCACGAAGTTTCGTTTGCCCGTCAGGCCCCTCACGATGATGTCAGTGACGATCTCGCCATGAACGGCGTCGGGCCGACTGTCGCCGGCGTTCACCGGAACATGGGGCTCCACGAAGTTGTCGAAGACATAGATTTGCAAGGGCCGGTTCTTGGCGAGGGCGGCGTTGGTATTCGCGCTCGACACAGTCGTGCTTCGCCCGACGGAGGCGCTCGACAGGCGATCGAAAGCGTCCGCCGGGCGGGTGGGCAAAGCGGTTGACTGACTGACTCCAGCGACCATCTCGATCTCCATCGCCGATTCGCCGCGAAAGGTAAGTCGCCCCGCTTTGCGCGCCCTCTATGTCGCTTTGCATGCCGGCGCAACGACCGCACGTTCAGCGCTCATCCGTCCGGCGCGACTGCAGCTCAGGCCGCCGCGCCTGCGCTTCGTCGCAAGCGGGTTGGCGCGTGCCGGTGCGCTGCCTAGAGTTCGCTTCATCGCAGCACAACCGGCTGCGCAACGAACCCGCCAGGAGCCCACCATGACCAGCCGCCTCACCCCCTTTGCCACCGCCTTCGCCGTGCTCGCAACCGCCTCGTTGGGCTATGCCGCCAGCCTCCCGCAAGCAGGTGGCCATGCCGCCACAAGAGACACCACGAGCGCGGCCACCAGCGCAGCCGCCGAGCAGGTGCGCGTCGTTCAACTCGAGCGCGTGGTCATCATCGCCAAGCGCTTGCCGCAGGCTGCAATCTGACAGACCCTTCACAACCCAAGGAGCCACCATGTCCCTCAGCGACGAACTCGCCCGCCTCGGCGAACTGCACCAGCGCGGCGTGATTACCGACGCCGAATTCGGCCGCGCCAAAGCGCGCGTTCTCGACAGTGCGGCCAGCAGCGCGAGCGCACCTGCAAACGCCCTCAACAGGCTGCGTCGCAACCGCGCCGATTCGTGGCTCGGTGGCGTTTGCGGCGGCCTCGCGCAAGCAACCGGCACGGCCTCGTGGCTTTGGCGCGTGGCCTTCACGCTGCTCGTGTTGTGCGCCGGCAGTGGCGTCTTCGTGTACTCGCTGCTTTGGGTCTTCGTGCAGTTGCAAGACAT
>JAYSYH010000241.1:0-13130 GCA_043716645.1 Betaproteobacteria bacterium | reverse complement strand
TTATCGCCAGCATGGACGAAGTGGTGCAACGCGCCGGTGCTTCGGGCGTGCAGGAAATCGTCATCGGCATGGCCCACCGCGGCCGGCTGAACGTGCTGGTGAACACGCTGGGCAAGATGCCGGCCGACCTGTTCGCCGAGTTCGACCACACCGCGCCGGAACAATTGCCGTCGGGCGATGTGAAGTACCACCAGGGCTTTTCCAGCGACATCACCACGCCGGGCGGCCCGGTCCACTTGAGCCTGGCCTTCAACCCCAGCCACCTGGAAATCGTCAACCCGGTCGTTGAAGGCTCGGTCAAGGCGCGCATGGACCGCCGCGGCGACAAGGTTGGCGCGCAGGTGCTGCCGGTGCTGGTGCACGGCGACGCGGCATTCGCCGGCCAGGGTGTCGTGATGGAGACACTGGCCCTGGCTCAGACGCGCGGCTACTTCACCGGCGGCACGGTGCACCTGGTGGTCAACAACCAGATCGGCTTCACCACCAGCGACCCGCGTGACACGCGCAGCACGCTGTACTGCACCGATGTGGTGAAGATGATCGAAGCGCCGGTGCTGCACGTCAACGGCGACGACCCCGAGGCCGTGGTCTGGTGCACGCAGCTGGCGATGGACTACAGAAAAGCGTTCAAGAAAGATGTGGTTGTCGATATCGTCTGCTTCCGCAAGCTGGGCCACAACGAGCAGGACACGCCCAGCCTGACGCAGCCGCTGATGTACAAAGTAATCGCCAAGCACCCGGGCACCCGCAAGCTGTATGGCGACAAGCTGGTCACGCAGGGCGTGCTGCCCGAGGGCGGCCCCGAAGACATGGTGAAAGCCTTCCGTTCCGCGATGGACGAAGGCCGCCACACGCAAGACCCGGTGCTGACCAACTTCAAGAGCAAGTACGCCGTCGACTGGGCGCCCTTCCTCGGCAAGAAGTGGACCGATGCGGCCGACACGGCGCTGCCGCTGGCCGAAGTCAAACGCCTGAGCGAACGCCTGACCAGCGTGCCGCCGAAGTTCACCGTGCACCCGCTGGTGGCCAAGGTGTTGGCCGACCGCGCGGCGATGGGCCGTGGCGAGATCAACGTCGACTGGGGCATGGGCGAAACCATGGCCTATGCCTCACTCGTTGCCAGTGGCTATGCCGTGCGCCTGTCGGGCGAAGACTGCGGCCGCGGCACCTTCACGCACCGCCATGCCGTGCTGCACGACCAGAACCGCGAGAAATGGGACACCGGCACCTACATCCCGCTGGAAAACGTGGCCGACGGTCAGGCGCCTTTCGTCGTCATCGACTCGCTGCTGTCTGAAGAAGCGGTGCTGGGTTTCGAGTACGGCTACAGCAGCGCCGAGCCCAACACCCTGACCATCTGGGAAGCCCAGTTCGGCGACTTCGTCAACGGCGCGCAGGTCGTCATCGACCAGTTCATCGCCAGCGGCGAAGTGAAGTGGGGCCGTGTGAACGGCCTGACGCTGATGCTGCCGCACGGCTACGAAGGGCAGGGCCCGGAACACAGCAGCGCGCGACTTGAGCGCTTCATGCAACTGGCCGCCGACAACAACATGCAGATCGTGCAGCCCACGTCGGCCAGCCAGATCTTCCACTTGCTGCGCCGGCAAATGGTGCGTCAGTTCCGCAAGCCGCTGATCATCTTCACGCCGAAGAGCCTGCTGCGAGCCAAAGACGCCACCAGCCCGCTGACCGAATTCACCAAGGGCGAGTTCCGCACCGTCATCGGCCCGGCACGCAGCGAGATCGAAGGCGACAAGGTCAAGCGCGTGATCTGCTGCTCGGGCAAAGTGGCCTACGACCTGATCAAGAAGCGTGACGAGAAGAAGGCCTGGGACGTGGCCATCGTCCGCGTCGAACAGCTGTACCCCTTCCCGCACAAGGCTTTCGCGGCCGAGATGAAGCGCTTCCCCAACGCCACCGACGTGGTGTGGTGCCAGGACGAGCCGCAGAACCAGGGCGCCTGGTTCTTCGTGCAGCACTATGTGCACGAGAACATGCTCGAAGGGCAGAAGCTGGGTTATGCCGGCCGCCCCGCGTCGGCCTCGCCGGCAGTCGGCTATTCCCACCTGCACCAGGAGCAGCAGAAGGCCCTGCTGGATCAGGCCTTTGGCAAGCTCAAAGGCTTCGTCCTGACGAAGTGAGCTGCGCTGCAGACAACCAAAAAACGAACAAAGAGATAGACCATGTCCATTGTTGAAGTGAAGGTTCCGCAACTGTCGGAATCCGTGGCCGAAGCCACCCTGCTGGTTTGGAAGAAGAAGCCCGGTGAAGCCGTAGCCATCGACGAAATCCTGGTTGAAATCGAAACCGACAAGGTGGTGCTGGAAGTGCCCGCACCGTCGGCTGGCGTGCTGGCCGAATTCCTGGTGGCCGATGGCGCCACGGTGGTGGCCGAACAGGTCATCGCAAGGATCGACACCGAAGCCAAGGCCGGTGCGGCGGCGCCGGCTGCAACGGCTGCAACGGCTGCAACGGCTGCACCGGTGATCGCTGTTGCAGTGACCGCGGCTGCACCGGCTGCTGGCAGCAAGGGCGACATCGCCATGCCGGCCGCTGCCAAACTGATGGCCGACAACAACCTGGCCAGCGGCTCGGTGCCCGGCACGGGCAAGGATGGCCGCGTGACCAAGGGTGACGTGCTGGCTGCCGTTGCGGTCCCAGCGCCAGCGCCCGCCGCCAAGGCTGTGCCGGCCCCCGCGCCGGCCGCAGCCAAGCTGCTGCCCGCCGTGGCCGCGCCCGCGCTGACCAGTTCATTGGGCGACCGCCCCGAGCAGCGCGTGCCGATGTCGCGCCTGCGCGCCCGCATCGCCGAACGCCTGGTGCAATCGCAATCCACCAACGCCATCCTGACCACCTTCAACGAAGTCAACATGGCCCCGGTGATGGAGATGCGCAAGCGCTTCCAGGATCGATTCGAGAAAGAACACGGCGTGAAGCTGGGCTTCATGAGCTTCTTCGTCAAGGCAGCCGTGGCGGCGCTGAAGAAGTACCCCGTCATCAACGCCAGCGTTGACGGCACCGACATCGTCTACCACGGCTATTTCGACATCGGCATTGCGGTGGGTTCGCCGCGCGGCCTGGTGGTGCCGGTGATCCGCAACGCCGACCAGATGAGCTTCGCCGACATCGAGAAGAAGATTGCCGAGTTCGGCCAGAAGGCCAAGGACGGCAAGCTGGGCATGGACGACCTGACCGGCGGCACCTTCAGCATCAGCAACGGCGGCACCTTCGGCAGCATGCTGTCGACACCCATCATCAACCCGCCTCAGAGCGCCATCCTGGGCGTGCACGCCACCAAGGACCGCGCCGTGGTCGAGAACGGTGTGGTGGTGGTGCGCCCCATCAACTACCTGGCGATGAGCTACGACCACCGCATCATCGACGGCCGCGAAGCCGTACTGGGGCTGGTGACGATGAAGGAAGCGCTGGAAGACCCGTCGCGCCTGCTGTTCGACATCTGAGGCGCACGACATGATGAAGAACTTCGACGTCATCGTCATCGGTGGCGGGCCTGGCGGCTACATCGCCGCGATCCGCGCCGCGCAACTCGGTTTCCAGGTCGCCTGCATCGACGAATGGAAGAACGACAAAGGCGGCCCGGCACCCGGTGGCACCTGCACCAACATCGGTTGCATCCCCAGCAAGGCGCTGCTGCAGTCCAGCGAGCACTTCGAGCACGCGGGTCACGCCTTTGCCGACCACGGCATTAACTTGAAAGAGCTCGCAATCGACGTGCCCAAGATGCTGTCCCGCAAGGACACCGTCGTGAAGCAGAACAACGACGGCATCCTGTACCTGTTCAAGAAGAACAAGGTCAGCTTCTTCCACGGCCGCGGCGCTTTTGCCAAGGCCGTCGCGCCCGGTCAGGGTGCGACTTCCAATGACCAGAGCGGCTGGGAAGTCACCGTCGGTGATGAATCCTTGGTGGGCAAGAACGTCATCGTGGCCACCGGTTCCAATGCCCGCGCGCTGGCCGACACGCCTTTCGACGAGGTCAATGTGCTCAGCAACGACGGCGCCTTGAAGCTGGGCACCGTGCCGAAGAAACTGGGCGTCATCGGCTCGGGGGTCGTCGGTCTGGAAATGGGGTCGGTCTGGCGCCGCCTGGGTGCCGACGTCACAGTCCTGGAAGGTCTGCCGACCTTCCTGGGCGCGGTGGACGAGCAGATCGCTAAGGAAGCGCACAAAGCTTTCACCAAGCAAGGCCTGAAGATCGAACTCGGGGTCAAGGTGGGCGCGATCAAGAACGCCGAGAAGGGCGTGACGGTGGCCTACACCAACGCCAAGGGCGAGGCCCAGGAACTGGCGGTGGACAAGCTCATCGTGTCCATCGGCCGCGTGCCCAACACCATCGGCCTGAACGCTGAAAACGTGGGACTGAAGCTGGACGAGCGCGGCGCCATCGTGGTCGACGACGAATGCCGCACCAACCTGCCCGGCGTCTGGGCGGTGGGTGACGTGGTGCGCGGCCCGATGCTAGCGCACAAGGCCGAGGAAGAAGGCGTGGCCGTAGCCGAGCGCATCGCCGGACAGCACGGCCATGTCAACTTCAACACCATTCCGTGGGTGATCTACACCAGCCCCGAGATCGCGTGGGTCGGCCAGACCGAACAGCAACTCAAAGCCAGTGGCCGCGCCTACAAGGCCGGCACCTTCCCCTTCATGGCCAACGGCCGCGCTCGCGCCTTGGGCGACACCACAGGCATGGTCAAGATGTTGGCCGACGCCACCACCGACGAAATCCTGGGTGTGCACATCGTCGGCCCGATGGCCAGCGAACTGATCGCCGAATGCGTGGTGGCGATGGAATTCCGCGCCAGCAGCGAAGACCTGGCGCGCATTTGCCACGCGCACCCGTCGCTGAGCGAAGCGACCAAGGAAGCGGCGCTGGCGGTGGACAAGCGCACGCTGAACTTCTGATCGTCTGATCCCGTGCTGGTGCGCCAGTTGTACGAAGCCACGCTGGTCGAGCGCGGCTTCCACAGTGACCCAGCCCAGCAGCGTGCCATCGCGGCGCTGGAGCGCTGTGAACACGAGTGGGCGAACTACAAAGCCCGTCGCAGCAACGCGTTGACCAAGCTGATCAGCCGCCCGCCGATCCCGCGCGGCGTCTACATGTACGGCGGGGTGGGGCGCGGCAAAAGCTTCCTGATGGACTGCTTCTTCCAGGCTGTGCCGCTGACGCGCAAGACGCGCTTGCACTTCCACGAGTTCATGCGCGAGGTACACCGCGAGCTGCAGGATTTGAAAGGCACGGTCGACCCGCTGGACGAACTCGGCCGGCGCATCGCGCGGCGCTTCCGCTTGATCTGCTTCGACGAATTCCATGTCGCCGACGTCACCGACGCGATGATCCTGCACCGGCTGCTGGCCGCGCTGTTCGCCAACCGCGTCAGCATCGTCACGACGTCAAACTTTCACCCCGACGGGCTGTACCCGAACGGCCTGCACCGCGAACGCATCCTACCGGCCATCGAACTGTTGAAGAGCAAGCTGGAAGTCATCAACGTCGATGCCGGCACCGACTACCGGCAGCAGACGCTGGCCCGGATCGACATGCTGCATTGCCCGTTGGGCGCTGCTGCCGACGCTGCGATGGACCGGGCTTTCGACCAACTGGCCGAGGCCCGCGCCGAACCACCGGTGATGAATATCGAGCACCGCGAACTGCGCGCGGTGAAACGGGCCGGTGGCGTGGTCTGGTTCGACTTCAAGACACTTTGTGGTGGCCCACGTTCGCAAAACGACTACCTGGAAATCGCTTCGCGTTTCCACACCGTGCTGCTTTCCAACGTGCCGCAGATGCCGCCGCGACTGGCCAGCGAGGCGCGCCGTTTTACCTGGCTAGTCGACGTGTTGTACGACCGCCGCGTCAAGCTGGTGATGTCGTGCGCAGTGCCACCCGAAGAGCTTTACACCGAAGGCCCGCTGGCGCATGAATTCCCGCGCACCGTTTCGCGTCTGCATGAAATGCAGTCGGCCGAATTCCTGGCGCTGGCGCGGCGTGTGGTCGACACCTCGCTGACCTGAGGCCACCGATGCCTTGGTTCGTTGCCCTGCTGATGCTGCCCGTGCTGACCGGGATGGCCTGGGCGCAGGGCAGCGCACGTGACCGGCTCGCCGCTGAACGGCAAAGCCTGTTGGACGGTTTTTCGGTTGAAGAGCACGCCTGCCGCGAACGGTTCGCCGTGACGGCCTGCATGGATGAATTGCGGGTTCGTCGGCGCGCAGCGCTGGCGCCGCTGCGCGAACGCGAACTGGCCTTGATGGATGCCGAACGTCAGCAGCGCGCGAGCGACCATCAGGCCGCCCGGGCGGCGCGGCCGCCCTCGGCGGCTGCCGCCGTTCCCAAGCCCATCGTCGAAACGGAAACCGGCGAGTTGCGCGTGCCGCCGGTGGCCATGGCCAAAGTCACGCCCACGCCCACGCCCACGCCCGCGCCCGCGGTGCGCGAGCCCGACCCGCCGCGCACGGGTGGCGGCCAGACCAGCCGCGCGCTGCACGCCGCCGAGCGCGCACGGGTGGCGGCGAAACGGACCGAACTGGTGGATGCCAGGCAGGCCGAACAGGCAAGCAGGACCGCCGCAAGGGCGGCTGCCGGCAAGCCGCCTTTGGCACTGCCCACGCCCACAGCGCTTGCGGCCAGTGCGGCTGCCCGCTGAGCGGCTCCCTGACCGGCCCCTGACCGGCCCCTGACCGGCCCCATGAGCGGCCCAACAGCGCTTCAGCGCAGTGCGTCGATCCGCACCAGCGCCAGCGACAGGTTGTCGCCGCCGCCGCGGGCTCGTTGCCGGGCCTTGGTGATCAGCATTTCGCTGGCTTCACGCGGTGGCAGGGCATGCAGGATGGCGCCGATTTCCTTGGGCGTGAAGTAGTGCCACAGGCCGTCGCTGCAGGCCAGCATGGTGTCGCCGAATTCCAGCCGCTCGATGTGCCACAGGGTTACCGGCGGGTCGGCGTGGGTGCCCAGGCAGCCGGTCAGCAAATTGGATTGCGGGTGGGTGTTGGCCTGCAGCTCGGTGATCTTGCCCTCGTCGATCAGGCGCTGCACGAAGGAATGGTCGATGGTGCGGCGCATCATCTCTGCGCCGCGGTAGTGGTAGGTGCGCGAATCGCCGGCGTGGACCACGTCGCAGGTCAGGTTCGGCGTCACGCAGAACGCAGCCACTGTGGCATGCGGTTCTTCTTCCGAGGTGATCGCCGTCAGCTTGATCATCAGATGCGACTCCAGCACCAGTTGGCGCAACATTTCGGCCGCGTCGTCCTGCGCCGGCACATAGCGCTCGTAGATCTGGCGGCCGGTCAGCAGCACCTGATCAGCGGCTTTGCGGCCGCCGCTCTTGCCGCCCATGCCGTCGGCCACCATCGCCAGCACCGAGCCCTGGGCACGCTGGTGGCTGATGATTTCAACCTGGTCTTGCTGGTACGCTCGGTCTCCCCGGTGCAGTCCGGTTGCCGCGCTGACTCGAAAGGGTTGGATGGCGACAGCAGACATGCCACTGAATATAAACCGACCCCCTAGCTTGAAGTCGTGCCGCAATGGGCGAGAACCTCCATTCAAAGCAGCGTCGCCTGATCGAGTTGCGCATGGAGCATGCGGATCTGGACGAGCTCATCGAGCGCAGCCCCGAGGACGAACCGGGTGCGGACATGGTGCTGCGTCGGTTGAAGAAGCGCCGGCTGTTGTTGCGCGACGAGATGGCTCGGCTGCAGGCCGAACTCGACCCGCCGGCGCCTGCGTGAAGGCTGCATGACGCACGAATGCGTGACGGGTGATCTGGTGGTGGCGGTGGCGCAGGCCTTCGCTGCCGATGGTCCGCTGGCACTCAGCGACGCCGGCTTCAACCCGCGCCCGCAGCAGGACCTGCTGGCGCAACGCATCGCGCAGGCTGTGGTCGGCCGCGACACGCTGGTGGCCGAGGCTGGCACCGGCGTTGGCAAGACCTACGCCTACCTGGTGCCGCTGTTGCTTTCGGGGCAGCGCGCGCTGGTCAGCACGGCCACGAAAAGCCTGCAGGACCAGTTGTTCCTGCGCGACCTGCCACGCCTTGCACAGACTTTGAACGTACCGCTGCGCATGGCCTTGTTGAAGGGCCGTGCCAGCTACCTGTGCCGATGGCGCCTGACCGAGGCACAAACCTCGGGCCAGATGCCCGACCGCTACGCCATCCGCGCGTTGAACCGCGTGGTGCTGTGGGCCCAAAGCACGCGCACTGGCGACATGGCCGAGGTCGAAGGGCTGGATGAGCGGTCGCCGGTCATTCCGCTGGTCACGTCCACGCGCGACAACTGCCTGGGTACGGAATGCCCCGAGCACCGCAACTGCCACGTGATACAGGCCCGGCGCGAGGCGATGGCAGCCGACCTCGTGGTCGTCAACCACCACCTTTTTTTCGCCGACCTGACGCTGCGCGACAGCGGCGTGGCCGAACTGCTGCCCACGGTCGACATCGCCGTCTTCGACGAGGCCCACCAGCTGGTTGAAGCCGGTGTGCAGTTCCTGGGCACCGTGCTGTCCACCGGCCAGGCCATCGACATGGCGCGCGATGTGCTGGCGGCCGGCCTGCAATTCGCTCGGGGTCTGGAACCTTGGGCCGATCTGCAGGCCGGCATCGACCTTTCTGCGCGCGAACTGCGCCTGTCGGCGGCGGGTTCCATCCGCGAGGTACGCGCGATGTTGAAGCTGCGCTGGGAAGAGCGCGCCGAAGAGCTGCCGCAGCGGCTGCAGGACCTGGCCGACGCCTGCAACGCTGCGGCCCAGGCACTGGACCGCGTCAGCGAAGCGGCCCCCGATTTCCCCAAGCTCGAACAGCGTTGCCGCGCCATGGTGACGCTGTGCAGCCGTTTCGCATGCGACGCCTCAGCCGACCACGTGCGCTGGATCGACCTGACGCCGCAGCAGGTGAGGCTGGTCGAGTCGCCGTTGGACATCCGCGAAATGCTGACGCAGCAACGTGAGGCGTCGCCCAAAACCTGGATCTTCACATCGGCCACGCTGGGTGACGACGAGACGCTGTCGTGGTTCAGCGCCAGCACCGGCCTGGAAGACGCCAGCCGCTTGCGCGTGGGCAGCCCCTTCGACTACCCGGCCCACGCTCGCGTCTGGGTGCCGTCGCGCATGCCGCTGCCCAATGCGCAAGGTCATCCCGTTGCCGTCGGTGCGCTGGCCGCGCGCTGTGCCATCGCGCTGGGCGGACGCACTTTCGTGTTGACCACGACGCTGCGCGTGTTGCCGTTGGTGGCGCAGGCCATCCACGACGAAGCTGCCGCGCAGGGCCGCGAACTGGTAGTGCTGGTGCAGGGCAGCGAGCCGCGTCGGGCTTTGTTGCAGCGCTACGGCAATGGCCGGGGCTGCGTGCTGGTCGGCTCGCAAAGTTTCTGGGAAGGCATCGACATGCCCGGCGACGCGCTGCAGTGCGTGCTGATCGACAAGCTGCCGTTTCCGCCGCCGAACGATCCGCTGGTTGAAGCCCGCGTGCGCCAGCTTCGCGAGCAGGGCCGCAATCCCTTCGAGGACTATTTCGTCGCCGAAGCAGCGATTTCCTTGAAGCAGGGTGCCGGGCGCTTGATCCGCACCGAAACCGACCGCGGCCTGCTGGTGGTGTGCGACCCGCGCATGCGTCAGATGGGCTACGGGCGGCGCCTGCTGGCGGCACTGCCGGCGATGGGCGTGGTCAGTGACGAGACCGAGGCGCTGGACTGGTTGCGGGTGCTGGCGTCAGAACACTGACGCCGTGTTCATTGCACTCGCCATCACCAGAATTTCCACCACGGCTTGGTCTGCAGCGCGGTGCCGACGCTGAGATAGGCGCTCTTGGGGAAGTTCTTGCGCAACACGCGGTCGGCGTCGTCGCGCAACTGCGGCAGCGCCAGCTTGTCATAGCTCTGCACCATGATGTGCAGCGCCTCTTCGATGGCCGGCGAGGCCTGGAATTCAGTCACCGCTTGCTGAGCGCGCGCAGCGGCCGCCACATACGCTCCGCGGCGGTAGTAGTACCCCGCCACGTGCACTTCGTACTGGGCCAGCGAATTGACGATGAAGCCCATTCGCTGGCGCGCGTCAGGGGTGTAGCGCGACTGTGGGAACTGGTCAGACAGCTGCTTGAAGGCCTGGAAGGAATCACGCGCCGCGCGCTGGTCGCGCTCGGACAAGTCCTGGCCAAACAGGCTGCCCAGCAGACCCAGGTTGTCGTTGAAATTGATGGTGCCCTTCAGGTACAGCGCGTAATCAAAAGCCGGGCTGGACGGGTTGAGCTTGATGAAGCGGTCGATGGTCGTGATAGCCGTGGTGCGCTCGCCGCTCTTCCAGTTGGCGTACGCCATGTCGAGCAACGCTTGTTGCGCCAGCAGGGAACCAGCGGCCAGCCCTTCCACACGCTCGAGTGTTTTGATGGCGCGGTCGTAGGCGCCAGAATTCAGATCGTCCTTGGCGTCTTTGTACAATCGCTCCGCGCTGCTTTGAGCCGGTTCGTCCTTGTTCAGGCTGCTGCAGCCAGTGAGTTGCAGCGCCAAGGCCAGCGGTGCCAGGATGGCCATCAGCGCGGTGCGCCACGTCAGGGAAACGGTCATTGCGGATGGTGTCAATCGGCTCGAAGGAACAAGATTATAGGGAGCCGACTTCGCCCTCGATGCCCACCGCAGGCGCGGATGCGTTGCCCAGGATGACCGAACTGCACGAGTTGTCAGAGTTTGACATCGAGCCGGAAACTCGCACGCTGAAGCTGACGGCCGCCCTGCATGCCGAGCGCCTGGACAAGGTGCTGGTCACCTTGGCGCCCGAGTTCTCGCGCAGCCATCTGCAGCAGTTGATCGAGGGCGGGCATGTGCGACTGGCCGGCATGCCGGCAACCGTATCTTCGCGCCGCGTGAAGTCGGGTCAGCTCGTCGAAATGGTACTGATGCCGACGGAAGAAAGCCTGGCCTTCCGGCCGCAGGCGATGGACTTGACGGTGCTGTTCGAAGACCAGCACCTGCTTGTCATCGACAAGCCCGCCGGCTTGGTCGTGCATCCGGCGCCAGGCAATTGGTCGGGCACCTTATTGAACGGTCTGCTGCACCGCGATCCGGCGTCAGCCAAGCTGTCGCGCGCCGGCATCGTTCACCGGCTGGACAAAGACACCTCGGGCGTGATGATGGTGGGCAAGTCCTTGCAGGCAGTGACCGCGCTGACCCGCGACATTGCAGCCCGCGTGGTGCACCGGCGTTACGTGGCGCTGGTGCACGGCATGCTCGGCGAAGCCGCTTTCACCATCGACGCGCCCATCGGCCGCGATCCGCGTGTGCGGGTGCGCATGGCCGTGGTTCCGGGTGGGCGGCCGTCGCGCACCGATGTGCGCGCCGTGGGTGCAACGACAGGCCGCGACGCGGTGACCGCTGTGGGCTGCACGCTGCACACCGGTCGCACGCACCAGATCCGCGTGCACCTGGCCTCCCGCGGGCATCCTCTGGTGGCCGACTTGGTCTACGGCGGGCGCGTGCAACTGGGCCTCGGGCGGCAAGCCCTGCACGCCGTGTCGCTGCGCCTGGAGCACCCGATCAGCCGCGAGCACTTGTCCTTCGATTGCCCGCCGCCAGCCGACTTTGCGCAGGCCTGGGCGCAAGTCACTGACAGCCCTGCTGCCTGACCTGCTGCCTGACCTGCTGCGTCAACCGACTCGGCTGCAGCGACCGCAAAGGCTACACTTCACTGGAAAACAGCGCCGCCGGTACCTCAAGCGCCGCGCCTGTTCGACCCGCCGCCCCCTACCGGTCTCACCGGACCGCGCATCTATACCGCGCCCCATCCCCGCGCCCCAGGCTCAGACTGCCGCGCGACCTGAACTTCGGATGAACCCTCGGACTTTCGCATTGGTGAAGTCCGCAAACCACTGCAGGCCATGAATACCGCTGAGGCCAAACGCGTCCTCGAGACCGCACTGATCTGCGCGTCCGTGCCGCTGCCTTTGCCTGAAATGAATGCGCTGTTCGATGGCGAATTGGGCAACGACACGCTGCGTCGACTGCTCGACGAGCTTTGTAAGGATTGGCAGGATCGGGGCGTGGAACTCGTGGCGCTGGCCAGCGGCTGGCGCTTTCAGAGCCGACCCGAGCTGCGAATCTTTCTCGACCGCCTGCACCCCGAGAAGCCGCCTCGCTACTCGCGTGCCGCGATGGAAACGCTGGCCATCGTGGCTTATCGCCAGCCGGTGACACGTGGCGACATCGAAGACATCCGTGGCGTTGCGGTGAGCAGCCAGATCGTCAAGCAGCTGGAAGACCGCGGCTGGATCGAAGCCATTGGCTACCGCGAGGCGCCGGGTCGCCCGGCGCTGTACGCGACCACGAAACCGTTTCTGGATGATCTGGGCCTGACCAGTCTGGACCAGCTGCCCGCCATCTCGGGGTCCAGTGGCGCCGCCAGCCTGTCCCCACAAGCTATGGCAGCGCTGGCAGCCACTGCGCCGCCGCTCATTGACGACCACCAGGGCAGCTTGCCGCTGGACATCGACAGTGAAGCAGACTTCGAAGCTGATCGGGTAGGGACCAACAACGGCGGCGCCGTACCCGCTCACAGCCTGACCCCAACCTCGGCACCGGGTTCCCCGGACCTTTCCACTGAAACCCCACCCAAAGCCCACCCGCATGAACCCTTCTGAAGCCGAACCCCTGCCGTCGGACAACTCGGCTTCCGACGCTGGCGTCGAAGTGTCGGCGGAAAAACCCAAGCGCAAGCGCGCCCCGCGCAGGACGGCGGCTGTCGTTGAGGGCGTTGAGGACACCGCGAACGCCGTGCCTGCGTCAGCTGATGCACCGGCCGACGCCGATGCGCCGCAGCCAGAGGCAGCGCGTGTGGAGGCGCCAGCGGGCAAGGCCGTCGCGGCGGCCCCCAAGCGCCGCCGTGAGCCCCGTCCCGATGTGCAGGCCCCGGACGCCGACGCGCCCGCCGAGCTTGCGGTTGACAGCAAGGCGGCGGTCAGGGATGGCGAGCGGCAACCCGTCGCTGAACTCGGTGGGGCCGCCGTAGACGCCGTAAACGCCGTAAACGCCGCGGACGGCCCGGCAGCGGCAGAAGGCGCAGAAGGCGCAGAAGGCGCAGAAGGCGCAGAAGGCGCAGAAGGCGCAGAAGGCGCAGAAGGCGCAGAAGGCGCAGA
>JAYSYH010000025.1:0-2517 GCA_043716645.1 Betaproteobacteria bacterium | reverse complement strand
AGCGGCAGGCGTTCGGCGCGCCACTGTGGAGCAACCAGACGATCCGGCAGCGGTTGTCGATGGCCGACGCCAAGACGCGCGCCGCGCGCCAGTTCATGTACCACTGCGCCTGGCGTGTGACGCAGGGCCACGACATCGTGCAGGACGTGTCGATGCTGAAGGCACTGACCGGGGAGCTGGTCAACGAAGTGGTGCAGACCTGCCAGCAGTTCCATGGCGGCATGGGCTACATGCGCGAGTCCGCGATCGAGCGGCTCTGGCGCGACGCGCGAGTGCTCGCAATCGGCGGCGGTGCCACCGAGGTGATGCTCGAAGAAGTGGCGAAACGTTACTGAGCGCGCGATAGACCATGAACCATAAAGTCACTGCTTTCTCCCTGTTGCTTTTCGCAGCTGCCTGCGTATTTGCGCAGGCGCCAGAAACCGACAGCACCCTGAACGAAACTGTGCGGACGGTTCGCAAACCCGGCGCCTTCGGCGTCGCGCTTGAAACCACTGTTTACCTGCCAGACGAGGCCGGCCCGTTTCCGGTTGTCGTGATCAACCATGGCAAGGCAAGCGGCGATCCGCGCTTTCAGGCCCGGTACCGACCGGCCCAAGCGGCACGCTATTTCCTACAGCGTGGTTATGCGGTTGTGGTGCCGATGCGCCAGGGTTTTTCAAAGTCTGGCGGCAGTTACATCGGCGGGGGCTGCAACGTGGAGAGCAACGGCCGCGTGCAGGCGGAAGACGTGAAGGCGGTGCTCGATGACGTTGCAGCGCAGCCTTGGGCCGACAAGGACCGGATGCTGGTGGTCGGGCAATCGCACGGTGGCTGGACCACATTGGCATTCGGTCGGCAAAACTACCCTGGTGTCAGGGGGCTGGTCAACTTCGCTGGCGGGCTGCGCCAGGAGCAGTGTCCAAACTGGAAGGAGGCACTTGCAGGTGGCGCCGCCAGCTACGCGCGCGACACCCGACTGCCGTCGATCTGGTTTTACGGCGACAACGACAGCTTCTTCGACCCGCCCACCTTTCACGCCATGTTCGATCAGTACAACGCCGCCGGCGGCCAGGCACAGCTGGTGGCCTACGGCAGGTTCGGCGCGGATTCTCACGGCCTGTTCGGCTCGCGCGCCGGCACGGCAATTTGGCAGCCGGAGCTCAGCCGCTTTCTGAGCGCGATCGGAATGCCGCATCAGGTGCAGCCCGCATTTGCGAAATTTGGCACGCCAGCGTCGGTGCCGATTTCGCCGCGCACCGACCTTGTACCGCGCAACGATGAGACCAAAGTGCCATGAATGCCTTCAGCCATCTGCTCGATGCACCGCAATTGCTGGCGCTGGCCGCCGCTTTGGGCTGGGCCAGCGGCATCCGCCTGTACGCGTCGGTGTTCCTGGTCGGCGCTGCCGGTTTCATGGGCTGGATCAGCCTGCCGCACGGGCTGCAGATGCTGCAGCATCCCGGCGTGATGGCGGCCAGTGGCTTCATGCTGCTGGTCGAGTTCTTCGCTGACAAAATCCCGCTGCTCGACACGGTCTGGGACGCGATCCACACGGTGATCCGCATTCCGGCTGGCGCGGCGCTGGCTGCTGGCGCGCTCGGCGCCGACAGCACCGCCATGGGCTGGATCGCGGCGCTGCTCGGTGGCAGCCTGGCCGCGACCAGCCACGCCGCCAAGATGACCACCCGCGCTGCGGTCAACACCTCGCCGGAGCCGTTTTCGAATATTGCGGTGTCGCTGATGGAAGACGGCTTCGTCGTCTTCATGCTCTGGCTTTCCGCCACCCATCCGGCGCTGTTCGCGGTGGCGCTGGCCGTGACGCTGGTGATCGCCGTGCTGCTGATGGTGGTGCTGGTGAAGTTCCTGCGCGCCGTCCTGCGGGGCCTGAGGCGCTTTTTTTCAGGCGAGGGCCTGTCCCGGGGAAAATTCGATGTTCAACAAGATCCTGATCGCCAACCGCGGTGAAATCGCTTGCCGCGTGGCGGCCACCGCGCGCCGGATGGCGGTGCGCACAGTGGCCGTGTATTCCGATGCGGACGCGCACGCAAAGCATGTTTATGCCTGCGACGAGGCGGTGCACATTGGCGGCAGCGCGCCCAGGGACAGCTACCTGCGCTGGGAGCGAATGATCGAGGCGGCCAGGTCGACCGGGGCCCAGGCAGTCCATCCGGGCTATGGCTTCCTCAGCGAGAACGACGAATTCGCGCAGGCGTGCGCCGATGCGGGGCTGGTGTTCATCGGCCCTACGCCTTCGGCGATCAAGGCGATGGGACTGAAGGCGGAATCGAAGCGACTGATGGAGCAAGCCGGCGTGCCGCTGGTGCCCGGTTACCACGGTGCGAACCAGGACGCCGCGCTGCTGAGACGAGAGGCGGACGGGATCGGCTATCCGGTGCTGATCAAGGCCAGCGCGGGCGGCGGCGGCAAGGGAATGCGGGTGGTGGAACGGGCGGCGGACTTCGATGCCGCGCTGGCATCGTGCAAGCGCGAAGCTGTCAACAGTTTCGGCAACGACGCGGTCCTGATCGAAAAATA
>JAYSYH010000240.1:0-13261 GCA_043716645.1 Betaproteobacteria bacterium | reverse complement strand
CGATCACCAGCACGGCCAGCAAGGTGATCCCGGCCGCAGCGTTGCGGCGCCGCTTCAGGCGCACCCGCAGGCGCCGGTACAGGGGCGCGAACAGCATGCCGATGATGACGCCCCACAGGATGGCACCGTAGAACGGAACCAGAATCCAGCCCAGCGCCAGCGCACAGGCGGCCAGCAGAAGAATCGGCATCAGGTGCGGCATCGGGAGTGGCGGCGTCGGTTCAGGTGGCGTACTGCCGCCATTGTCGAACAGTCAGGCAGGTCGCGCGCCGTCCCAGCCCCACCCCGGCCTGCGAATTCTCCCCCGGCCGGAGCGAGCCCGGCGACACTCGGAAAGCACTCCGCACTGTGTGTTTCCAAGGCCTAACTTTTTGCTTGAACGGCCTGCCGAGACCCTGGCGGCAACGCGCGATCCAGCGCGGGGATGCCCCTTAGCGCCCCACATGTGGGATTGGCTGTTCAGCCGGCTTACCGCTTGCATAGCCGCGAACAGCGGTCAGAAATCGACCGCTGCGCCAGCCTGGAAGGTGCGGCTCTTCGCCGGTTCAATGCCCCCGTTGACGAAAAACACGCGCGAGTAGTAGCGCTTGTTGGTTAGATTGCTGACACTGGCCAGAAGCCGAAGTTTGGGCAGCACGGTGTAATCGGCCGAGAGGTCGAAGACGGCATAAGCCGGTATCTTGGCCGGCGTCACCTCAACACCGCTGGTGGTGCGTGGCTGATTGTTGTCAGCCCAATACTGCGAGCCTGTAGCCTGGCCGTTGAAGGCCACTTTAAGGACGTTTGAGTGGGTGTAGGTCAACCCGGCCTTGACGATGTAGCGTGGCGCGTAGGCCAAGGTGTTGCCGGCCAGCGTGGGGCCACCGGCAAACACCAGCGTCCTGCTCTGGGTGATCTTGGCATCCAGAAGGCTGCTGTTGACCGATAGCGCCAGTCGGTGGCGGGCCGGCTGGCTGTCCAACAGGCGCAGCAGGTCGTAGCTGAATTCCAGTTCCAGACCACGGCTGCGCGCGTTGCCGGAATTGACATTGACCGATTGCCCCGGGATACCACTCGACTGGCTCTCGATCTTGTTGACGGCGTTCACCTGGAACACGCTGACGCTGTAGAAAACCCCGACCAGCGGCCAGCCGTGAACGCCCGCCTCGTAAGTCAAATAGCGGGTGGGGTCGGGTTCATTCGCGCTGTTGAAGTTGCCATTGGGGCTGGCAAATTCCTGGTATCGCACAGGGCGGTAGCCCTGCGAAATGTTGAGGTAAGTTTCGTTGCCCTTCCCAAAGTCGTTCCCGATGCCCAGGCCGAACAACGGCACGGTGCGGCTGATGCTGCGATGGATCAGATTGGTCGGATGCCCGGTGGCCACCGTTTCCGCAGCGGCCACCACGATGCGCTCCAATCGCGCCGAAGGCACGATGTGGAACGCCGGAAAGCGCCAGACACCTTCGACGAAGACCGCGCTGTAGTGGGTCTGGCGGTCGTTGGAGTAAGTTAGCGGCGCGCTGGTGTCGTCACGCGCCACCAGCGGGTTGGCGCCGGTGTTGACGTGCCACGGGCCGCCGGAAACGTAGCCGGTGTAGCCGAAGGTCAGCCATTCACTGCGCGACAGGCGCTGCTTGAAGCGCGCGTCGATGCCGTTGAAGTGGTAACGCTGGTTGGTCAGCGCGGTGATGGTGGCGCCCACCGCACGGGTGCTCAGGCGCTGCGCGCCGCTCCACACCTTGCCGTCTAACGACAGGCCTTCGTTCAGCTGGAAGTTGACACGCAAGGCGGCACTGGTACGGTCTATCCACTCGCGGTCGTTCGGTGTCGCGGTTGTTGCCGGCTTGGCATTGAACTGCTGAACGGTCTGCAATCCGGCCAAGCCACTGTCCACCGAGTAGCCACGCAGATCAAGACCGAGTTTGTTGCCTCGGCCCAGGTCATAGCCCAGGTAGACATCTCCAGCGTGGACCTTGTAGTCGCCATTTTGGCGTTGGCCATCAGACTGGCGATAGGCGTAGTTGGCCAGGTATTCCCATTCACCCGAGCGCCCACCCGCGCTGTTGAAGCTGGAGAACAAGCCATTGGAACCACCCACCTGTTCGGTCGTGCCGTAGACAGCTTTTCCAGCCTGTGGACGCTTGCTGGTGTAGGCCAGCACCGGCCCCGGCTGCGGGCCGTAAAGCAGGCTGGACCCGCCGCGCACCAGTTGCAGCGACTGCACGGTCTGCGGTACTGGCAGTAAATAGGTAGTGGGTACGGCGATCCAGTCGGTTGCAATCGGAATGCCGTCCAGCAACGACAACACGTATTCCGATTCCTGCGGGTTACCGATGCCCCGGTAGGAAACGTTCAACTGCACTGGGTTGGCCTGCTCGGCGAGGTTCAGGCCCGGCAATGCGTTGAAGATCAAGCGCTGGTTGCCGTCGATGATGGTGGGCTGCAAGTCCAAACGCACCACACTGTTCTTCTTGGTGACGGTGATTTCAGCCCCATCCACTTCGGGCCGCGAATGTTCGTAGCGGGTGGGCAGGTTGTACCGTCCACCGCCGCCGCCAGTTACCGAGATAGGCGACCCGCCGGCCGTCGTCGGAGCCGATGCCGCACCTGCAGCGGCGTCAGCCCTGACCTGCGCGTGGGCGCCGGATGCCAAGGAAAAAGCGGCCACGCACGAAGTCAACGTCAAGCAAAAGGAAGCGTGGGCGGGTCGCATCATTCGGGCTTGATGGGCTTTTATAAGGTCGGAATGGTAGCTGCCGATTGAGGCTGGGCGTGCCTTCCTGCCACCCTGAGCCAACGGGGAGTGCGCTGGCCGGAAGCCCAAACCCTGTCCTGCAAACCCGCTCGAGAACGTCGAAGTCCGCGTCGATGGAGGATAGGATTTTCAAACACCCTTTCTCCTTTCCCATGGCACCCTGAACACGGCAGAACACGGCAGAACACGGCAGAACACGGCAGAACACGGCACCCGACGCGCTTGAATCTGTCTGTCGTCGGCTGTCGATTCGCGCTGAGCATGCAGCTCAGCAGTCCCCTTGCAACGAGGACTGACGACGTTCGCCGCCAACGAACAGCCGAGTTCGGCCTGAGGCCGGGGCAGACCTGGCAGTGAGCATGAAAGAAAAACGCCGCCAAGGCGTGAGGCCCGGCGGCGTCAGTTGGCTGACATGCGATTCAGTTCGTTCAGGGGGCCGCCCGAACCGTCCGACGGCGACGGGTCACTGCACCCATCGTGCCGAGCGCGCCGATGACGAGCGCCCACGTGGTGGGCTCCGGAACCGCCGAATCTGGATCCTGTGCAGCACCGAATTGGCGATAAATGTTCGCCGTGGAAAAGCCCTTGGGGCCATCCGCACCAAAATTAAAGTTGTAGCCGATGGCGTCCAGCGCAGCGAAGTCGAGCTCACTCACCGTCCCACCGTAGCCTTGGCAAAAAATGGGATTCATGATGCCCAGAAAACCGGAACAAAACGGCGCAGCGACAGGGGCTTTCCAATGTCCGGCCTGCTGGCCGTCGCCGTTGTAGCCGCCGGTGGAGAAATTGCCCAGGTTGTGTGCGCCGCCATCGGCCGAGTAGTAGCTCTCGATACCGGGTGCCCAGGTCAGCGTTGGGGCGTTGCTGGCTGAAACCAGATGGCCGGGATCGCGGCTGTAGCGGAACAGATCGAGCGTGGTGCCGAACCAGTCGTCGTTGGCCGGCCAGTCCTGGCACTGGAAACCACCACAGTCGTAGCCATAGGCGTTGCCGTTCGGGCCGCCCAGCTGGTCGTAGCTGTCCACGCCGCTGACGAAGCCCAACGCATGCCCGATCTCGTGGATTGCGAGAGCGACGAAGTCAAACTGACCCGCGCTGACGCCGTCGCTGGGGTTGAAGTCGTAATCGGCGTCGGCATTGAAGTAAATGCTGCCGTCCCGGCTGCCCGACGCGAACGTCTCGCCAAGGGCCTTGGCGTTGGCCGTGGTCATGCCGATGTAGGCGTTGTTGTACGAACCATCGGTGTCGTACACCTGATAGCTGTTGTCGATGCCAAAGGGATGGTTCTGGGCATCTTTGCCGGTATAGCCGGGTGTGATGACGTTGAGGCCGCGCCCGTTCCGTGAAGCCTGGACCGGCGATGTAGTTGTTGCAGCAGTCGTCGCCATCGGCCAGGGTCTTGGTGCGGACGAAATGAAGGCCCATTAGGTTTTCGGCCTCGCCAGAACGATCGCCATGACCTTGGTCCCAGTGGCATTCATCGCGTGGGTGCGGGTTCAAACGGCGTGCTCTATGCGCTGGCGCTGGCGCTGGAATCGCTTGACGCCTTCGAACCAGACCATGCTGAGCAAGGCTGCACCCAAGGCCGCCAGCAGCATGACGGGTGGCGGAGCGGCGAACGAGAACAGGCGACTGATCACGGGCACGCTCAGCGCGATGCCGAGCACCACCACCGTGCCAGCGGCGATCCAGCCGAATTGCCTGTTGGATTCAGGGTTGCCCGACAAGACTGTTCGTCCCCAGGCACGGTTGGCATGGATGAGGCCCAGGTTGGACAAGACCAGCACGACAAAGGTCAGCGCCCGAGCGATGTCGTCGCGCTGGCCGTCTGTGTGCAGCCAGGCTCTGGCCCCCGCGTACACGGCGAGCAGGAGCAGCAGCAGTCCCGCGCCCTGCCAAAGCCCGCGAACCATCACGGCCTTGTCGAAGAGCTTCTGGTCCGACCTGCGTGGCGGCAACTGCATGGCGTCGGGCTCCAGCGGTTCGGCCTCGAAGACCACCGAACACGCCGGGTCGATGATGAGTTGCAGGAACAGGATGTGGACCGGCATCAGCAGCATCGGCCAGCCGAACATAACTGGCACGATGGACAGGCCGACGATGGGCACGTGCACCGCGACCACGAACACGATCGCTTTGCGCAAGTTGGCGAAGACGCGACGGCCATAACGCACCGCCGTCACGAGGGACGAGAAGTCGTCGTTCAGCAGCACGAGTGCTGCAGCCTCACGGGCCACCTCGGTGCCGCGTGCGCCCATGGCCACGCCGATGTCAGCGGCCTTGAGCGCCGGTGCATCGTTCACACCGTCGCCGGTCATCGCCACCACGTCGCCGCGCGCCTTGAACGCCCGCACCAGGCGCAGCTTCTGATCGGGCTGGACCCGGCAGACGATGTGCGTTTCGCCCAGCCGTTCAGTGAGCGCTTCATCACTCAACTTCGCAAGCTCGGTTCCCGTGATGACCGGGGCGTCGGTGCTCAGGCCAGCCTGACGGGCCACCGAAACAGCGGTGGCCGGATGGTCACCCGTCATCATCACCACGCGGATGCCGGCGGCGTGGCATTCGGCAATGGCCCCTGGCACGTCCGGCCGCACCGGGTCTTCCAGCGCGATCAGTCCAAGGAATTCGAAGCTGAAGTCGTGCTGCTGGGCGGGCAGTTCACCTGTTGGAAAGCTTGCCCAGGCAACTCCCAGCACGCGCAGACCGTCGCCCGCCATCGCATGGACCTGCAGGGTGATGGCAGCGCCTTGCGCCGCATCGAGGTGGCAAAGGTCGACGATGGCCTCGGGCGCGCCCTTGGCGGCGATCAGCCGCTCGGCTTGGTCCGGCGACTGCCACACGCGCGACATGGCCAGCATCTCGGGCGACAGCGAGTAGTCGTCAACCAGCGTCCAGTCGCTGTGAAGATGTTCGGTATTGGCCAGCAGGCGCTTGCCGGCCTCACCAATGGCGGTCTCCATGGGATCGAAGGCGCGGCGATGACCGGCCAGCACCGCGTACTCCAGGACGCCGTGCAGTTCCTCAGAAAATGGGCCCGTGCTGGCGGCCGCCGTGTCAAATGCGGCTTGCGATGTCCAAAGCCGTCGCACGGTCATGCGATTGGCCGTCAGCGTTCCGGTCTTGTCGACGCACAGCACCGTTGTGGCACCCAGCAACTCCACGGCCGGGATGCTTCGCGCCAACACCTTTTCACGCGCCAGGCGCCAGGCGCCCAACCCGAGGAACAAGGTCAGCACCACCGGAAGCTCTTCCGGCAGGATTGCCATGGCCAGTGTCAGACCTGCCAGCAGGCCGTGCAGCCAGTCACCCAGTGCGATCCAGTAGGCGATCGCCAGCGCAGCGGCCAGGGTCAGGCCGACCAGCGCAACGACCTTGACGACCCGGCGCGTCTCTTGCTGGATCGGGGTGGTCTCTACGACGATTCCTGCAAGCGAGAGCCCGATGCGACCCAGGGCGCTGCGTTCACCAGTCGCCACGACAGCGCCGCGCGCCGTGCCGCGCGTGACCAGCGTGCCGGAGAAGGCCTGACATTTGTCCGCGCCTTCCCGCGGTGTGCCTTGCTGGGTGCCGTCCGCGGGCCCTGTGGACGCCTCCTTCACGACGGGTTCCGACTCCCCGGTCAGCAGCGATTCATCGACGGCCAAATTCGAGACCTCGACGAGGTGGATGTCTGCTGGTATGCGGTCGCCCTCTGCAAGCAGAACCATGTCGCCCACCACGAGATCACGGGCCGCGATGTGCACTGGAGTGCCGTCCCGAAGGGCGAGGGCACGCGGGCTCGACAGGTCGCGCAGCGCTTCCAGCGAACGCTCGCTGCGCCGCTGCTGCACGAAGCTGATGCCCATGACCACGAAGACGAAGCCCAGCAGCATCAGCGCTTCCTGCCTGTCACCCAGCAGCATGTAGATACCGCCGCAAGCCACCAGCAGCAGGAACATCGGTTCGGACGCGACCTCGCGCGCCAATCTCAGCACGCTGCGTGGCTTGGACACCGGCAATTCGTTCGGGCCGTCTTTGGCCAGACGCTGGCGTGCTTCGGCGTCGCTCAGCCCGGCGGCGACCGCAGGTGTTTCGCGATCCCGAACGAGATCGACCATCAGCTGGCGGGCACGGCCGCTCCTGCGTGATCCAGGTCGGGCCGGCGCCCAGGGTCCACGTGCGTCATCAGGCTCAGCACACGGTGGCGCTGCAAAACCCGCTGTCGCGCTTCAACGGCAATGTCATGCTCGGCCTCGACGCCGATGGCGGCATCGACCTCGATGTGCGCATCGACAACGATCATGTCGCCCATCTTGCATCGGGTCGAGGATGGGGTAACCCGCCAGATTGCCGATGATGCTGATGCCCACCACCAGCGACGATGCCGCGTCTGACCGCGTCTGACCGCGTCTGACCGCGCGTGCCACGCGTTGGCTACCAGCATGCTGGACTTCACCCGCTTGGCCACCGACAGCATGTAGCGCAAGAGCAGTCCCTTGGCGATGAGCGCGCCACCGACGCCCCACAGGGCCACGGTGTGGGCCTGCTGGACGAGATCAGGCTCTACGAGCTTGTGGAACGCCGACCACAGCATGTCAATGCCGACCGCCAGCAGCAGCGCGCTGAACACCAGCGAAGCCGCAGTCTCGAAGCGCTGATGGCCGTAGGGGAGGTCCTCGTCCGCGTCTTTCTTGGCGTGATGGCTGGCGAACAGCATCACGAAGTCCGCCACCAGATCAGAGAGTGAATGAATGCCGTTCGCCACCAGGCCCTGTGACTTGGCCAGGATGCCGACGGCGACCTGCGTGATGGGCAGGACCAAGTTGCCGCCGACACTGACCCAGGTGCTGCGTGATGCCGCCGCTGCCCGCTCTTCGGGGCTGTACTGCGGGTCTTCGGAGCAATCAGCAAGGCTGTCGAGCTTCATGTGCTTGAAGATCGTGGGTGGTGGATTTGGCAGAACGCGGTTCGCTGGCCAACAGAAGCCAAGCTCCGCAGGTCATTCTTGATGCCGCGCCTCGCTGGATGCAGCTTCCGTGAAGGAACGCCCACGGCTTCCGGCAGCAGCAAGCCGGCCACGCACAGGCCGGCGCCACCATCCCGCCAACGCGATCCCGCCGAGCGGATACCGGGGCCGGCAGGCCGATCGATGCGCGCGACACTCTCTTCAGCCCCTGAACAGCCCTTCGTCCCACGCCTGGTTATAGACCTCGGCGTCTTGGGCCACTTGCGCAGCGATGGCCTGCGTAGCGTCCAGGAGCCGGGTCTTCCACTTCTGGCGGCGGCCGAAATCGATCAGCTCGTCGGCTGAGGCCGACCCTTCGCGACCGGCACTGCGCAGCTGGGTCCAGCCGAGCAGGCGGCCCAAGGTAACGATGACCTGCTCCAGCGCTTCGCGGCTCTGTTGGGCGCCGTTCAAGGTGATCCGGTCCTCGCTGGGCTGCAGGGCACGCAGCACATAGGCGGCTTCGAGAAAGCGCACCGGCTGCAGAAAGGCCATCGGCACCGCCTGCATGCGGCGCTGCACGGCCACCACGCGATGGGCCTCTGATTTCCACGCCGGCTGCCGCAGTGTGAGATGGGGCAACAACGAAGAAGGCAAGGCCTGCTTCAGGTCGAGGACGTAATGGCCATCGGGTCCGCCCTTGCCTTGCACCAGGATGGCAAAGCGATCGACGCCGAGACTGCCCATGCCCGCAATGCGGCGGGCGACGTCCAGGACCTTGTAGAAATCCGGGTAGGGTTGGCGCTGGGCAAAGTCCTGCATGAATGCGATGACGGCCGAGCGCTGTTGTGCGCTGGCCGGCAAGGCCTTCTTCCCGTCGGCTCGCAGCATGCGCATGCCGTGCTTGAGCACCGTTCGGGAGTTCAAAAATCGGACCCGTTGGCGTTCACGCAAGCCGTCGAGCAGGCCGCGCACCAGTCCCTGGGCGGTATCCCGCTCAACCCAGTAAGCCTTGCCCTGCGTCAGGGCAGCGCCATAGGCCTCCAGCAGAAGCTGGCAAAAACCTTGGGCCTCGTGATGGCTCACCTGGAGGCTGCCCGCACCGACGAGCAAGCTGGTCGACAGGCGCACCAAGTCCCAGCTTGCGGGCGCCAGCACAGCCTCGTCGAAGTCGTTGATGTCGAAATAGACCAGTCGGTTGTCGGCCTTGTAACTGCCGAAGTTCTCCAGATGCAGATCGCCGCAAGCCCATGCCGCTGGCGCCGACTTGAAGATGCCGCGTTGGGGTAGCCGGGCATAGAACAAATGACAGCTACCGCGCAGAAAGGCGAACGGACTGGCGCGCATGGCGCGGTATTTCATGGCCAGTCGCTCGGGGTCGCGCCCGGCGTTAAATTCCCTGATCTGACGGACGACGTCCAACATGCTGTCTCCTGCAAGAACGCCATGCCGGCTTGAATCTGCGGGCTGCGGTGCCACATATATCTGCGCAGATTAACCCGCCCAGGAGGCACCATGAAGCGTTTCGCCGTTGCGGCAATTCTTGCCTGTCTGGCTTTCGCGGCTTCGGCTTTGCCGAACGTGGATGCCGTGCAGGCCGAGATCGCCAAGGGCAACTACGCCCAAGCCGAAGACATGATGCGTGACGTGATAGCGGCCAAGCCTGGCAGTGCGCGGGCGCATTACATCTACGCCGAAATCCTCGCGCACAACCGCCAATTCACGATGGCTGCCGCACAGGCAGCGCGTGCTAAGGCGATCGACCCGAAGCTGCAGTTCACACAGCCTGAGAAGTTCCGGATCTTTGAACAGACGCTGGAGCGCGAGCAGGCGGCTGAGCAGCGGCAGGCAACCCGGCAGCCGGCATCGGTGCCGGCCTTGTATCCAGCCGCGCCACCCGAACGCGGCTCGGGTGTGCCGAACTGGGTCTGGGGGATGGGTCTGGCGGCGGTGGGCGTGGTGGCTTGGCGGTCCTTCAGCAACCGAAGTCCGTCGCCAGCCCCGATGGGTGCGCCGGCATACCCGCCATCGGCCACGCCGGCAGGGGCTGCTACTGGCGCGTCAACGGGCTCTTCACTGGGCTCTTCACTGGGCGCTTCAACGGGCGCTTATGGGCCTGCTTACCCACCCGCGCCGTCTGCCGGTCGTGGCCTGCTCGGCACGGGCTTGGCCGTCGCGGGCGGCGTCGCCGCAGGGATGCTGGCCGAGAAGCTGCTGACCGATCACCGCCACTCCGACGGCAGTCAGCTTTTCCCGGAAGCATCGCGCGGTCTCGGATCGAACCTGTCCGACGAACGCCTTGACGAGAACACCGCCGCGCAAGTGCTTGAGGAGCGGCCGGTGGATTTCGGCACCGGGGACGGTTGGGGCGGGGATGCCGCAGCCGCCGATGCCGGGGGCGCGGATGGTGGGTGGGACTGACCCATCGGTTGGGCAGTCGCGCAGACCGCCTGTGCGACCACTTCAGCCTGCGCCCGCCGCAGCCAGCAGCCTGGGCTGCGTTCATTCACCAGGTCGAGCACGTGAGTTGGGTGCAGATTGCCGAGCACCGTGGCGCCCAGGCCGCGCTGGACGCGTACGTCGAGATGCTGGCCGGCCGTAGCGATGCGCGCCAGGGTCAGATGCGCGATATGCACGGATCAGGTCGCCCAGCGCGCTTGTGACCGGCCGGGCCCTTGTCCCTCGCCGGCGTCACTTGATCTCGAACGCGTACAGCTTGTTGTTGAAGGTGCCCGCACCGAAGTTCGTGTAACCCGATCCCCAGAAGACCTCGCCCTTGGAAATTGCAGCGCCCGACAGGCAAGAGCCGCCGCTGGCGTACTGCCACAGGATGTTGCCGGTGGCACCGTCCAGCGCGTACATGTAGCCCAGCGCGTCGAGCGAGCAGCCGAAGACCACGCCGTTGGCGGTAGTGACCGGACCCGCCGTGGTGCCCAGAACGCCACCGGTCCGCCCGGAAGGCGTTGTCTGCTGCCAGATCACCGCACCGGTGGCCTTGTCGAGCGCGCTCCACACGCCCGTAGTGACTACATTGCCGCGCACGGTTGTCGGCTTGCCGTTGCTGTTGCTGTTGGCGGTGTAGACGCGCCGGTCGTCCACGGCCGAACCCCACTGCAAGCCACCGCCGGTGCCGCCGGGCCCCGCCTGACTGACCCACTTCACCGCCCCGGTGTCGGGGTCCAGCGCCCAGTACTGCCCGCTCTTTTGCCCCGCGCCCACCAGTTCTTTCTGGCTGCCCAGGCCCTTGACCGAAAACAGAGCAGGCTCTTGACCGAAGTCGTAGTCGGGGCCTGCAGGCTGTGGGCAATTGGGACCAAAGGCGCCGTACAAGCACCCCACCGTCCAGGCATCGAAGGGCAGCGCGGCTGTTGCCCACTTCCGTTTGCCGGTGGCGAGGTCCAGCGCGGCGATCGAGTCCACCAGGTTGTCGGACGGAATGCACGCCTTGATCGCCGCAACATCACTGCCCGCCGCGGCGACGCAAGCCAGGGTTGCTGGCGGCACCGAGTAATTGTTGCCCGTGGCGATGTAGACCTGCTTGCGCTTGGTGTCCACCGCTGGAGAACTGCCCCAGATGGCACCGCCCGAGTAGCCGGTTGGAACCATGAAGGTTCGCCAGAGCAGGCTGCCGCTGGCCAGATCGACGGCCGCCATGCTGCCGCGGAAACTGCAGCACGGATAGCCCGGAACGAAGGCCGCGATGCCCTCTTCGCTGGACGCTACGCCAACGTACACCACGCCGTCGCTGACCGTGGCCGACTGCGTGATGATGGCAAACGGATGACTGTCGAGTTGGGTCTTCCACAGCAATGCGCCGGTCTGGGTGTCGTAGGCCAGCAAGTTGCCACCGCCGCCGTTCTTGCCCTGCGTGCCGACGACGAGGTAACGGCCCGAAATGGCTGGCGTGGCGCGCGCGAAATCGTTGGGCACGCCCGTGGCGGCAGCGATTTTCGTCGACCAGACCTGCAAACCGGTCTTGCGGTCCACCGCATAGAGGTTGCCCTTCCAGTCGGGTACGTACACCCGCTTGCCGTCGACAGCGGGTGTGGCCGAGACCTCGCCTTCGGTGGTGAACGTCCACTTGGTTCCCAGGCGCCCGACATTGCGCGCGGAAATACGTTCTTCTTCTGCCTGGAAGCGGGTGTTCTTGGTGCCCTGACCCGCCGACAGCCACAGGCCCTCGTCGTTTCTGCCAACTTCGTCATCTCGGTCAGCCAACGCCGGGCCTGCGGCACTGCAGGCGAAGAAGGCAGTTGCGAGCGATACAAGGCGACGATCCAGTTTGAGCAGCATGGGTATTCTCCTGTGAGAACAGCGCGCTGACTGCTCGGATGGCGCTGTATCGATCCGGTCCGACATGGCAGCGGCGTCTCACCAAGACTGCAGGTGAACAGGTCGATGTGATCGGGCGGCGCTATCTAAGCACGCCTGCTCGGTTCTGGGAATACGCGGTAAACCTAGCCTTTACGCTGTTTGAAGAATTCGGTGACTGCACGGGCCTGGCGGGAAGGCGGCGACATCCAAGCGCCCATGGGCGGCACCAAAGCGGAACCCGCCTGCCTCGCTGGCCGCCGGGCCGGCGTCCAACGCCACCACCATCAGTCTGACGTGACTTCCAACCTGGGGCTCCAGGCGGTGTTCGGCTTGGCGTCCACAGACCCAAATGCCGCTGCCCCTGACGCTGATGTCGGGCTCGGGCAATTCCACCACCCGCCGCCCAGCACCACTCCTGGGCTGCGCGTTCGCGGCTTTTCAACGTGCCGGCGTCGAAGATCGGCTGCGTGATGCTCAGCGCCAGGTCGAAGAAGCGGTCACTGCTCCAGAACATCTGTCCGATGCTGGAAGCTGCCCCGCCGACGTCTGCCGACGTCTGCCGACATGCTGAATTGCGGCAGCCGTGCCGCGCGTGCCACGCCCACCTGCGCACTTGCCGCCTGCAACTGCGCTTCGGCCGCGCGGACGTCGGGGCGCTGTTCGACCAACTGCGAAGGCAGCGTCAGCGGCAGTTCGCTCGGCAGCACCAGCTGGTCCATGTCGAAAGCGGGCACGTCGGTGTCCTGCACCGCACCGGCCAGCGCACGCAGCAGTTCGCAGTTCTGCTCCAGTTGCTTGCGCAAGGGCGGTAGTGCGGCCTTGGCTTGCGCCAACGCCTGAGCCTGATTGGCCACATCCAGCCGCGATGCATAACCCAGGTTCAGCTGGCGCTGCACCAGTTCCAGCGCCAGCTAGGCGTAGCCGCGCTGGGCATCGACGAGCGCCTGGGCTGAACGCAGCGCCGCCTGCGCTGCTTGCAAGTTGGGGTTGACGGCCAGAGCTTGCTCGATGGTTCGATTCAGCAGCGGTGACTGCAGCAGCGTCCACCAGTCCGCCCGCACCGCTCCGGCCACCTCGAAACGCTGAGCCGCAAAGCCAGGCGCCGGTGTTGCAGCGGTTGCGCCGGGTTGCGCGGCGCTGGCGTAGCCGCTGGAAGCCGGCAGCGTGGGCCGCGGCCTGACGCGGCAGGTGCGGCAGGTGCCGCAGGCGCAGTGGGACGCGCTGCTGGCCGGCATGCGCGAGGCCTTCGTGCGGCGCCAGTTCGAAGCCGGCCTGAACGCCGCCGTCGC